>NZ_QUML01000036.1:0-50569 GCF_010907025.1 Rhodopseudomonas sp. BR0G17 | reverse complement strand
CAGCAAAGGGGGGGACCGGTGTCTGCAGCATCATGGCCTCGTACTGATACTTCGACGCACTCGAATATGCGGTCCTTTGACCGGATTCGCAGCGGGTATTGCCAGCGACATATAGGACGACGAAGATGTCATCGCTTAGTCACGCGTCCGTGGAATCCATCGAGGCTTGCCCGATGGTTAAGCGGGCGTAGCGTCGAACTTTTGCGACAGGATCGCATCTGGCGATATTCCGTCCCTTGATGCCGATCAACACATCGGTTTTCACGTGCAAGATCGCCCGCTGTTCTGGCTCCAACCGATCGAGACGCTGCTCGCCCAGTTCGAGAGTCGGCGCGAAGGGTTGAGCTCCGAGGAGGCAGCGCACCGGCTCGCACGCTACGGCCGCAACGCCTTCCACCCGCCGGCCGGTCAATCACTGCTCGCCAAGATCGGCAAGCGGATGCTCAATCCGCTGGTGGCGATCCTGCTGGTCGCCGCCGCGATCTCGAGCATCAGCGGCGATCTCGGCAGCTTCGTCATCATCCTGACGGTGATCACCTTTTCGATCACCTTGGACATCGTCCAGGAGCATCACGCCGAAGCGGCGGCCGAGAACCTCCGCCGCTCGGTTGCTGTCAGGGCCGACGTCTTTCGCGACGGTAAGGTCACCCCACTGCCGGTCGAGGACATCGTGCCCGGCGACGTGGTCGAACTACGCGCCGGCGATTTGGTCCCGGCCGATGGCGTCGTGATCGAGGCCCATAACGCGCAGGTCAACGAATCCCTGATGACCGGCGAGGCGTTTCCATCGGCAAAGAACAGCGGGCCGTGCCACAGCCCGACCCCGGCGGACGCGGCCAACGCGTTGTTCGCAGGGACCAGCGTGGTCGGAGGAAACGCCGTGATGCTGGTCGTGGCGACCGGGCAAGACACCCGGTTCGGCGGCATCGTTACCGCGCTGGCAGCGAACGAGCCCGAGACGGCGCTGGAAAAAGGGGTGCACAGCCTCGGCCTGCTGATCCTCCGGCTCACCGTGTTTCTCACGCTGTTCGTGCTGCTGGCCCATCTGGTCGCCGGCCGCCCGCCGATCGAATCGTTCCTGTTTGCGGTGGCGCTCGCCGTCGGTCTGACGCCGGAGCTGCTGCCGATGGTGATGACGGTGACGCTGGCGCGGGGAGCGCTGCGGATGGCCGCCAAGAAGGTGATCGTCAAGCGGCTATCGGCGATCCACGACCTCGGCGCGATGGACGTCTTGTGCACCGACAAGACCGGCACGCTGACGCAGGCCACCGTGACACTTGTCGATCACCTTGGCCCTGACGGCGCCACCAGTGATCGGCTTCTGACCTTCGCCACGATCAACAGCCGGTTCGAGACAGGCGTCCGGAGCCCGCTCGACCAAGCCGTTCTGTCCCATCCGAACCTGCCCGAAACTGCCTCCTTGCAGCGGCTCGGCGAAGTACAGTTCGATTTCGAACGCCGCTGCGTCTCGGTGCTCGCCGCCGACGGCGATGGGCCTTGGCTGATCAGCAAAGGCGCCCCGGAGGCGATCCTGTCGCGAGCCACCGGCCTTGATGGCGGCGATGGCGCGGTCCAGCCGCTCGACGACACTGCGCGAGCCGCGCTGGAGCAGCTGCAACAGGCTCAGGTGACGCTGGGCTACCGGCTGCTGGCGGTTGCGGCCAAGCGGATGCCGGCCGGCACCACCGCGATCAGCCTCGCCGACGAACGCGACCTCGTCCTGATGGGCTTCTGCGTGTTCTCGGATCCGCCCAAGCCGGATGCCGCCGCCGCGATCGCGACGCTGCAATCGCTCGGCGTCAGGCTGAAAGTGATCTCGGGCGATCACGGCGCAGTGGTACAGCATGTCGCCAATGCGGTCGGTCTGCCGAATGCGCAAATGCTGACGGGTGCCGAGATAGCCGAGCTCAGCGAGACCGCGCTCGCCGCGCGGATCGAGCACGTCGATCTGTTCGCACGGGTCGATCCCGACCAGAAGACCAGAATCATCCAGGCACTGCAGCGCCGCGGTCACGTCGTCGGCTTCATGGGCGACGGCATCAACGACGCGCCGGCGATCCGGGCCGCGCATGTCGGCCTGTCGGTCGAAGGCGCCACCGATGTCGCCCGCGCGGCCGCCGACATGATCATGCTGGATTCCGATCTCGCCGTGCTGGCGGACGGCGTCCGCGAAGGACGGCGGACCTTCGCGAACATCCTCAAATACGTGCGGATGGGCACCAGCTCGAATTTCGGAAACATGCTGTCGATGGCGCTGGCCTCGATCGTCTTGCCGTTCCTGCCGCTGCTGCCGATGCAGATCTTGCTCAACAACCTGCTCTACGACCTGTCCGAGATCGGCATTCCGTTCGACAGCGTCGATCCAGGCGATGTCGAACGACCGCACAGCTGGGACATGAAGGGCATCTTGCGCTTCACCATGATCATGGGTGCGGTGTCGTCGGTGTTCGATATCGCCACCTTCGCCGTGCTGCTAAACGTCTTCGACGCCCCGGAATCGACGTTCCAGACGGCGTGGTTTGTGGAATCGATCGCAACCCAGATCCTGGTGATCTTCCTGATCCGTTCGAGCGGCCCGTTCTGGACCAGCCGTCCGAATTGGATCCTGGCCGCGACATCGCTCGGCGCGCTCGCGTTCGCCATCGCGTTGGTGGTGAGCCCATTGCGATCGGTGTTCGGCTTCGCCCCGATCGGGGCACAGCTCGGCTTGATGCTGGCCGTGATCGTGGTCTGCTATCTGATCTGCGCCGAGCTCGCCAAACGGCTGGCGCTGGCAAATCTGAGCAGTCACCGCGGCCAGCGGCGGCACGCCGCGCATCCCCGGCATTAGACACGCCGGCGCCGGTTTATGGCGCGGGAGCACAGGCCAGTTGTGTTCGAAGGCCGCTAGCGCGCCAGGAAGGCGCAGCGCGAGGTCTGCTCCAAGAGATGCTGGGTGACGCCACCAAGAATCCATTCACGGAAGCGCGAACGTCCGTAGGCGCCGGCGACCACGATACCAGCGCCGACCTGGCGGGCAATGTCGGTGATCTGCCGGGATACATCGCCGGTGTGTTCAGGCACCTCACCGATGGCATGGATGTGGTGACGCGACAGCCAATCGACGACGTCATGCACGCCGGCAAGCGCGGCGGCGCGGCCATGGTCTTCTTCGCTCTCGACGATCTCGACCACGGTGACGTGGCTGGCCTGGCGCAGCAACGGCAGCGCATCGACAATCGCGCGCCGCGCCTCGGGATTGTCCTTCCACGCCACCAGCACGCTCGACAGATCGATCCGGCAGACGTTCGGCGGCACCACCAGCAGCGGGCGGCCGATCTCCATCACGAGGTCGGCCGGAGCAGCCGACGCGAACGGATCGGACAGCAGGCTCGACACGCCGGCGCCGCACACCACGATGTCCGCGGCGCGCGCCTGCTGCACGATGTAGCGCGACGGCTGTTCGATGGCGCTGCGCCATTGCAGTTCGCGGGTGTGGCCGCTCATCGCCTGGCGGAATTCGGCTTCCAGATCCGACAGACGCTGCTTGATGGTCGCGAGCCCCTCCACCATCAGGCGCTCGGCCTGGCTGCCGGACATGTAGTACACCGGCGGGCTCAGTTCGGAGGCCGCAATCCCGATCAACCGCGACTCGAAGCGCTCTGCCAATTCCGCCGCGATGCTGAGACGACACGCGTTGGGCTGGTCGAACGCGAGCGCGACCATCACCGTCGAGTACGTCATCGGGCACCTCCCGGGAACCACCGCGGCAACCACAATCCTGCAGCCACCGCTCACCGCTTCCGGCCACTGCAACGGAGCCATGATCCCGCAACAGAGCTTTCAGATACGATGAGCTAGATCAAAGTAACCCGCAAGCACCGCCATATATTCCGCTCCCGATCCGACACGCTTGGAAGCGGGAGTCCTGCAATGCTGAGTGACATCGTCGCCCACATCCCGGCCGATCGACCGGCCGACGGCGTGGTCGCCTGCGCCGTCTCGGTCGCTAAGGCATTCGATGCGCATCTGGACGGCATCGTCTGCACCTATCAGCCGATCAATCCGGCCATCATGGTCGGCGCATCAGCCGCATACTATGCCGCCGCCACCCAGCAGAACACCGATGCCGATGAGGCCGCCGCGCGGCTCGATCAGTTCGAGATCGCGGCCCGCGCTGCCGGCGTCACGCACGGCGCCCGCTCGGTGTGCGATACGCCGGTGCTGGCCAATCAGGCCCTGTCGGAAATCTCGCGGCTCTACGACCTCACCGTCCTGGTGCAGCCGGACCGCGCCAAGCCGGGTCACCAGGACCCGCTGCCCGAAGCGGTGTTGTTCAATTCCGGCAAGCCGATGCTGATGGTGCCCTATATCCATTCAGGTCCGCTCGCCTTCGACCGCATCCTGATCTGCTGGGACGGCGGACGTCCCGCGGCGCGCGCAGTGCATGACGCGATGCCGTTCCTCACCCGGGCGAAGATGATCGACGTCGTCTCCGTCAACGAAGATGAGGACGTCGTCGGACAGGCGTCGTCGACCGCACTGCTGGCCCACCTGATGCGCCACGATCTGGCGGCGACCGGACACCAACTCACCTCGCCGCCCGGCAGCATCCACAACACCATTCTGTCGTTCGCAGCCGACAGCGGCGCCAACCTGCTGGTGATGGGCGGCTACGGCCATTCGCGGCTGCGCGAGTTCATCCTCGGCGGTGTGACGAGAGGCATCTTCAAATCGCTGACCTTGCCCGCGTTGATCTCGCATTGACGCGTCGCAGGGGCCAGCGACACAACAAGCCACGGTGCGACCGGCGTGGCGCTCGGATTGCCGCCGCGGCTTAGGGGAGACTGGATATGCGTGCTCACCAAATCATGACCCGGCAACTTGTCACGATCGGTCCGGATGCGTCGATCGTCGATGCCGCCAATGCAATGATCGACAATCACGTCAGCGGCCTGCCGGTGGTCGACGACGACGGCAAGCTGATCGGTATCATCTCCGAAGGCGACTTCATCCGCCGCGCCGAAATCGGAACCCAGCGTAAGCGCGGGCGCTGGCTGCGGATGCTGCTCGGTCCCGGCACCTGCGCCGGCGACTTCGTCCACGAGCACGGCCGCAAGGTCGGCGAGGTGATGACGCACCATCCCCACACCGTCAGCGAAGACACCTCGATCGAAACCATCGTGAAGCTGATGGAGAAGCACCACGTCAAACGCTTCCCGGTGATGCGCGGCGATATCCTGGTGGGGATCGTCACCCGCAAGAACCTGCTGCGCGCAGTCGCCGACCTGGCGCGCCAAGCCCCCGAGCCGAACGCGGCCGACGACAAGATCCGCGACAAGATCATCGCCGAAATCGAACGCAACGACTGGCGCCCGTTCGGCCTCAGCGTGCTGGTGCGGGACGGCGTGGTGCACCTCAACGGCGTGATCACTGAAGAGCGGTCGCGGCAGGCCGCGGTGGTGGTCGCCGAGAACGTCTGCGGGGTGCGGGAAGTTCACGATCATCTGTGCTGGGTCGATACCATGTCCGGGTTCTACCTGAACTCGCCGGAAGACGATCGGGCGGCCAAAAAAGCGAGTTGAAATCGGCGCGCCGCCGCCGTTTAAGTGACCCTGGCAGCGGCGGGCGCCTCGCCTTCCGCTGGTTGTGAAGTTGCGTCCGCGCGCCGTGTTGCGGATCGGAATGCCGTTGTGTTAAGAGCGGCAAAGAGAGCATTTCAGGCGTCGCGTGACCGAACCAGCCCCACCGTCGACCGAACTCCTTGCGCGCGATCGCCGTTTGCAGCAGGGCATCGACGGGTACGGCGTCGGCACCTGGGAGCTCAATCTCGCCACCCAGGAATTGGCGTGTTCGGCGACCGCGCGGAAGCTGTTGGGCGTGCCGGCCGACGCTCCCCTCACCTACGACACCTTCATTTCCCTGGTCGATCCGGACGATCGGGAGCAAATCGCCCTCGCACTGCAGCAATCGATCGAGCACGGCGACAAGATCGACGTGATGTACCGGGTGGCGGAGAAAGACCGCCCCGGCCATTGGCTGCGCGCCCGCGGCGGCGTCGTCCATGAGGACGGTGCCTCCTATCTTTGCGGCATCGTGCTCGACATCGATCAGCAGAAGGTGCTCGAGCAGGAACTGCGGCTGCAGCAGGGCCAGCTTCGCTCGATCCTCGACACCGTGCCGGACGCGATGATCCTGATCGACGGCCGCGGCATCATGCGGTTCTTCTCCCGCGCGGCGGAGCGGATGTTCGGCATGTCCGAGCGCGAAGCGATCGGCCAGAACATCAGCGTGCTGATGCCGCGCCCCGACGCCACCCGTCACGATAACTACATCGACCGCTATAACAACACCGGCGAACGCCACATCATCGGTATCGGCCGCATCGTCACCGGCCGCCGCAAGGACGGCAGCACCTTCCCGATCCATCTGTCGATCGGCGAGATGGAATCCGGCGGCGAGCGCTACTTCACCGGCTTCATCCGCGACCTCACCGAGTATCAGCAGACCCAGGCGCGGCTGCACGAATTGCAGGCCGAACTGGTCCACGTCTCGCGGCTGACCGCGATGGGCGAAATGGCCTCGGCGCTGGCGCACGAACTGAACCAGCCGCTGTCGGCGATCAGCAACTACATGAAGGGCTCGCGCCGGCTGCTCGCCGGCAGCACCGATCCGAACACGGTCAAGATCGAAAGCGCGATGGAACGCGCCGCCGAGCAGGCGCTGCGCGCCGGCCAGATCATCCGTCGGCTGCGAGATTTCGTCGCGCGCGGCGAATCCGAAAAACGGGTCGAGAGTCTCGCCAAGCTGATCGAGGAGGCAGGGGCGCTTGGGCTCACCGGCGCCCGGGAACAAGGCGTCGTGCTGCGCTTCAACCTCGATCCGGCCCATGATCTGGTGCTGGTCGACCGGGTGCAAATTCAGCAGGTCCTGGTCAATCTGTTCCGCAATGCGCTGGAAGCGATGGCCAATTCCGATAAGAAGGAGTTGTCCGCCGGCAATGCCCGCGTGGCGGACGACATGGTCGAGGTCACCGTCTCAGACACCGGCAGCGGTCTGCCGGAGCAGGTCAAAGCCAAGCTGTTTCAGACGTTCTTCACCACCAAGGAAACCGGAATGGGGGTCGGACTTTCGATCAGCCGTTCGATCATCGAGGCTCATGGCGGCCGGATGTGGGCGGAAACGAACAGCGCCGGCGGCGCGACGTTCCGCTTCACGCTGCCGCTGGCGCCCGTCGGGGATTTGACTGATGCCTAAGGGAACCGTGCATGTGATCGACGACGACCTGGCGATGCGGGAATCGATCGACTTCCTGCTGAGCTCGGCCGGCTACGAGGTCAGACTGTACGAATCCGCGCAGGCATTTCTCGACCTGCCGGACGTGGAATTCGGCTGCATCCTGTCCGACGTCCGGATGCCGGGGATCGATGGTCTAGACCTGTTGAAGCGCCAGAAAGCGGCTGGCAGCAAGCTGCCGGTGCTGATCATGACCGGCCACGGCGACGTGCCGCTGGCGGTCGAGGCAATGAAGCTTGGCGCCTCCGACTTCATCGAGAAACCGTTCGACGACGACCGCCTGATCGGACTGATCGAAACGGCGCTGAAGCAGGCCCAGGAAGGCGCCAAGAGCGAAGCTGTGGCGCAGGATATTGCGGCACGGATCCAGTCGCTCAGCCCGCGTGAACGCCAGGTGATGGACGGCCTGATTGCCGGCATGTCCAACAAGGTGATCGCGCGCGAATTCGATATCAGCCCGCGTACTATCGAAGTCTATCGCGCCAACGTGATGACCAAGATGCAGGCATCGAGCCTTTCGGAACTCGTGCGGATGGCGATGCGCGGTGGCGTTATCAAGGATTGAGACAGATCAATCCGGCTTCGTTGGTAGCCCGTATGCTACCAGTATGACAGTTTTCGCAGCGCTCATTGGTGCGTGAGGTTTGGTAATGCCGAACGCACCCGCAAAAACCATCGTTTACGTTGTGGACGACGATCAGGGCGTGCTCGGATCGCTGCGTTTCCTGCTGGAAACTGATGGCTTCGCGGTGCGCACGTTCCGGAGCGGACCGGCGCTACTCGACGCCATCGACCAAGGCCCGGTCGACTGCATCGTGATCGACTACAAGATGCCCGGCATGAACGGCATCGACCTCGCCCGCGGACTGCGCGAGCGCAAGGTGCGCGCCCCGATCGTGATGATCACCGGCTATCCGGACGAGACGATTTCCAGCCGCGCCAGCGTCGTCGGCGTGCAGCACGTGGTGGTGAAACCCCACCTCGAAGAGAGCCTGGTTTGGCATATCCGGGCCGCTCTCGAAGAGAGCGGCGCAGCAGCCTGAGCGGGCCGCGCTGGCCCGTCGCCCATCATCTTAAGATCCTGTTAATACTTCGGTTTTCCCCACGGAAGCGGACGAGGGCGCACGCTCCCAGCCTCCGTAAACCTACTTAGGGGAACCCACTTAAGATATGGAGCGAAATACCTCGTCCTCGGAATCTTCCGTACAACCCTGGCCATCCGATCAAAGGAGATGGCCAGATGCTGAACCAGTCGCTCAGGACGCCCGCCACCGCCCACGCGCCCATCGATCCCTCTTTGTGTTCTCCGGCAGAGCAGTTCTTCGCGACCACCGGTCACGCCGGTCTGATCGCCTCCGAATTCACCTATAAGAAGGAAGAGGAAATCTACGGCGAAGACGAGCCGTCTGAATACGTCTATCAGGTGGTATCCGGTGCCGTGCGCAGCTACAAGCTGCTGTCCGACGGCCGCCGCCAGATCGGCGCCTTCTATCTTCCCGGCGACGTGTTCGGGCTGGAGTCGGGACCGACCCACCGCCTCACCGCCGAAGCGATCGTCGACACCACCGTTCGCCTGATCAAGCGCCGCAGCCTCGAACAGGCCGCCGCCACCGACATCAACATCGCCCGCGGCCTGTGGTCGATGACCGCCGGTGAGCTGCGCCACGCCGAAGACCACATGCTGCTGCTCGGCCGCAAGAATGCGATGGAGCGGGTCGCCAACTTCCTGCTGGAAATGGACCGCCGCCTCGCCGTCGCCGGCATGATGGCACTGCCGATGTGCCGCCGCGACATCGGCGACTATCTCGGCCTCACCCTTGAAACCGTCTCCCGCGCGCTGTCGCAGCTGCAGAGCAAGGGTATCCTGGGCTTCTCCGGCGCCCGCCAGATCGAGCTGCGCAACCGCGCCCAGCTTCGCAATCTCGACGCCTAAGCCCACCTCGGCGGTATCCCCGCCGGAGCATCTCTTTCATCGGATCGGACAGACAGGCCACCAGCAATGGTGGCCTTTTCTGTTTGGGGCCTGAGCCATCCCAAGCAGGCCGCTGGATTACGGCAGTCTGGAAAATTTTTCTCTTTCCTCTCGCAATCGGCGAAGAACGAACACATCGCCGCAGCTATATTGCCGAGATGGAGATTTTTATTTCTGACCATTGATTGACTTGGGGAGCCTGCGCCGTCCTGATGAACGTCCGCGGACCAGCGTCGCTGTCGTGAGCGCGCGGTTTACAGCCCGATTTTCATTGCCCGAAGGATGTCGCCATGACCCAGAAGCTCCACCCCGAAACCCTCGCCCTGCATGCCGGCTGGCGCGCCGATCCTTCGACCGGCTCGGTCGCGGTGCCGCTGTTCCAGACCACCTCGTACCAGTTTCACAACACCGAGCATGCGGCGAACCTGTTCGCGCTGAAGGAGCTCGGCAACATCTACACCCGGATCGGCAACCCGACGACCGATGTGCTGGAGCAGCGCGTCGCGGCTCTTGAAGGCGGCGTCGCAGCGCTCGCGGTGGCCTCCGGCCAGGCCGCGTCGGCCTTCGCGCTGCAGAACCTCGCCCGCGTCGGCGACAACGTGGTGTCGTCGACCGACCTGTATGGCGGCACCTGGAACCTGTTCGCCAACACCCTGAAGGACCAGGGCATCGAAGTCCGCTTCGTCGATCCGTCCGACCCGCAGGCGTTCGAGCGCGCCACCGACGAACGCACCCGCGCCTACTATGCCGAGACGTTGCCGAACCCGAAGCTGGCGGTGTTTCCGATCGAGGAAGTCGCCGCGATCGGCCGCAAGCACGGCATCCCGCTGATCGTCGACAACACCGCAGCGCCGCTGCTGGTGAAGCCGCTCGAGCACGGCGCAGCGATCGTGGTGTACTCGGCGACCAAATATCTCGGCGGCCACGGCACCTCGATCGGCGGCCTGATCGTCGACGGCGGCAACTTCCCGTGGGAGCAGTTCCCGCAGCGTCAGCCGGCGCTGAACACGCCGGACCCGAGCTATCACGGCGCGGTCTGGGTCGAGGCGGTGAAGCCGATCGGCCCCGTCGCCTACATCATCAAGGCCCGCACCACCCTGCTGCGTGACCTCGGCTCAGCGCTGTCGCCGTTCAACGCCTTCCAGATCATTCAGGGGCTGGAAACGCTGCCGCTGCGGATCGAACGTCACGTCCAGAACGCCCAGAAGGTCGCCGACTATCTGGAGAAGCGCCCCGAAGTCGTGAAGGTGATCCATCCGTCGAAGCAGAGCGGCGTCGCCCGCGAGCGCGCCGAAAAGTATCTCCAGGGCAAGTTCGGCGGTCTGGTCGGCTTCGAACTCGCCGGCGGTCGCGAGGCCGGGCGCAAGTTCATCGACGCGCTGGAGCTATTGTATCACGTCGCCAATATCGGCGACGCCCGCAGCCTGGCGATCCATCCGGCCTCGACCACCCACTCGCAGCTCTCGACCGAGGAGCAGCTCGCGACCGGCGTGTCAGACGGCTATGTGCGGCTGTCGATCGGTCTGGAACACATCGACGACATCCTCGCCGACATCGACCGCGGCCTCGCCGCCGGACGCCTGGCAAACGCGGCGTAAGAACGGGGAAGCGATACGCTTCCCCGTCACAGCACGCTCCCTCTCCCGCTTGCGGGAGAGGGTTGGGGTGAGGGCGACGCGAGCACTGAGTCTCGGCCTCGCGGGGATAGGCCCCTCACCCGGATGGCTACGCCACGCGACCTCTCCCCACGCGCGGGGGAAAGGCGAGTGCCGCTACGGCGCCATCGTCGCAGCGACGACGTTCATCAGCCCCGCAGGCGCGACGCCGAAGATGATGATCAGTGCGATGCAGACGATCAACAGGCCTCGATCGAGCTGCGGTAGCGGCTCGGACTCGTCGTGGGTGTGCCCGACGAACGGTGCGGTGAAGAACTTCGCGTAGTAAAAGAAGCCGAGCGACGAGCCGGCGACCACGATCCCGACCAGCACCCACAGGCCGCCGTCGATCAGCACCCGCAGCAGGAACAGCTTGGCGATGAAGCCGCCAGCTGCCGGCAGGCCGGCAAGTGACAACAGCGAGAGCGACAGTGCGACCGCTTCCAGCGGGCGACGCTTCATCAGCCCGTGCAGATCGGGCAGCGTCGGCGCGCGGCCGAGCGCGGCGGAGACGCATAGCGCGCCGAGCATCGCCGGGGCATAGATCGCCAGATAGAACAGCACCGCCTCGCCGGCATGTGGTGTGCCGGAGGCGATGATCAGCGCGATGTAGCCGGAATGCGCGATCGTCGAATAGCCGAGCATCCGCGGCAGTTGCGGCTGCCGCAGCGCCAGCAGATTGCCGATCAGCACCGAGGCGCCGCCGAGCGCGGCGAGACCTTGGCTCCACACCGGCTCCGGCAAATGCGCGGTCAGTGCCAGCCGCAGGATCACGATCGCCACGGCCGATTTCGACACCACGCCGGCCAGCGTCGCGGCGCTCGCGGGGGCCGCCTCGAACGCATCTGGCGTCCACATATGGAACGGCACCAGCGAGAACTTGAAGGCGAGGCCGGCGAGCAGCAGCGCGGTGCCGAACGCGGTCAGCGCGCCGCGGCCGCCCCAGCCGGCGAAATCGAGCGCGCCGGTCTCGGCGAAGATCAGCGCGATGCCGAGCAGCAGCGCCGAGGACGCAAGGCCGCTCATCACCAGGAACTTGTAGGCCGCCTCGAGCCCCTGCCGAGTCAGCCGAAACGCGAACAACGCGATCAGCGACAGGCTGAGGATCTCGATGCCGAGAAACAGCGTCGCGGCGTGGCCCGCACCGGCCAACGTGGCGGCGCCGATCGCCACCAGCACCAGGAGCGACGGCGCCTCCTTGGCGGGGTGACCGGTGCGCAGAAACACCAGCGCGCCGAGCGACACCAGGCACGCGAACACGATGCCGAACCGCGCCGGGCCGTCGTCGGTGAACAACGCCCCCATCGGCGCCGCCGGCGCACCGATCCGCAACAGCACCAGCGCAGCGGCCACCGCCAGCCCCGCCGCCGCGGACGCCTGCACGATCTGCAGCCGCGCCAGCGGCACCAGCATCATCGCCGCGACGGCGGCGATGGCCAGCACCACGAGTGGCGAGAGCGCGGCGAATTGGGCTGCGGTCATGGCGCGGCGATCACGGCGTGTGGATCAGCGCGGCCTTGATGGCCGGCTCGAGCAGCGCCAGCAGGCTCTGCGGATAGAGGCCGACGATCAGCGTGCCGATGCCCATCACCAGGATCGGCCAATACTCACGCCAGGTCATGTCCGCGAGCGGCGGCTTGGGCTGCGGCAGGCCGAACACCAGCCCCTTGAGCAGCCGCGTCGCGTAGATCACCGAGACGACCAGGGTGGACAGCGCCAGCAGCGCGAACACCCAATTGACCTGGAAGATGCCGACGATCACCAGCGCCTCGCCGACAAAGTTGGCGGTGCCTGGCAGCGCCAGCAGAGCCGAACAGAACAGCGCGAACGCCGCGGCGAATTTCGGCGCGGTCTGCTGCAGGCCGCCGAGCTGGCGCAGGTCGCGCGTATGGGTGCGCTCGTACAGCGCGCCGATCAGCAGGAACAGCGCTGAGGCCGAGAACGAGTGCGCGATCATCTCGACCGCGGCGCCGGCGAGCGCGTAGTGCACGCCCGCCGCGATGCCCATCAGCACGATCGACATGTGGGCGATCGACGTATAGGCGACCAGCCGCTTGGCGTCGTTCTGGCCGCAGGCGACGAGGCCTCCATACAGAGCGCCGGCGGCGCCGAGCGCGATGCCGTAAGGCGCGACGGCCGCGAGGCCATCCGGAAACAGCATCGGCGCAAACCGGAACAGCCCGTAGGCGCCGGTCTTCAGCAACAGGCCGGCGAGGAGGATCGAGCCCGCGGTCGGCGCCAGCGTGTGCGCTTCCGGCAGCCAGGCGTGGAACGGCGGCACCGACAGCTTGACCATGAAGGCCAGCGAGAAGCCGAGCAGCATCCACACCTGAACCGGCGTCGAGAGCTTCATCTCGGCGAGCTCGAATGCGCTGAACGTCATGTGGTCGGCCATCGCCGCCAGCGCGAACGACGCCGCCAGCAGACCGAAGCCGGCGACTGCGTTGAAGATCAGGAATTTCAGCGCCGCGCCTTCCTTGTCGCCATGGCCCCACACCGCGATCAGCGTGAATGCCGGCACCAGCATCGCTTCCCAGAAGAACGCGAAGATCAGCAGGTCGAACGATAGGAACACGCCGACAGTCGCCGCCACCGTCCAGCACAGGCTGGCGTGAAACAGCCCGGACTGGGTGCGAATCTCCGACCACGACGCCATCACCGAGATGATGCCGAGCCCGGCGGCGAGCGCGATCATCGTGGCCGACAGGCCGTCGATCGCGAAATCCAGCGAGATGCCGAACGACGGCACCCAGGGGTACGACACCTTGTCGTACCAGCGCCCCTCGGCGCCGGTCGCAACGACGCCGACCAACAGCACCAGCATCAGCGCGAAGGTCGCGATCGTGACCCAACGCTCGCGCTCGCCCTTGCCGGCGACGAAGAATGCGACGAGGCCGCCGATCGCAGGCAGCAGGATGAGCGCAATCAACGCCATGACGTCCCCCAGGCAAACAATAGAAGTCCCGCGCAACCGAGCGCGATCCACAGCGAGTGATCACGGACGCGGCCGGTCTGCGTCAGCCGCACCAGCGCCCAGGCGTGTCCGGCACCGCCGGCCAAACCCATCCAGGCGCGATCGATCCGGTCCGGATTGAACCGCGCCACAAAGAACCCGACGAACAGCCGGGCCACGACAATCAGCAGCCGGCCGATCGGATCGCCGGCCACCATCCGCACCACGGGTGTCTGGCCGTCGGTGGCGCGCGTGATTAGGTCGGTGCGGATACCGCGGACCTGTCCGGCACCGCGGCCGAGCGGATCGTCGGTGACGAGTCCGGGCACGTCAACGCCCTCACGACGCAGCGCGACGGCGTCGGCCACCGCCTCGGTGCCTTCGGCATTGCCAAGCACGGTTGCGACGCGGCGAAAGCGCCGGACGAAGTAATAGTAGTACAGCACCTCGAACCGGAAGATGCGGACATGGCGCATCCGCTTCGCCAGCGCGTCAAGCTCCTGCGGGTGTTTCACCAATTGCCGAGCCAGCAGCACGCCGAGGATCGGCGCGGCGGCGCCGAGCAGCGTCGGCAGCAAGGGCGTGTGCACCGGGGCGCCGCCGGTGAACTGGATCAGCGCGCCGACCGACAGGCCACCGACCACGGCAACCAGCGTCAGCACCGTCAGCGGCACCACCACGGCGAGACCGCCCCACGCCGGAGCTGCGAGATCGGCGGTCTGGCTGGCGGCGACGAACACCACGCGGAATGCGTAGGCGCCGGTCAGCACCGCGGCGGTCGCGGCGAGCAGCCACAGCGGCACGCCCCACGGTCCGCTGCTCCACACCGCGGCGAGCACGGCTTCCTTCGAGTACCAGCCGGCGGTGATCACCGGCAGGCCGGCGAGCGAGGCGGCGCCGACCGCGAAGCTCCAGAACGCCAGCGGCTGGCGATAGCGCGAGCCGCGTAGCGCCTCGATTGCGGTCGAGCCGCCGGCGGCGTGGCTCATCACGCCGGCGCTGAGGAACAGCAGCGACTTGAACACAGCGTGGATAGCAAAGTGCGACAGCGCCACCGCGGGCGCACCGAGCCCGAGCGCCAGCACCATGAAGCCGATCTGGCTCATAGTCGAGAACGCCAGCAGCTTCTTGACGTCGGTCTGGATCAGCGCAACCAGCGCGCCGAGCGCCGCGGTGAGGATGCCGAGCATCGCCACCATGGCGGAGATTTCCGGCGCGGCGGCGAACAGCGGCGCCAGCCGCGCCAGCAGGATCACGCCGGCCGCCACCATGGTGGCCGAGTGCAGCAGCGCCGACACCGGCGTCGGGCCGGCCATCGCGCTCGGCAGCCAGGTGTGGAATGGAAACTGCGCCGACTTGCCGAGCGCGCCGAGCGCGATCAGCCCGGCGATCGGCGCCAGCCGCCACGGATCGATTGCCGGCACCGCGGCCAGCATGCCGTCGAGCCGCGTCGTGCCGGCATTCAGGAACAGCATCATCAGGCCGGCGAGCAGGAAGCTGTCGGCGACGCGGGTGGTGATCAGCGCCTTGCGTCCCGACGCCACCGCCTTCGGCAGCTTGTCGTAGAACGCGATCAGCATGAAGCTGCACAGGCCGATGGTTTCCCAGCCCAGGAACAGCAGGATGACGTCGGCGGCGAACACCACCGCCAGCATGCCGGCCAGGAACAAGTTCATCACCGCGAAGAATCGGCGCAGATCCGGCAGCGGCTCGGACGCCATGTAGGCGCCCGAGTAGATCAGCACCAACGCGCCGACCAGCACCACCGTGCCGCCGGTGACCATGCTGAGCGGATCCATCGACATCGCGATCTGCGCGACGAACACGCCGGTGTCGATCGATAGGATCGGCACCACCGCGCCGGCGACGCAGACGCCTTCGATGCAGGACAGCCCGACCGGGAAGAACAGGATCGCCGGCAGCACCGCGGCGCCGACGCCGAGCGCGATCACCGCGGCGCGCGACAGCGGCACCGGGATCAACGACAAAATCAGGAAGCCGAGCAGCGCCGGCACCGGGACGAACGGAAGCAGATGCGCCATACTCACCCCTTCAGCCCGCTGATGGCATCGCTGTCGTCAGTGCCGGTGAGCCGGCGCAGACGCAGGAACAACGCCAGCCCGACCGCGACTTCGGCGGCGGCCAGCGTCAGCACCAGGATGAACATCCCCTGCCCTTCGGGATCGGCGTGATAAGCGCCGGCCGCGATGAAGCCCAGCGCCGGGCCGCTGAGCGCGACCTCCAGCGCCACGAGCTGAAACAGCATGCCCCGGCGCGCCAGCACGCCGAACACGCCGATCGCGAACAAGCCGGCGGCCAGGATCATGATGCCGATCAGGTCGGAGCCGGTCATGATCCGCTCCTCGGGCTGCGGTCGCTGCGACCGATGTGGCGGACGCCGATCAGGCCGGCGAGCAACAACAGTGACGCGAGTTCGACCGCCAGCGCCCACGGCCCGAACAGCAGCTTGCCGACCTCCTGGGCCGACACCGGCGCCGGCTGGCCGGTAGCCTTGAGGCCGAACTCGCCGAACACGAAGGGTGCGACGATCAGCACCGACATCAGAACCGGCAACGGCCAGGCGCGGCGCAGCAGCGCGCGCTCGCGGGTGATCGCCTCCGGCGAGATCGGCAGCGTCATCACCACAAATACGAACAGCACCACGATGGCGCCGGCATAGATCATGATCAGCAGCACGGCCGCGAATGCGGCGCCGAGCGCGAAGAAGCACACCGCCAGCGCCAGCAGCGTCACTACTAAATACAGCAGCGAGTGTACCGCGTTTAGTCGCGCCACCGACAGCGCGGCCGAGATCAGCGCGAAGGCGCCGGCATAGATCGCAAGCAGCGAACTCATGGCAGCAGCCCTTTCAGGTTCACCGGCGGCGCCTCGTGTTCGGCTTCGCCCTTGTCCTTGCCGGGGATCGCCTTGCCGGCGAACGACCAGTAGCGATAGCCGCGCACCTTGCCTTCGCCTGAGATCAGAAGGTCGTGCTTCTCGTACACCAGCGCGTCGCGGCGCCATTCCGACAATTCATAGTCCGGCGTCAGCTGGATCGCCGCGGTCGGACAGGCATCCTCGCAGAAGCCGCAGAAGATGCAGCGGGCGAAGTTGACGCGGAAGTGTTCCGGATACCAGCGGCCGTCGTCGGCCACCGCCTTGGAAAGATCGATGCAGCCGACCGGGCAGACCGTCGCGCACAGATTGCAGGCGACGCAGCGCTCCTGGCCGTCCGGATCGCGGGTCAGCACGATGCGGCCGCGGGCGCGCGGATACAGCTTCGGCTTCTGTTCCGGATAGAGCTGGGTCTCCGGTTTGACGAACAGCTTGCGGCCGACCCGCAACAGCGCTTCCAGCCATCCGAATCCGATCATGACGCGCTCCTCGCCACCACGACGATGCCGGTCAGCATCAGATTGAGCAGCGACAGCGGCAGCGCCACCTTCCAGGCGAAGCTCAGCAGCTGATCGTAGCGCGGCCGCGGCAGCGTGGCGCGGATCCAGACGAACGCGACCGCGATCACAGCGGTCTTGAGCCCGAACCAGACCGGGCCCGGCAGCCACGGCCCGAGCCAGCCGCCGAAGAACAGCGTCACCGCCAGCGCCGACACCAGCAGCACCGCGAGGTATTCGCCGAGGAAGAACAGGCCGAACGACATGCCGGTATATTCGGTGATGAAGCCGGCGATCAGATCGTTCTCGGATTCCGGCAGGTCGAACGGCAGCCGGTGCGCAGCCGCAACGCCGGCGATGGTGAACAGCACCGCCCCGAGTGGCTGCACCACCACGAACCAGACGCCGCGCTGCGCCTCGACGATCTCGGCCATCGAGAACGAACCGGCGATCATCACCACGCCCATCAGCGACAGGCCGAGGAACACCTCATAGGCCAGCATCTGCGCCGCGGCACGCATGCCGCCGAGCAGCGAGAACCGGTTGTTCGAGGCCCAGGCGCCGAGCACGGCGGCATAAGCGGTCAGCCCCAGCATGCCGAGCAGGAACAACAGTCCGACATCGACCGAGGACAGCGCCCAGCCGTCACCGATCGCCACCACGCCGAAGCCGGCGAGCACCGGCGTCGCTGCGACGGCCGGCGCCAGGATGTAGAGGAGCTTGTCGGCGCCCGGCGGCGGCCGATCCTCTTTGGTGAGGATCTTCACCGTGTCGGCGACCCATTGCAGCGCCCCGAACGGGCCGACGCGGTTCGGCCCGTAGCGCTCCTGCACGAAGCCGAGCAGCCGCCGCTCGACCCAGGTGAAGGTGCCGGCGAGCACCAGCAGCACCATGATCAGCGCGACTGAAATCGTGGCAGTGATGATCATCCCGATCATGGCGCCGCCTCGACCTTGACCCGGCGCAGCGGCCCGCGCGGCTGGCACGAGCCGGCGCTGATCACCACGGTGCCGCGCGGCACCGAAGCATCCAGCGTCACCACCGGCGCGCAGGGATTGCCGTCGACCTGCACCGCGCTGCCGTCCCGGAAACCGTGCAGCGCCGCGTCGTCAGGATGCAGCAGCAGGCGCGGCGCCGGCCGGCGCGCAGCAAGTAGCGCACTGGCGCGGCTCAGCTCGCCGCCGGTGAAGGCGTCGTGCAGCGGGATCAGCCACAGCCCCTCGCCGGCCTCACCCCGTTGCGACACGGCATCCGGCAGAGACGCTTCGCCCGGCTTGATCAGCAAGGTGCCGGGATCGCCGCCGCGCAGCGGACCGCCGACTTCTTCCAAGAAGCGCGTGACGTTGTTGGCCGAATGCAGGCCGGAGGTCTTGTAGCTGGTGATCAGCGGCGTCGGCACCGCGGTGCCACGCGCGCCCTTGATGCCGAAAGTCAGCGGCCCATCCTGATCGACGGGGATCACCGCATCAGCAAACTGCCCGGCGCGATCGTCGGCGGTCCGGCCGGTGTAAGGCCGCGGTGCGCGAGTGACTTTGCCGTCGGCCATTCCGAAGTCTTCGCCCGGCGCCGCGTCGGCCACCGCCACGAGATCGGGACGCTCGACGATCAGATCGCCGATGAGCGCGTCGAGCCCGTGCCAGTCGCCGGCGCCAAACGCATCGAGCCGGCGCCAGCTTGCCGGTGCGGAATCTTGCGGCGCCACCGCGGCGAAGAAGCGCTGGGCCCGGCCTTCATAATTGACGAAGGTGCCGGTCGCCTCGGTGAACGGCGCCACCGGCAGCGCAACCGCCGCGCGCGCGGTGGTCTCGTTGGCCATCGAGTCCAGCGCAACCACACCCTTCGCGGCGGCCAACAGCCGCTCGACGCTAGCGCGCGGGGCACGGTCGAACAGATCGTTCTCGAGCACGATCGCGGTCTTGGCACCGCCGCGCTCGAGCAAAGCGGCAGCGCTGTCGAGGCCGTCGCCGCCGAGCAGCGCCAGCCCGATGCTGTTGGCTTCCGGCGCCAGCAGCACGATCCGCGCCTTGGCGCCGAGCGCAGTGACGATGCGCGCCGCCGTCTCGATGATCTCGGCCGACATCAGCGCGCAGCCGGCGACGATCAGCGGCCGCTCGGCGTTCGCCAGAATCTCGGCGACCCGCGCCGCTTCAGAATGCTCCTCGACCAAGCCGGCGGGGCCTGCGCCGAGCGCAGACGCAACGCTGCCGCCGAATGCGGCGACGCCTTGCGGATCGAGCCGCAGCGACAACGCAGCAAGATCGTCGAGCGCATCAGGCAGCGGCGTCGCCAGCACGATCGGCGAGCGGCGCCCCTCGCCGGCAGTGCGCACTGCCGGATCGAGGAAGGCGTGCACGCCCTTCTGCGCCGCGAGCTCGCGCTCAGCGCCCCTTGCGGTCTGCCGCATCGCCAAGGCGAGCCGCGGCGCGGTGCCGGTGAGGTTTTCGCCGAGCACCAGCACGGCATCGGCGTGCTCGACCTCCTGCAGCGACGCGATCTTGGCGGGGCCGGCGCGCAGGATCTCGACGATGCGACGCACCAGATTAGATTCGACGTCGGACACGCCAGCGAAGAACCGCTCCGGTCCGACCAGGCGCTGCAGCGCGTAGTTGGCTTCCAGCGAGGCACGCGGCGAACCGATCCCGATCGCGCCTTCGGCGACGATCGCATGCGCGGCCGAGGCGGCGTCATGCTCGCTGGCAGGCATCCCCTCGATCAACGGCTGGCGCAGCCGATGCTCGGAGACGACGTGCAGCGGCCCGTAGCGGCCGCGGTCGCAGATGAAGTAGCCGTTGAGGGCGCCGTGATAACGATTCTGCACCCGCTTCACCCGACCGTCGCGCTGGTCGACCAGAATGCTGCAGCCGAGCGAGCAATGCGGACAGATCGACGGCGTCGCCCGCATGTCCCATTTGCGCGAATAATCGCGCGACCAGCCCTTGTCGTTGAACACGCCGGTCGGACACACTTCGGCGAGATTGCCGGCGAACGGGCTTTCCAGCGGACCATCCTCGGCGCGGCCGAAATACACGTTGTCGTGGGCGCCGAACGCGTCGAGATCGCGGCCGCCCGCATAGTCGCGATAGAACCGGGTGCAGCGATAGCAGGCGATGCAGCGGTTCATCTCGTGCGTCACCAGCGGCCCGAGATCCTGATTGCGATGGGTCCGCTTGGTGAATTTGTAGCGGCGATCGATGTGGCCGGTGGCGACCGTCATGTCCTGCAGATGGCAGGAGCCGGCCTCCTCGCACACCGGGCAATCGTGCGGATGGTTGACCATCAGCCACTCGATCACCTGGGCGCGGAACGCCACCGCTTCCGGATCGGACACGGACACCCGCTCGACGTCGGCGACCGGCGTCATGCAGCTCATGACGATGCGGCCTTCCTTGTCGTCCGGACCGTCATAGACCTTCACGGCGCATTGCCGGCAGGCGCCGACCGAGCCGAGCGCCCCGTGCCAGCAGAAATACGGCACGTCGATGCCGTGGGTCAGACACGCCGACAGCAGGTCCTCGCCGTCCTTGGCTTCGATGACGCGGCCGTCGATCTCGATCTTCTTCTTGGTCATGCGCGGCCCACCGGACAGAAGCCCTGGAGGTGGGCCGTGAAGATGTCGCCGAAGCGTTCGAGACCGCTACGCAGCGGTGTCAGCGCGCCGGTGTTGAGGTCACAATAGGAGCGGCCCGACGGACCGGACAGCGCGACATGCTGGTGCAGCAGGTCGATGTCGGCGCGTGTGCCCTTGCCGGCTTCGAGCGTGTCGAGCAGCTTCGATACCCACGGCAAACCGTCGCGGCACGGCGTGCACAGCCCGCAGCTCTCGCGCGCGTAGAAACGCATATGACGCCCGATCGCCGCTACCGGACAGGCGCGATCGTCGAGCACGATCAGCGCGCCGGTGCCGAGCGAACTGCCGGCCTTCTTGGCGTTGGTGAAATCGAGCGGCACGTCGAGCTCGGCCTTCTCGAAGAACGCGGTGGCGCCGCCGCCGGGCTGGAATGCCAGCAACGCGCGGCCATTGCGAATGCCGCCGGCGCGGTGCAGCAGTTCGCGCGCGGTCGAGCCCATCGGCGCTTCGATCAGTTGCGGGCGCTCGACGCAGCCGGAGATGCCGTACAGCTTAGTGCCGCCTTCGTCGGTGAACGACAGCGATCGGTACCACTCAGCGCCGTTCTCGATGATCGACGGCACTGACGATAACGTCTCGACATTGTTGACGGTGGTCGGCCGTCCCCACAGGCCGCTGACCGCTGGATAAGGCGGGCGATGCCGCGGCAGCGGACGCTCGCCCTCGATCGCGGCAATCAGTGCGGTCTCTTCGCCGACGATGTAGCGCCCCGCCGAAGCGTGGACCCGCATCGTCAGATCGAAACCGGAGCCGAGAATGTCGCGTCCGAGCAGGCCGCTCGCTTCCGCTTCGGCAATCGCGCGGCAGAGCGCAGCGGCAGCGGCGCGATACTCGTCGCGGACCAGAATGATCACTTCGGTGGCGCCGATCGCGTAAGCCGCGATGGTCGCGCCCTCGATCAGTTGATGCGGCAGCGCCTCCATCAACAGCCGGTCCTTGAACGAGCCGGGCTCGGTCTCGTCACCGTTGACGCAGAGATAGCGTGCGCCTGGACCGGCCTTGTCGCTGCCGGCGCGCATGAAGCGCCATTTGTTGGCGGTCGGGAAGCCCGCGCCGCCGCGGCCGCGCAGGCCCGCGGCCTCGACCATCGCGATGATCGCTTCCGGGCTATGGCGCTTGAGCGCGAGCGACAGCGCCGCGTAGCCGCCGAGCCCGCGCCAGGCGGCAAGGCTGTGGGGCTGACGGTCGGCGCGCGCGCGGCCGGTGAGCGGCTTGTCGCTCATGGCTTGCCTCCCACCGCTGCGCCGCCGATCAGCGCGTCGAGATCGTCCGGCGTCAGCGGGCCGACCAGCTTGCGCTCCGGGCCGACCAGCGCCACCGGCGCACGATCGCAGCCGCCGACGCAGCAGATGTTGATCAGGGTGAACTTGCCGTCCGGCGTGGTTTCGCCGAAGCCGATGCCGAGCCTGCTCATCACTGCATCGCGCACCGCATCGCCGCCGCACAGATAGCAGCTCAGCCCGTCGCAGAGCAGGATCACGGTGTCGCCGACCGGCGAGCGGAAGATCTGGCTGTAGAAGGTCGCGAGCGCGTCGATCTCGGCCGGCGTGACGCCGAGCACGTCGGCGGCTTCCTTCAGATGCGCGTCGGACACCCAGCCTTCGGCTTCCTGCACCAGCTTCAGCGCTTCCACCATCGCAGCCTTCGCGCCGCCATGGGTGGCGGCAGCGTGCTGGATCGCGGTCTTGAGGGCGGGGCTGAGGCTCATCGGTCGACGTCCGACATCACGTAGTCAATGCTGCCGAGATAGGCGACGAGATCGGCCACCATCATGCCGGGGGCGACCGCGGAAATCATCTGCAGATGCGCGAACGACGGCGTGCGAATCCGGGTGCGATAGCTCGACGGCTCGCCGTCCGAAATCAGCGCGAACTGCGTCAGGCCGCGCACGGTCTCGACCTGGCCGGTGTATTCGCCCGGCGGCAGCACCGGCCCCCAGCTCGTGTTGACGAAGTGATGGATCATGGTCTCGATGTCGTGCAGCATCCGCTCGCGCGGCGGCGGCGTCGTCAGCGGATGATCGGCCTTGATCGGACCGGACGGCATGTTGTCGACGCACTGCCGGATGATCTTCAGCGACTGCCGAATCTCCTCGACCCGTACCACGGTGCGGTCGTAGCAATCGCCAGCGTGGCCGACCGGAATTTCGAAGTCGAAGTTCTCGAAGCCCGCATAGGGCCGCGCCTTGCGCACGTCCCAGGCATAGCCGGTCGCCCGCAGGCCCGGACCGGTGACGCCCCAATCCAGCGCCATCGCGGTGTCGTAGGCCGCAATGCCCTTGGTCCGCGCGCGAAAGATCTCGTTGCGCAGCACCATGCCTTCGTAATCGTCGAGCCGCGACGGCATCCAGTCGAGGAATTCGCGCACCAGCCGATCCCAGCCGTCCGGCAGATCCATCGACAGGCCGCCGATGCGGAAGAAGCCGGGATGCATCCGGGCGCCGGTGATCGACTCGATCACCCGGTAGCCGCGCTCGCGGTCGGTGAACATATAGAACACCGGCGACATCGCACCGGTGTCCTGCGCCATGGTGCCGTAGAACAACAGGTGGTTCATGATGCGGAACATTTCCGACAGCATGATCCGCACCGTGAGCGCACGGTCGGGCACCTTGATGCCGCAGGCCTTCTCGACCGCCTGCAGGTAGGGCATCTCGCCCATCACCCCGCCTAAGTAATCGACGCGGTCGGTGTAGGGCAGGAAGTTGTGCCAAGTCTGGCGCTCGGCCATCTTCTCGGCACCGCGATGATGGAAGCCGATATCGGGCCGCGCCGCGACGATCTCTTCACCGTCGAGCGCCAGCACGATTCGGAACACGCCGTGGGTCGCCATTGAATGCGGCCCGTAGTTCAGGATCATCAGCTCGACGCCGTCGCGATGCGTCGGCAGGCCGAACTTCTCCGGATCGGCGGCGAGCGCGTGCTCCTTGGCGTCGAACAGCGACGCCGTCATGTTGAACAGCGGCCGCTCCGTGGCGCGACCCGGCTGGGTCTTGCGCATCGGGTGGCCTTCCCAGCCCGGCGGCAACAGGATGCGCAGCGAATGCGGCTGAGCTTCGAACTCGACGCCGAACATGTCGTAGGCTTCGCGCTCGTACCACGGCGCGTTGGGATACACCGAGCCGATCGACTTGGCGCGCGGATATTCGGCATCGAGCGCGATCTTGATCCGGATGTCAGCATTGCGCTCGTGCGACATCAGATGGCTGGCGATGGTGATGCCGGACGGCGGCAGGCCTTCGCGATGCTTGCGCGCGGTCTCGTCGATCGCCCACAGGTCGACCAGCATCCTGAACGGCCGGTCGATCTCCTGCTTCAGGAAGCGATGCACGTCGATCGTCGCGTCCGGCCGAATCCAGACGGTCGGAAAACGATCGGCAGTAACTTGCTGGCCCAGCACCGCATCCTTGAAGCGCGTGCTGAGCTCGGTGACGAGTTCGGATGCGCTCACAATGACTCCGGCGGATCGAGCAGGGTCTGCGCCATGCGCGTCTCGCGGCGCTGGTCGCGCCGGCGCGGCGCATCGAAGCCGAGGCCGGCGGTGTTGCCGACGGTGACGCCGAGCGGGCGGCGTTCGCTGCCGACCTGCTGCTGCAGCATGATCAGCGCGTCGAGCACCGCCTCGGGGCGCGGGGGGCAGCCGGGGATGTAGACGTCGACCGGAATGAAGCGGTCGACGCCCTGCACCACCGAATAGATATCGTACATGCCGCCCGAGCAGGCGCAGGCGCCCATCGCGATCACCCAGCGCGGCGCGCGCATCTGTTCGTACAGGCGCAGCAGCGGCGCAGCCATCTTGTGAAACACGGTGCCGGACACGACGAGGAGATCGGCCTGCCGCGGCGAAGCGCGGATCACCTCGGCGCCGAACCGTGCCTGATCGTAGACCGGCGTCAGCACCGTGACCTGTTCGACGTAGCAGCACGACAGCCCGAAATTGAACGGCCACAGGCTGTGCTTGCGCGACCACGCGGTGAGGTCTTCGAGCGTGGTGAAAAGGCTCGACAGCGCCATATGCTCTTCGACCGAGCGCTGTTCGTCCGGCATGCCCGGATGTTGCGGCGTCATCGTCATCGGCGCTTGCCCTTCACCCAGTCGAGCGCTCCGTCGAGCCACAGATACACCAGCGCCAGCAGCAGCACGCCGATGAAGACGGCCGCTTCGATCAGGCCGAGCCAGCCGGCGTCGCGCGCGGCGACCGCCCAGGCGAACAGGATCGCCGCTTCCATGTCGAAGATCACGAACAGCGCGGCGATCAGGAAGTACGGCGCGTTCAACGGCCCCTGCTGCGGCTGCGCCGGCAGCACGCCGCCTTCGTAGGGCACGTCGGGCCGCGCACCGGAGCGCTTCTCGCGCAGCCAGGCCGCGACCACGATGATCGCCGCAACGATCCCGGCCGACAGCGCGACGTGGATAGCGAGTGCGGCGCCCGAATTGATCGGAAGGGTCAGATCACCCACCGGCAAGGCTCCAACAAACAGCGGAAGAGCGGAAGAGCGGAAGAGCGGAAGAGCGGATCACGAACGATCCGACGTGGGGTGTAGAAGTCGGGTTGTTAACGCATCGTCACCATGCCATCCGACCCGTCAAGGCTGGTTGACGCGGATCAACTCCGCGGCCACGACAACGTGAGAATCCCGCTGTGATTTCCTGTACTTGGAACCCGGTATAGGGTGTCGGAAAGCCCCGCATGGCAGGGCTTTGCGGCCTCCAGCCAGGGCTACCCCGACGGCCGAATCGGCCTCGTTCACGATCTGCGGCACGTTGCCACGTTAAGCCGCGAATGGCCGTGAGCTTGCATCCCCCGGTGACCGTCCGAGGTCGGCTGCGTACGCATCGGTCCGTCCGAACACGCCTGGGACAGATGCGCGAACACATTTCGCCGGACGCTGAAATGATCTAACGATAATTGTTTCGTCCTGGGCCGGCTGATGTCGCTAATCCATCTCTACACCCGCGTGCTGCAACTGCTCGGCAAGGAGGCGCGGCTCGGCTGGATTCTTGCCGTCGCCAATCTGCTGCTCGCCACCGCGCAATTCGCCGAGCCGATCTTGTTCGGCCGGATCGTCGACGTGATGAGCGGCAATCTCGCCACCGGCGCACTTGTGCCGGAGACGCGCTCGCCCTGGCCGTTACTCGGCGCCTGGGTCGGCTTCGGCCTGTTCACCATCATGTGCTCGGCCCTGGTTGCGCTGCAGGCCGACCGGCTGGCGCACCGGCAACGCCAGGCCGTGCTCACCGGCTACTTCGAACACATCCTACAACTGCCGATCAGCTTTCACACCGGTACCCATTCGGGCCGGCTGATGAAGGTGATGCTGCAAGGCACCGACGCGCTGTGGCGAATGTGGCTCGGCTTCTTCCGCGAGCACTTCGCCGCGATTCTGTCGCTGGTCGTGCTGCTGCCGTTGTCGCTGTACATCAACTGGCGGCTGGCAATTCTGCTGTTCGTGCTGTGCGTCGTGTTCACGGTGCTGACCACACTGGTGGTGCACAAGACCTACGGCATGCAGGGCGAGGTCGAAGCCCAATACAGCGATCTCTCCGCCCGCGCTTCGGACGCGCTTGGGAACGTCGCGCTGGTGCAGAGCTTCGTACGCATCGACGCCGAGGTGCAGGGGCTGCGCAACGTCTCGGGGCGGCTGCTCGCGGCGCAGATGCCGGTGCTGTCGTGGTGGGCGCTGGTGACGGTGATCACCCGCGCCTCCACCACCATTACGGTGCTGTCGATTTTCGCGCTGGGCATCTACCTCAACCAGCAGGGGCTCACCAGCGTCGGCGAGATCGTGATGTTCGTCTCGTTCGCCACGCTGCTGATCCAGCGACTCGAGCAGGTGGTGAACTTCATCAACAACGTTCTGATGGAAGCGCCGCGCTTGCGCGAATTCATCGCGGTGCTCGATACCGTCCCCGCCGTGCGCGACCGCGCGGATGCGATCGACTGCGGCCGGCTGTCCGGCCTGGTCGAATTCCAGAACGTGTCGTTTTCTTATGACGGCAAGCGGCCGGCGGTCGAGGACCTGAGCTTCACCGCCCTGCGCGGCGACACCATCGCGCTTGTCGGCGCCACCGGCGCCGGCAAGTCGACCGCGATCGCGCTGCTGCATCGCGCCTTCGATCCGCAGTCCGGCGTAATCAAGGTCGACGGCATGGACGTCCGCGGTATTACACTGGCGTCGCTACGGCGGAACATCGGCGTGGTGTTTCAGGAAGCGCTGCTGTTCGATCGCTCGATCGCCGATAACCTGCGGGTCGGCAAACCGGACGCGACGCCGGAAGAACTGCGCCCCGCCGCCGAGCGCGCCCAAGCGCTGGAGTTCATCGAGCGCAGCGACCACAAGTTCGAGACCAATGCCGGCGAGCGCGGCCGGATGCTGTCCGGCGGCGAGCGGCAACGGTTGTCGATTGCGCGCGCATTGCTGAAGGATCCGCCGATCCTGATCCTCGACGAAGCCACCTCGGCGCTCGACGCAGTCACCGAGGCCAAGCTCAACCTCGCGCTCGACGAGGTGATGAAAGGCCGCACCACCTTCGTGATTGCGCACCGCCTGTCCACCATTCGCGACGCCACCCGTATTCTGGTGTTCGACAACGGCAAAGTGATCGAAAGCGGAACGTTCGATGAACTGGTGGCGCGCGGCGGCGCATTTGCGCAATTGGCGCGGGCGCAGTTCATGGTGCAGGAGAGCGCGCGCTCCGCAATGAGCCCGGCAGCCGACGCACAACTCTAATCGGTCGAATTTCAGCCCTTTTCGTCCCCGATTACCCGGGGCCAAGCCCTGTTCTGCGGGCGCGAGCCGGTATAGGGTCGGGTTTGCTGGGGCCACCGCCTGAAAACCCGAACGTCACCGTGCCGCGATCTCGTCGGCGCGACGGAACTCACAGGACCGGAATCGGAACGTGCCTTTCATCACTGCACAGCCTCGCCGTTCATCCTCGTTTTTGACCATCGTCGTTGCGGCGTTGTTGTCGCTGACCGTGCTGCCACGCGTCGCGAATGCCGAAGCGCTGCTGCTGATCGAGGCCGATACCGGCAAGGTGCTGCAGGCCGACAACGCCACCTACCCGTGGCATCCGGCCTCCGTCACCAAGCTGATGACGCTGTATGTGACACTGCAGGCGGTGAAGCAGGGCCGCATCACGCCGGACACGCTGCAGACAGTGTCGCCGATCGCCTCGGCGCAATCGCCCTCGAAGATGGGCTTCCGCGCCGGCACCCAGCTCACCGTCGACAACGCGCTGAAGATGATGATGGTGAAGTCGGCTAACGACATGGCCGTGGTGCTGGCCGAAGGCGTCGGCGGTTCGATCGACGGCTTCTCGGCGATGATGAACGATACCGCGGCGCGGCTCGGAATGACGCAGACCCACTACGTCAATCCCAACGGCCTGCCCGCCGACGAGCAGGTGACCTCGGCGCGCGACCTCGCGATTCTCGCCCGCGCCATCATCCGCGACCTGCCCGAATACGAATACTACGTCCACATTCCGGCGATCCGCTTCGGCAAGCGGGTGACGCGGAACTTCAACAAGCTGATCGGCCGCTATCCCGGCGCTGACGGCTTCAAGACCGGCTTTATCTGCGCCTCGGGCTACAATCTGGTCGCCAGCGCCACGCGCAACGGCCGCCGGCTGATCGCCGTCGTGCTCGGTGCCAGCTCCGGCCAGGACCGCGCCGTGAAGGCCGCGCAACTGTTGGAGCGCGGCTTCTCCACCAACACCCTCGCCTGGCTGACGCCGTCGCTCGGCACCGTCGACAATCTGGCGCCGATCGCCGCCGCGCCGCCGGATCTGCGCGACGAGATGTGCGGACCGAAGCGCAAGCGCCCGGCCAGCGACGAAGACGAAACCGTCGCCAACGCGCTGTCTGGCAATCCGGTGATGTCGATGTTCCAGACGCCGGCGCTGCGGCCGGTCGACATGATCGCCGCCGAACCCGAACCGACCCAGCCGGTGCTGGTCTATACCGGTCCGACCCGCAGCGGTCCGGCGCTGATCGCCGCCGAGGCCAGCGATGCCGAGCGGCAGGCCGTCAAGCCGGCCAAGAAGAAGAAAGCCCGGGTCGCCAAGAAGAACGATGCCGCTTCGGAAGGTCAGGAAGCCAGCGTCGATCAGGCTGCGCCGAAGGGCAGCAAGCCGCGTACCGCGGTCGTCGTCGATACCAACAAGCCCGCTAAACCTGCTGCCGGTGCCAAGCCAGCCGGCACCAAGCATGCGGGCCCGAAGCATGCGACGGCAAAGCCTGAAGCCGCAGCGGACAAGCCTGCCGCTCCGGCCAAGCCGAAGCCGAAGGCTGCCGCCAAACCTGCGCCGAGCAGCGCAGCCAGCGACGCCAAGCCGAAATCCTGACGACCGTTACGGCAGCCTGAATCAACCTCTCGTTGCCGCCCCTTGATGGTTCACAGACCGCCGTCGCACTGCGGCGTGCGGCCGCTTGCGTTCGGTGTTGGCTTCGCTCAATACTCCGCCGAACGGGAGGTCGAACGCGGTTTTCGAGTACTTATTTCGCAACGCAGCAAACGACCTGCGGCGTCTTTCGGCCAATTCGCCGCCCCCAACCGATATGCAACAATCATAACGCACGAAGCGGAATGCTTCGGGCAGGCGACACGAGGAACACACCATGGAGCGGATCTGGCTCAAGCAATACCCGCCGGGCGTCCCGGCCGACATCGACGTGACGCAGTATCCCTCGCTGGTCGATCTGTTCGAGGAAAGCTTCCGTAAGTACAGCGATCGCAAAGCCTTCATCTGCATGGACAAGGCGATCACCTATCGCGAGCTCGACGAGATGTCGGTCGCGCTGGGCGCCTACCTGCAGGGCAAGGGTCTGCAGAAGGGCGCGCGCGTCGCGCTGATGATGCCGAACGTGCTGCAGTATCCGGTGGCGATCGCTGCAGTGCTGCGCGCCGGCTTCGCGGTGGTCAACGTCAACCCGCTCTACACCCCGCGCGAGCTCGAGCATCAGCTCAAAGATTCCGGCGCCGAAGCCATCATCGTGCTGGAGAACTTCGCCCACACGGTCGAGCAGGTGGTCGCCCGCACGCCCGTCAAGCACATCATCGTCGGCACGATGGGCGACATGCTCGGCTTCAAGGGCGTGATCGTCAATCTGGTGGTCCGCAAGGTGAAGAAGATGGTGCCGGCCTATTCGCTGCCGGGCGCGGTCTCGTTCAACGATGCGGTCTCGGCCGGCCGCGGCCAGAAGTTCACCAAGCCGGCGATCGGTCCGGAGAGCGTCGCCTTCCTGCAATATACCGGCGGCACCACCGGCGTCTCCAAGGGCGCGACGCTGCTCCACCGCAACGTGGTGGCGAACGTGCTGCAGAACGACGCCTGGCTGCAGCCAGCGCTGGCCAAGCCGCCGCATGTCGACCAGCTGTTCATCGTCTGCGCGCTGCCGCTGTACCACATCTTCGCGCTGACCGCGTGCTACCTGCTCGGCATGCGCGCGGGTGGCGTCAACCTGCTGATCCCGAACCCGCGCGACATCCCAGGCTTCATCAAGGAACTGATGAAGTATCAGGTCAACAGCTTCCCGGCCGTCAACACGCTGTACAACGGCCTGCTCCACGCGCCGGGCTTCGACAAGGTCGACTTCTCCAAGCTGAAGATCTCCAATGGCGGCGGCATGGCGGTGCAACGTCCGGTCGCCGAAGCCTGGCTGAAGATGACCGGCTGCCCGATCGCCGAAGGCTACGGCCTGTCCGAGACCGCGCCGGTGCTGACCTGCAACCCCGCGACCGTCACCGAGTTCAACGGCACCATCGGGCTTCCGATGCCGTCGACCGAGCTCTCGATCCGCGACGAAGAGGGCAAGGAAGTGCCGTTCGGCACCCCCGGCGAGATTTGCGCCAGGGGTCCGCAGGTGATGTCCGGCTACTGGAATCGTCCCGACGAGACCGCGCTGGTGATGACTGCCGACGGATTCTTCCGCACCGGCGATATCGGCGTGATGTCGCCCGACGGCTTCACCAAGATCGTCGACCGCAAGAAGGATATGATCCTGGTCTCCGGCTTCAACGTCTATCCGAACGAAGTCGAGGAAGTGGTCGCCAGCCATCCCGGCGTGCTGGAATGCGCGGTGATCGGCGTGCCGGACTCGCGCACCGGCGAAGCCGTCAAGGCGTTCGTGGTGAAGAAGGACCCGGATGTCACCGCCGAGGACATCATCAAGTTTTGCCACAACGAACTGACCAACTACAAAGTGCCGCGGCAGATCGAATTCCGCACCACGCTGCCGAAGACCAACGTCGGCAAGATCCTGCGCCGCGAACTGCGCGACGAGAAGAAGAGCAATCAGGCCGCGGCGTAAACGCCTGCCCTTCTCTTGCCCTCCACGTCATTCCGGGGCGCGGCCAAACGGCCGCGAACCCAGAATCTCGCAGTTATCGTGCCGGTGTCAGATTCCGGGTTCGCTCGCTGGCGCGAGCGCCCCGGAATGACGGCGTTACGCTTGGAGCACGCGCCGCCGCCTACAGCACAAACACCTAACCGATCCCGCAATATTGTCACTGTCATACCCGCGGGCTAGAAATCATCCGCACAACAGGGAGAGATACCGATGACCATCAAGGTTGGCGACCGCCTGCCCGACGCGCAGTTTCGGGTGATGACCGAAGACGGCGTGCAGGTGAAGACCACCGACGATATCTTCAAGGGCAAGAAGGTGGCGTTGTTCGCCGTTCCGGGCGCTTACACCGGCACCTGCCACAAGATGCATCTGCCGAGCATCTTCCTCAACGCCTATGCGATCAAGGACAAGGGCGTCGACACCATCGCGATCGTCTCGGTCAACGACGCCTTCGTGATGAACGCCTGGAAGCGCGACACCGACCAGCGTAATGAAGCGATCTTCCTTGGCGACGGCAATGCCGACTTCACCAAGGCGATCGGTATGGAAATGGACGGCTCGGGCTTCGGCCTCGGCACCCGTTCGCTGCGCTATTCGATGCTGGTCGAAGACGGCGTGGTGAAGACTCTCAACCTCGAGCCGAACCCCGGCAAGGTCGAAGTCTCCGGCGGCGACACGCTGCTCGGGCAGCTGTGAGCTGATGGCGGGCGCACTTCGCCACTAAGACCAACGTCATCGCCCGGCGTGTCCGGGCGATCTCGTATTCCAGGGCGTTCGTGCTGAAGTAACAAACTCTCTGGAATACTGAATCACCCGCATGCGCGGGTGACGACGACGGTGAAGCGATTACTTCACCCGCGACTTCATGCGATTTTCCGCCAGCCCGTCCCGCGCCAATTGATCGGCGCGTTCGTTTTCGGCGTGCCCGGCGTGGCCTTTGACCCAGTGCCAGCGGATGCTGTGAGTCTTCAGCGCGGCGTCGAGGCGCTGCCACAGATCGACGTTCTTCACCGGCTTCTTGTCGGCGGTCTTCCAGCCGTTGCGCTTCCAGTTGTGAATCCAGCTGCCGATGCCGTTCTTGACGTATTGGCTGTCGGTATAGAGATCCACCGAGCACGGCCGCGTCAGCGCTTCGAGCGCCGAGATTGCCGCCAATAATTCCATCCGGTTGTTGGTGGTGTGGGGCTCCCCACCCTTCAGCTCTTTTTCGACGTCGCCGAATTTGAGGATCGCGCCCCAGCCGCCGGGGCCGGGGTTGCCGGAGCAGGCGCCGTCGGTGTGGATGATCACCGGCTTCTGGTCAGCCTCGCTCACGCCACCGCCCCTGCGATCTCGACACCATAGTCGCGGATTCCGGCGACATTCTGCTGGAAGCGCAGCTTGCGGACGTACTCCATCGGATCTTTCGGCTTGACCAGCGCGCCTTCCGGCACGTTGAGCCAGTCGACCAGGCGGGTCAGCAGGAAGCGCAGCGCGGCGCCGCGGGCGAGCAGCGGCAGCGCGGCCTGCTCGGCGGCATCGAGCGGCCGCTCGCGCGTATAGGCGCTGAGCAGCGCCCGCGCCTTGGTGACGTTGAAGGCGTGGTCCGCCTCGAAGCACCAGGCGTTCAGGCAGATCGCCACGTCGTAGGCGAGCAGATCGTTGCAGGCGAAGGTGAAGTCGATGATGCCGGAGACGTCGTCGCCGATGAAGAACACGTTGTCGGGAAATAGGTCGGCGTGGATCAGCCCCTGCGGCAGATCGGACGGCCACACCCCGCTTTCCAGATAGCTCAGCTCGGCGGCCAGAAAATCGCGCAGGCCCGGCTGCACTTCGTCGGCGCGCGCCTCGGCGGCGGCGAACAGCGGCCGCCAGCCGGCGACCGACAGCGCGTTCGCCCGCTTCATCGCAAAGTCGCGGCCTGCCAGATGCATCTTGGCGAGCGCCTGGCCGACGCCGGCGCAATGCACCACGCTCGGCTTGCGCGGCCACACTCCGTCCAGGAAGCTGATGATCGCCGCCGGACGGCCGGCGAGCGTCGCCAACGTCTGGCGTTCGCGATCGGCGACCGGTTGCGGGCAGCTGATGCCGTTGCCGGCCAGATGCGTCATCAGCGACAGGAAGAACGGCAGATCGTCGCGGGCGACGCGCTTTTCGTACAGCGTCAGGATGAAATAGCCGCGCGAGGTGTGCAGCAGGAAGTTGGAGTTCTCGACGCCTTCGGCGATGCCTTTGTAGGACAACAAGTCGCCGATGTCGTAGCGGCTCAGGAAATCCGCAAGCTCGTCGGCGGCGACGTCGGTATAGACCGCCATGGCGTGATCCGATCAGAAGGAAAAAAGCTGGCGGCTTCCTAGACCAAGACGGGGCGCGATGAAAGGGCGCCCCCCGGGGGGAGGTCCCCGGGTCCGGCCGGTTATTCCGCGGCGTCGGGGCGCAGCACCCGCGGCACCGGGAAGAACTCGTTTTCTTCCGCCGCCGACACCGTCTCGACCGACAGGTCGAACCGCTCGGCGAAGGCGCCCATGATCTCCTCGACGATCACCTCGGGGGCCGAGGCCCCGGCGGTGAGGCCGAGCACCTTGATGCCCTCGAACTGGCTCCAGTCGAGATCCGAGGCGCGCTGCACCAGCACCGCGACCTTGCAGCCCTCGCGCTCGGCGACTTCGCGCAGCCGCTGCGAGTTCGACGAATTCGGCGCGCCGACCACGATCATGGCGTCGACCACCGGCGCCACCTTCTTCACCGCCGCCTGGCGGTTGGTGGTGGCGTAGCAGATGTCTTCCTTGTGCGGCCCGGAGATGTTCGGGAAGCGCTCGCGCAGCACCGTGACGATGCCGGCGGTGTCGTCGATCGACAGCGTGGTCTGGGTGACGAAGGCGAGGTTGTTGGGGTCCTTCGGCTGATACGCCTCGGCGTCGGCCGCGGTCTCGATCAGCGTCACCGCGCCGGCCGGGAGCTGGCCGAGGGTGCCGACCACTTCGGGGTGGTGCGAATGGCCGATCAGCAGGATCTCGCGGCCGCGCTTGAAATGGATCGCCGCCTCGCGGTGCACCTTGGTGACCAGCGGGCAGGTGGCGTCGATCGAGAAGAAATTCCGCGACAACGCGTCTTCCGGCACCGACTTCGGCACGCCGTGGGCGGAGAACACCACCGGGGCCTTGGTGTCCGGAATCTCTTCCAGTTCCTCGACGAAGATCGCGCCCTTGGCGCGCAGGCTGTCGACCACGTATTTATTATGGACGATTTCGTGCCGGACATAGACCGGGGCGCCGTACAGAGCGAGCGCCCGCTCGACGGTATCGATCGCCCGCACCACGCCGGCGCAGAACCCGCGCGGCGAGCACAACACGATTTTCAGCGGCGATTTGGCGAGCATTGGCAACGATCCGGGGGCCTGGGCGCCGAGCAGAACCGGCGGAAAACGGGCGCACGCCAACGGCGTTGCGCAGCGGTCGAACGGGGTAGGAATTGGGCCGGGTTTGCGGCACTGTCAAGGCCGTTCAACCTGCACTTTAGCAAGGCTCCTTGCGCGGCGAGCCCCGGACAGCATATATAAGCGGCAATTCCCGTCATCCTCGACGACCCGCCTTGCCTCAGGACGAATCCGGAGGGGCAAGGGACAAAGGAGATTTGCCATGAGCAACGCACCGCTGATGCCGAAGGCCACCGCCGTCTGGCTGCTCGACAACACGGCGTTGACGTTCGATCAGGTCGCCGACTTCACCAAGATGCATGTCTTGGAGGTCAAGGCGATCGCCGACGGCGACGCCGCCCAGGGCATCAAGGGCATGGACCCGATTTCGACCGGCCAGCTCACCCGCGACGAGATCGAGAAGGGCGAGAAGGACCCGGACTATCGGCTGAAGCTCGCCGAGAGCAAGGTGGTGCTGCCGCAGGCCGCCAAGAAGAAGGGCCCGCGCTACACCCCGGTGTCGCGCCGTCACGAGCGCCCGAGCGCGATCCTGTGGCTGGTCCGCAATCATCCGGAGCTGAAGGACGCGCAGATCATGCGCCTGGTCGGCACCACCAAGACCACGATCGCTTCCGTGCGCGACCGCACCCATTGGAACGCTGCGACCCTGACCCCGATGGACCCGGTGACGCTCGGCCTGTGCTCGCAGCTCGACCTCGACTTCGAGGTGCAGCGCGCCGCCAAGGAGAAGCCGACCGACCAGCAGTATGGCGGCGCCACCCTGCTGCCGGCCTCCGAGACTACCCGCAAGGAAGCCGAGTTCGAAGCGGCGACCTCCGGCAAGAGCCAGGAAGATCTCGACGTCGACGCGGTGTTCGCCAAGCTCAAGACCATCGGCGGCAAGAAGCACGACGACGAGGACGAAGAAGGCGGCTTCTGAGCCACCGCCCCTCACGGTCATCGCCCGCGCAGGCAGGCGACCCAGTATTCCAGAGCGCGCGCTGCTGACCGCAAGCTCTCTGGAATACTTGATCCTCCGCTTGCGCGGAGGATGACGGACCCAGCGCGTTGCGGCTCCGCAGCCGGCATCCGCGCAAAGCGCCCTCCCCACCATCATCGTCATCGCCCGCGCAGGCGGGCGACCCAGTATGCCAGAGCGCGCGTTGCTGACCGCAGGCTCTCTGGAATACTCGATCCTCCGCTTGCGCGGAGGATGACGGACCCGGCGCGTTGCGGCTCCGCAGCCGGCACCCGCGCAAAGCGCCCTCCCCACCATCATCGTCATCGCCCGCTCCCCGGCTTGCGCCCATCGCGCATCCGCTCGCCGTGGCACCGCCGCGCCAGCGCCTGATCGCGGCGGCGGCGCTGCAGGTTGGTGTACAGCGTGTCGATCATCTTCCACTGTGACTCGGTCGGCGGGTCCATCGGCACGACGGCGCAGAGCATCGGCGTGCGGCAGCCGCGCGCCCGGCGGCAGTCCTTCACTGGGCAACGCTTGTGCGCCTGCGCTTCATCTGCCAGCGCGCGCTGCAGCGCGCGGCGTGCCGCCAGCATGTCGATATCGAGCCAAAGCTGCGCCCGCTCGGCGCTGGCCTGCTGCTCGAGCGCATCCAGCCGCGCGCGATCCCAGCTGAGTTGTTCGGTCGGCCAAGTCGGCATCGCTCCCTCCTGATGCTGATACCAGCGGGCGCGCGCGCATGCGGCGGCGTTGCCCGCAAAAGCCTTGCGTGAGTGGTGGGGTCAGGGGGCCTCCGGTCGGCCATCGGGCCGAGGGAGGTGGAGCGCCGAAAGACGCGCCTTTGGTAGTACCCGCGGCCTCAGGCTTCGGATCGCCGAAGCGCGAGCGCCGCGGAAACGTCTTTCGACGCTCCACCGTGGCGACTTTTGGCTGAAGGACCGTTCTTCCGGGACACGGCGAGCTTGCGGGCTTTCCCCGGCCTCTACCGTACCCGTCCAGCCTCTGTCGCGGCGGCCGCTCGTAGTAGCGGCGGACGGCGACCCTCAGCCTCCCGGAGGTACAGGGCGACGTCCACCCCACACCCGCAGGCGCCACACCCCGCCCCGCGACGACCAGCGTCCCGGCAACGCGCCCCTCGATGGGGCGGGATAGATAGGATCATAAACCTATACACCAGGAAGTCAAGTTCACATCACGCCGGATTATGATAAATAAGAGATACTCGAAATGAGTTTGCGAAAATGAGAACACGATTCCCTGGACATTACGCTCCAACGCACGAAGAACTCTCAAAAATTTGGAACGACTGCCTATTTGTTCCAGACACAAACATACTATTGCACTTATTTCGCTACGGAACAAAAACACGATCTCAAGTAATTAAAACGCTAGAAGGCCTCAAACCGCGGGTTTGGATACCTTATCAAGTGGGAGTTGAATTTCAAAAGAATTGGCGAGAGGTGGATCAAGCGAATAGAGAGGCCTATGATAAGGTAACTAACGAGATAGCCGCGCAAGCAAACAAGCTGAAAGCAATCTTCAATCAATTCACTAGACATCAGACAATCGACGCCAAGGAAGAACAAAAACGAATCGACACCTTTATTTTTGATATCAATGAGCGACTCGCTGAAGCTAAGGCCAATCACCCCAGCCACACGGAAGCACACACCGTATTTTGTGAAATCTCCGACCTCATCGGAGAATCCGTAGGACGCCGCCCAAGCCAGGATGAAATTAGCAAAATTCAGCAGGAAGGAGAGAAACGCTACGCAGCCCTGATACCGCCGGGTTACCGGGACGCCAAAAAGGACGGAGCAAACAAATTTGGCGATTTACTAGTTTGGAAAGAGATCCTTGAAAAAGCCAAGACCGAAGGTCGGCCCATCGTAATGATAAGCGATGACATCAAGGAAGATTGGTGGCACGAGTTTCGGGGAGCCCGGATCGGTGCACGACCAGAACTAGTAGAAGAGATGAGAGACTACGCAGATCAAACATTTATCCTTTACTCTCTCAGCCACTTCCTGAGGCGCGCTGCCGAACACTTGAAGCAGAACATCGACAGTGACGCGATCGCCGAGATCAAATTTGACGAGAGCCAACTCCGTCAGGCATCCGAAGACAACCAGTCATCCGAACGTGGGATTATCACTCGCTATCCATGGAATCAGGAAGCAGCCCCCTCTGGAACAAAAACGACAAGCGAGGAGGCGCTTTTACGAGAACGATTAGACTTTCTCAGGGAGGAGATACAGAGGGAAAGCACGAGACCCGCTCCGAACATCCTTCGGCTCAGCACGTTAATCACGGACCGAGAGCACGCCTCGGAACGGCTAGAGGAAATAAGACTACAAGTTTCTTACAAAGAAAAAGCTCTGCGAGCGATTGCCGAAGCGCTTTCTGTGGCGGGAGACAAAGAATAGCTGCAAGCAGGCGCCGCAGGGGTAAGCGTAGCCAGCGCGAGCGAAGCGACCGCGGGTCTTTCGCAAGGATGCCTTCTATGACGAACAAGCGGAGGCGGTCCGGCATCGCTCAGGACGCCGAAGGGACGCCCGGCACACCCGCGCAGGGCATGGCCCAGACCGGACGCGATCTGGTCGATGCGATGCAGGCATCGCCTTCTCGAGATGTCGAACTTACGCCGCGTCGGACGAGATTCCCGGTACGTGACGTTGATCCGTTCGCGACATTCTCCGAATGGCTTTCGGAGTCCGACGAAGCGGCCTATCGCGATCTGTGAGCCGCGCTTCGTCCCGCTCGTGCGGATTCCACACTGACTCACGACCCGCGTCGCCCTCACCCCAGCCCTCTCCCGCAAGCGGGAGAGGGAGCGCGCTGCGATCTGCGGCATGGCCCGTCCTTCAAGCTCATAGGGGGAGGATTAGCGCAGCGTAATCCGCCGCTTTCATTGGCGTCGCGCATCGGCGGGTTACGCCTTCGGCTAACCCGCCCTACACGCTACACGCTAGGCTTGCTTCTTTCCACGAACTCATCGATATCGACTGCATCATAGCCCAGCAACTCACCGATAACTCTATCAAGATCTGGCCTCCACCCGCCAAGCGAGCGGTACACCTTGTGGACTAAAACAGCAGCTGAAATTCTCCACTCCTCGCCAGGTAGTGCATAAAGAACTCGCCGTGTTCTGATCTGGTTCGAGCCGACTTCCAGTGCCTCAATACATACGTGTTTGATGAGCTTGCCCTCGTTCACCATCTCGTCAAACTCGTCCTCGGGGAACGCCTTAGCGTCCAACGGGATCGGCTCCATAAACATGCTGAGAGGCTTTTCACCGCTCTTCATCAACTCCAGCTCCCGCATCTCGTGCGGACCGATCGATGGCGCCATGTCTTTGCCCTCAGTCTTGATACTGCTTTGGATTGATGACTTTCGGAATTGGCGCGACGCCCTCTAGGATCAAAAGATTTAATGTGGGAAGCGTAGCCTGGACGAGGGCCTCGGCAAGCTCAACCCATCCGACGAATCCTGATTAAACAATCCTCTCTCCACGTCATTCCGGGGCGCGCGGAGCGCGAGCCCGGAATCCATACTCACGGAGGGTGCCGTAAGGGTGCGGCGTTGCATCGCTGCGGCAGGAATACAAACGACGGTGGTTATAGATTCCGGGCCTGCGCGCCGATGGCGCGCATCCCGGAATGACGGGGGAGAGGACGTCGTTTCGCGATGCTTTGGAAATGCGGACCACCCGCCTCCGAGTCCGTGCACCGGATTGACAGTCCGTCGAGCGGATGAGCTCGGCGTAATCCGCCGTCTTCATTGGCGCCGCACATCGGCGGGTTACGCCTTCGGCGAACCCGTCGGACGTGCTCCGCTGCTGCAAGAGATTGCACGACATCGCACCAACCAATTCCAAGCTAGGCGCATAGAAGCGCGGCTACCATCGCGATAGTGTCCTTCGAAGCTCGAACCGAGACCATGATGCGGATGACAACGGCGATCGACGAACGGGCCAGGCGCACCGCGAACGGGTTCAAGGATCTCGAACTGGCGGCCGACGAAGTGATCGCGTCCGGCGATGCGGCGCGGGCGAAAGAGATCGCGCTGGAGCTGTTGCGATCCGAGGTCCATCAGGCTCGCTGTGTGGCAACGTTCATTCTCGGGCGTCTGGCCGCCGGCGATGGCGATGCGCTCGCCGTGCTGAAACAGCGCGTCAGCCTGGACGAGGATTGGCGCGTACAGGAGATTCTGGCCAAGGCGTTCGACCGGTTCTGTGCGGACACCGGCTATGAAACCGCGCTGCCGACCATCCGGGAGTGGTTGTCGGCGGCATCCGCCAACACAAGGCGCGCCGTGACCGAGGGGCTGCGGATATGGACGGCGCGGCCTTACTTCCGCGCCCATCCCGAAGCCGCCGTCGCGCTGCTGTCGCCGCTGCGGAGCGACGCCAGCGAGTACTTGCGCAAGTCGGTCGGCAACGCCCTGCGGGACATCAGCAAGAAGCATCCCGATCTGATCCGTGGCGAAGTCGCGACCTGGGATCTGGACCAGCACGGCGTCAGGCACGTCCACAAGCTGGCCACGCGCCTGCTGACATCCTCCGCAGCCTGAAGCGCCTGAGACGCGGACGACGGGATCAACCGTGGGGCGGATGAGCGCAGCGTCATCCGCCGTCTTCCTTCGTGTCGCACGTCGGCGGGTGGCGCCTTCGGCTGACCCGCCCTACGCGTGACTGCAAACGCCGTCAGCTCATGGAGCGCACCGGACCGCCAAGCCATGAACCGGTTTGGCATCGCCTTTACGATCGCTCGGTCGAGTCCCCGTTGCCTTCCCCCATTGCCGATTGACGGCCATACCAAACTACCTATCCTGCGCGACCGGCCGGCGAACGCGCGCTGCTCATCGCGCTGCTGAGCCGCAAATAACAACTGGGGCGAGCGCCGCAGGCGCGTGCTCGGACGCGGGAGAGGCACGGATGGGGCGGCTGCGGAGGCGCGTGGGCCGGGCGATGCGTCTGTTGCTGGTGCCGGCCGCGCTGTGTGCCGCCTCCGCAGGCCTGGCGCAGGACGAGGCGCCGCCGGTGTGGGCCTATCCGATCGCGCCGCCGGGCACAGTAGCGCCGGCCGACGACGGCACGGTGCGGCACGTGGCGGGCAGCGAGGCCGGCTACACGCTGACGCAGATCCGGGATCTGTTCTTCGCGCTCGACTGGCGGCCCGACGCGCACGCGGCGATGCCGCCGATCGTCGCGTTGGGGCGGAAGCCGAACCTGCGCGCCTGCGGCAGCTGCCACCGGCCGGAGGGCATCGGCGGGCCGGAGAACGCCAGCCTCGCCGGCCTGCCGGCCGACTACATCAAGCGGCAGATCGACGACTATCGCAGCGGAGCGCGCAGCACCGGCGCACCGGCGCGGGCACATGTGTTCCGGATGATTGCGGCGCTGAAGGAGCTGACGCCGGAGGAGATCGACCAAGCCGCCGCCTACTACGCGGCGATCCGGCTGCCGGCGCGGATCAAGGTGGTCGAGAGCGAGCGCGCGCCCGCGACCACGATCCCGAACTGGTACTACACACCCGGCGGCGGCGGCGCGACCGTGCCGCTCGGCGACCGCATCGTCGAGGTGCCGGACGACGAGGAGAACTACGTCAACCGCGACGCGCGCGTCACCTTCACCGCCTATGTGCCGCCCGGCAGCATCGCGCGCGGACAAAAGCTGGTCGCGGGCGCCGAGGCGGAGCGGGTGCCGGCCTGCGCCGGCTGCCACGGCGACACCCTGCACGGCACCGACACCATCCCGCCGATCGCCGGCCGCTCGCCGAGCTACATCGTGCGGCAGCTTTACGAATTCAAACACGGCCTGCGCCGCGGCGCGCTGGCCGACCCGATGCAGGCCAACACGGCGGCGATGACGCTCGCTGACATGACGGCGATCGCCAGCTATCTGGCGACACTGCCGCCCTAAGCGCACGCGCAAGCTCCCTGCCCCCGCGTCGCTGCCCCGCATTGACAGGGCCACGCGGTGCGGCGGACACTTCGGCCATGGCGTATTTCTGGCTTCTGATCGCGATCGTGGTCACCGGCGGCGTGGCGGCGATCGTCAACGACACCGCCTATAGCGGCGAGCTGTTCGACTCCTCCACGGTGGTCGGCGTCGCGATGCTGTCGGCGCTGACGCTGTTCGTCGGCCGCGGCATGCTGCGCGGGACCACCACCAGCCAATGGCTGAACCACGCTTTGATCTGGGCAGCGATCGTGCTCGCCGTGGCGGTGGCGTATCGGCTGTGGCCGATGCTGAGCTGAGCGGCTTTCACTGCCGCTGATGAAGTTCGCTGCGCTCGACCGATCCGGCGTTCTCGGCTCACGGATTAGGCTGGACCATTCGTTGGTCCAGGGATCGAGATTCCGGGTTCGCTCGCTTTCGCGAGCCCCCCGGAATGACTCGGACGGACATTGGCGCGACACGGAGCATCCCGACAATTTTAGCGAGTCATCACCGCGCCCGTTCGCGGCGGCGCTTTCGATTCACGACTGCGAGAATTCAGGACTCGCGCGCGTCACGAGCGCTGCGGAATGACAGGGGATGAGAAGACGCAGGGATGTTTTGACGCCGCGCAAGGAAGCCTGAGGCGCAGCGCTCCTCAATGGCGGCAGAGGATTGGCTGATTGCATTACTCCGTCTAAACCAGCGCGGTGATGACTGAATCGCATTTGTATCGGTTGCTTTACGTCAGCGAGAATCGGATCGAGGGCGATGTCGCGCATGTCGCCAAGGAGATCGAGAGCATCCTCGCCACCTCCCGCCGCAACAACGACGCGCTCGGCCTGACCGGCGCGCTGATCTTCAATTGCGGCTTCTTCGCCCAGGTTCTGGAAGGCCCGCGCGAGACCGTGGAGCGGATCTTCGACGTGATCCGGCACGACCCGCGCCACGGCAAGATCCAGGTGATGTCGGCCGCGAAGGTCGAGACGCGCGAATTCCCGAACTGGACGATGGCCTATATCGGCCGCTCGCCGAGCTGGGAGAAGGCGCTCGGCTGGATCAAGGACGACACCCACTTCGCCCCCGACGCCCGCTGCGACCGGCTGTTCAAGATCGTCATGGAAATGGCCTACGACGCCGAGCTGTCGCCGGACCGGACGTTCGCAGTCCCGGGCAAGAGCTGAGGGCGGGCGGACGCTGCCCGCATTCTCAGAGCCTGACCGGACATGCGGACAGCAAAGGCTTTCCTAAGCCGTCCAATCGACGATGAGTTTCGTCATGGCCGGGCTCGTCCCGGCCATCCAAGCCTTTGCATGTTGTTTTCGCCGCAAGGCGTGGATGCCCGGCACAAGGCCGGGCATGACGGGTTGAAACGAAGGTGCTCGAGTTCATTGCCCGCATGTCCAGTCGGGCTCTGAGGAGCACGGCTCACCCGCGCGGGCTCTGGGCGCGGAGGTAGTTCAGCATCCATTGCGCGGCGGGGCCGAGCGGGCGGGCGGCAAGATGCGCGGCGGTCATCACCAGCTGCGCGGTGCGGTCCTCGAATTCCATCGGCTGGATCAGCTTGAGCCGGCCGGCCTCGACATCGTCCGCCACCAGATGGGTCGGCATGCTGCCCCAGCCGAGCCCGGCCAGCAGCATCGCGTGCTTGGTGCCGAGATCGGCGAGCCGCCAGGTCTGCGTCGACAGCACGCCGTAATCGCGGCCCTCGGTCAGCGCCGAACGATCGGTCAGCACCAGTTGGACATGGCGGCGCAGCACGTCGGTCGGGATCGGGCCGGCGATCGCGGCGAGCGGATGACCCTGCGCCACCACCGGCAGCAGCTGCACGGTGGACAGCGTGGAGCGCTTCAGATCGGGGTGATCGCTGAACGGCTCCGGCACCAGCCCGATCACGCAGGTGCCATTCAGCACCAGCTCGGCCGAGGCGCCGAGCGATTGCACGAAGATCCGCGGCGGCACGGTGGGGAAGGCGTCGGTGAAAGCGCGCAGCGCATCGACCATCCGCGGCATCGGAAACATCGAGTCCAGCACCAGGGTCAATTCCGACTCCAGGCCCCCGGCGAGGCTGCGGGCCTGATCGCGGAACGCCGCCGCCTCCTCGGAAATCCGCCGCGCCCGCGCCAGCAGCGCGCGGCCGGCCTCGGTCAGCACCGGCCGGTAGCCCGAGCGATCGAACAGCGCGACGCCGATCTGCTGTTCCAGCTTCTGCACCCCATAGGTGACGGCGGACTGCGCCCGCCGCAGCCTGCGGGCGGCGCCGGAAAAGCTGCCTTCATCCGCCACGGTGAGCAGGAGCTGGATCTGGTCGAGGGTGAGGCCATCATTCATCATCGAAATTTTAGATGAAGAACCGCAAAACTTCATCTCTTTCTTCGGCCGGCAGCCGCTCTTAAGTCAGGGGGACAGCCAAACTGGAGGATGCACATGATCCAACGACGCCTGCTGTTTCCGATCCTGGCCGCCGCCCTGGTGGCCGCGCCCGCCGTGTTCGCCGAGACCGCGCCGAAGGCCGCCAAGGCCCAGGCGGTGAAGACCGAGCCGGTGAAGGTCGAGAGCGGCGCTTACGCAATCGACCCCGACCACACCCAGGTCGGCTTCGTGGTGTCGCATATGGGCTTTTCGGATTTCCGCGGCCGGTTCGGCGAGGTCTCCGGCACGCTGCAGCTCGACGGTGCCAACCCGGCCAAGAGCAGCTTCGACATCAAGCTGCCGACCGCCTCGGTGAACACCCCGGTCGACAAGCTGACCGAGGAGCTGAAGGCTGCCGACTGGCTCGACGTCAAGGCGAATCCGGAGATCCGCTTCACCTCGCAGAGCGTCAACGTGACCGGCCCGCGCCAGGCCAAGGTGACCGGCGAGCTGACGCTGCACGGCGTCACCAAGAAGGTGACGCTCGACGCTCGGCTGCACGGCGCCGGCGTCAATCCGCTGAACAAGAAGGTGACGGTCGGCTTCGATCTCACCGGCACGATCAAGCGCAGCGACTTCGGCGTGACGAAATATGTGCCGTTGATCAGCGACGAGGTCGGCCTCGAGATCAGCGCCGCATTCGAAAAGCAGAACTGATCGCTTTCGACGCTCCGCGCCCGCCGCATCCGGCGGCGGGCGCCTCTCCCCTCGTCTCAGACAAGAACCCGCCCCATGAGCACTTCGCTGCCCGATCCCCACCTCGACCAGCTGTTCGTCCAGGCCCGCACCCACAATGCGTGGACCTCCAAGGCCGTGACCGACGACACCATCCACGCCCTGTATGACCTCGTGAAATGGGCACCGACCGCCGCCAACAGCAATCCGGGCCGCTTCGTGTTCGTGCGCAGCGCCGAGGCCAAGGCGCGCCTGCTGAAGAGTGTCGCGCCGGGCAATGTCGACAAGGTCAAGGCGGCGCCGTGCTGCGTGATCGTGGCCTACGACACCGAATTCCACGATCTGTTGCCGCAGCTGTTTCCCGCGCGCGACATGCGCAGCGGCTTCGTCGGCAAGCCGGAGCTGATCACCGAGACGGCCAAGCGCAACTCGGCGCTGCAGGGCGCCTACATGATCCTCGCCGCCCGCGCGCTCGGGCTCGATGCCGGCCCGATGTCCGGCTTCGATCACGCCACGCTCGATGCCGAGTTCTTCCCCGACGGCCGCTGGAAGTCGAACTTCCTGTGCAACATCGGCTACGGCGACGCCGAGAAGCTGTTTCTGCGCAACCCGCGGCTCGCCTTCGAGGAAGCCTGCCGCGTGCTGTGACGCGGCCGCTCACATCACTTCCAATCAGGGAGATTACGACGATGCCCCGTCAACCCTCCATCTTCCTGTCGCACGGCGGCGGCCCCTGCTTCTGGATGGAGCCGCCGCGGCGGTTCGGGCCGCACGCTTATGACGGCCTGCGCGCCTATCTGTCCGGCGTGCTCGCCTCGCTGCCGGCGCGGCCGCGCGCGATCCTGGTCGTGTCCGGCCATTGGGAGGCGGCGCTGCCGACCGTCAGTACCTCGGCCGCCCCATCGATGCTGTTCGATTACTACGGCTTTCCCGAGCACACTTACCGGCTGAGCTATCCGGCGCCGGGCGATCCGGCGCTGGCCAAACAGGTGCAGGCGCTGCTCGGCAATGCCGGCATCGCCACCGCCGCCGATGCGACCCGCGGCTTCGACCACGGCGTGTTCGTGCCGATGCTGATCGTCGATCCGGACGCGCAGATTCCGGTGGTGATGCTGTCGCTGCAGCAGGACCTCGATCCGGTGCAGCATCTGGCGATCGGCGCCGCGCTGGCGCCACTCCGCGACGACAACGTGCTGATCATCGGCAGCGGCAACAGCTTCCACAACCTCTCGACCTTCTTCGACGGCCAACAGGCGGAATCGGAGGCGTTCGATCATTGGCTCACGGAAGCCGCCACCGCGCCCGACGCTGCGGTCCGCAACGACCGCCTGGCACATTGGGCCAGCGCCCCCGGTGCCCGCGCCTGCCATCCGCGCGAAGAGCATTTGATCCCGCTGATGGTCACCGCCGGCGCCGCCGGCCCCGACCAAGGCCGCCGCGTATTCAGCGACCTGATCGGCAACAAGCGTATCTCGGGCTACGCGTTCGGGTGACGCGGCAAGTCATTCCGGGACGCGCGCGCCAGCGTGACCCCGGAATCTCGATGCAGGCAAATAACAATGGTCCGTCATCGCCCGCGCAGGCGGGCGACCCAGTATTCCAGAGCGTTCGTGCCGATCACCAGCTCTCTGGGATACTGGATCCCCGCTTGCGCGGGGATGACGTCAGAAGCGAGTGGTCGCCCATGATGGACGGCTTCGCGCGTAAGCAGAACACTGCGAGATTCCGGGTCTGCGTGCTGTCGCACGCATCCCGGAATGACGGCGGGTGGAGAGGCGCACGCATGGCTCCACCCAGTCATTCCGGGGCGCGAGCGAAAGCTCGCTAACCCGGGATCTCGATCGGACGAACTACGCGCCCCGCGGCGCCCAGACATGCACGCCCCACACGCCTTTGTGCGCCGGCGGGGTGCCGAGATAGCGCAGCGTCGGCATCTCGTCGAAGATCCGGCGCTCGCGCGGATTTTTGTAGATCACGTAGTAGTCGGCGCGGCGCAGCTTCGAGAGATTGTCGCGGACCCGCGCCATGATCTGGTGCGAGAACGGGTTGAACAGATACAGCACGAACGGCTCGTCGGGGAACGCGTAAGCGCCGGCGTCGCCGTGCACGATCGAGATCGTGTTGAACCCGGCCGCCGCGGCGTTGGCCTTCGCGGTCTGCGCCAGCTCGTCGGCGAATTCGACGCCGACGCAGGATTTGAAGCCGAGCTCGGCGGCGACGATCAGCATCCGGCCCTTGCCGCAGCCGAGATCGATGAAGCGATAGGCGCGCGGATCGAGCCCGACGAACGCCAGCGCGTCGCTGAGCACCGACGGATCGCTCGCCTGATAGCGCTCGCCGAAGCTGCGGCTGTCATGAGGGATGGTGAGCCCGTGCAGCTCGACGGTGGAGCGGGTGTCGGTGCCGTATTTGGCGTCCCAATCGATCCGGCTCGCGCGCGCCGTGTCGCGACCGGTGAGCACGTCCCAGAATCTCGAGAATGACATCGCCTCGCTCCCGGCTCGTCAGCGTTTGGTCGATGTTGCGTAGGCCAGCGGCGGCGCTACGCTAATCGGCGGGCGGCGGGATGTCGCTTGATTTCGCGCAAATCGCGGAAAGCGCGCGCGATCAACCTTGGGGAGTTCATGCCGGAGCCAAGCGACAGCGCGCGGACCTTGCGCGACGCCAACGGCTGGACCGCGATCGGCGGCCAGGCCGGCTCCAATGCCGGCGGCCTTTACGCCGATGCCGATGGCCGCGCCTGGTACGTCAAAACCCCGCCGAGCGACGATCACGCCCGCAACGAAGTGCTGGCCAATCGGCTGTATCGTCTCGCCGGCACCAGCGTCGCCGAGGTCGAGCTGGTGACGCGCGGCGGCAGCCTCGCGGTCGCGAGCGCGATGCTGCGCGGCGCCTCGCTCGGTGAAGCGCTGGCCTATCCGGAGAACGGCGTCGCCGCCGAGGTCTGCCGCGATTTCGCGGTCGATGCCTGGCTCGCCAATCGCGATGTGCTCGGCGTCGACCTCGACAACGTGCTGGTGACGCGGGACGGCGGCGTGGTGAGAATCGACCAGGGCGGCGCGCTGGCCTATCGGGCCCGCGGCGCGCGCAAGACCGACTTCGGCGCCGAGGTGATCGAGTTCGACACCCTGCGCGACGCCCGCGCCAATGCGGTGGCGGCCAGCGTATTCAGCGCGATGACCCGGCACGCGCTCGCGGCCTCGGTCGCCAAGGTAGCGCGGCTGACCGAGCCGGCGATCTCCGCGGTGGTCCGCAATGTGCTCGGCGCCACCGACGACGCGCGCGCCCTCACGGCGTTGCTGCTCGCCCGGCGCGACGATCTGATCCGCCGCGTGGCCGCCAGCGGCGCCTCGCCGGCGATCAATCGCGTCCGCGCGTTCGACACCCTGGAGGAATGATGGCGCCGCTGCGCACCAGCCAGACCCATCCGCTGCAGATCGCCGAAGTGCGGGCCGGGCCGAACCATGGCCGCATCGGCATCACCTTCTGCCCCGGCAAGCACGATCATTCGGCACTGACCGGCGGCTGGGCGCGTGATCTCGCCGCCGACCTCGATGCGATCCAGGCGTGGGGCGCACAGCTGGTGCTCACGCTGGTCGAGCGGCGCGAACTGGAGCTGCTGAAGGTGCCGGAGCTCGGCGCCGAGGTGGAGCGCCGCGCGATGCAGTGGCTGCATCTGCCGATCCCGGACTATCACCCGCCGACCGCGGAGTTCGAGCGTCGCTGGGAAACCGAGGGCCGCCTGATCCGGCAGCGGCTGCGCGCCGGCGACGACGTCCTGGTGCATTGCAAAGGCGGGCTCGGCCGCGCCGGCATGATCGCGGCGCGGCTGCTGGTCGAGCTCGGCGTGCCGCCGACCACAGCGATCGCGCAGGTGCGCTCCGCGCGCGGCCGCGGCGCGATCGAGACCAGCGCGCAGCAGGCAGTGGTCGAACGGGCGCAGCCGATCGCTTGATCGCGGACGGCGCGCATCCGCCGCAGCGGCGTTTTTCCGCAGCGCGTGACCGTGTCAAAGACGCTTCACGCCCGATCCGCTAGATGCGCCGCTCCAAGGCGCACGCCGCGCCGCAACCGGATTCGATCGATGAACGACCTGCCGCCGCCCAACCCGCCGATGCCGCTGATCCGCAAAGGCTTCCAACTGATCGAGAACGCCTTCCTGCTGCTGATCGGCACCTTCGCCGTGGTGGCGATGACGCAGGAAGTCTACGAGACCGTGCTGAACGTCCGCGTCACGCTGAAAGAGCTGCTGCTGATGTTCATCTACGTCGAAGTGATCGCGATGGTCGCGGTGTACTACGAGAGCAAGAAGATCCCGATCACGCTGCCGATGTTCATCGCCATCACGGCGATCTCGCGGCTGTTGATCCTGCAGGGCAAGGACCAGCCCGCCGAAAACCTGTTGTACGAGAGCGGCGCGATCCTGATCCTGGCGCTTGCCTGCGCGGTGATTTCTTACCGCCCGCCGCGGCACAGCCACCACGAGCACGGCCATGGCCATGCTCAGCCGAGGCCGCCGCATCAAGGCTCGGACCAGCCCGCTCCGCCGCCGAAATGATCGGCGGATTTGTCAGTTCCGTACGAGAGGCACTGTCCGGCATGAACCGGACACAGGTCAGTGTCATGTCAAGTTGACAAGGGGTGCTGTCACGATAATGTGACTGCGCGAGAGAACGCCGTGATCGACAACGCCCCTCCGGGATCGGAGCGGCACCGAAAGCGGAGGTCTCAACCGGAAGCGAATGGTTCGGATGATTGCGCGACAGTCCTGAGGGGGGCTTCGCGGATTGGTCAGACGGACTAGGCGACCCGGTCGCTGCTAGCGGCACTTTACGCGTGCGAACAGCACGCAATTGATCGAAGTCTCTCAGGAGGTTTTACAATGGCAGACGATCTGAACAAGGTCTGGCCGACCGGTCTGACGATCGCGGAGTCGGAAGAGCTCCATAAGCATGTGATCGACGGCACGCGCATCTTCGGCGCGATCGCCATCGTCGCGCATTTCCTGGCGTATGTTTATTCGCCCTGGCTGCACTAAGGAGTATCGAACATGAATCAAGGTCGTATTTGGACCGTCGTGAACCCGGGCGTCGGCCTGCCGCTGCTGCTCGGCAGCGTCACCGTGATCGCGATCCTGGTGCACTTCGCTGTTCTCAGCAACACCACCTGGTTCCCGAAGTACTGGAACGGCGCCACCGTCGCCGCCCCGGCCGCTGCGCCGGCGCCGGCTGCTCCGGCCGCCAAGAAGTAAGCTTCTTACTTCTTCGAAGCTGACAAGACACCCGTCGTGGCCCCTCGTGCGGAGGTCCCGGCGGGTGTTTTGTTTTTGGCGGCCTGAAGGCCGCAGCATGCCGCTACGACACAGTGATGACCGCAGCATGTCACTGCGCGTCCTGATCGTCTCCGAGTCCCATCAGCCGTTTGCGCGCATGACGCGTAGCCAGTGACTCGCGACGGTTGAATTCACACGCCAGCGGCACCGCAGATCGCAGCCACGTCAACAACCTGCGACACCGCTTTCGCGCCGGTCTGGATTTGCTCGAAATTGGAACGTGTCGAGGCTGCGGCGGAATCACGTTTGTGATTGTGCCGCAAGGGTTTTTCGATTCATGACGGCTCAGTAAGGTCGCGGAAAATTCGTCTCCGTCACTGCAACTTCATCGCCGCTCCGCACTTGGGCCGCATTGGCCCGACAAGGTGCGCGCCGTAACTGAAGGAGACGACGATGACTGCCAACGAACCGCCGAAGTTCGATCCCGAATACGTCGCGACGCTGCGCGAAGTGCTCGATATCGCGGTCGAGCAGATCGCAGCGGAGCACCGCACTCCGGCCACCAAAGCGATGATGGCGCAAATCATCGTGCAGAACGCCGCCCGCGGCATCACCGACGCCCACGAACTGGTCGATGACGCCGTCCGCGCCGGCTCGATCGGCGCGCCATAATCCAATCGTCCCGCCTC
>NZ_QUML01000035.1:0-50886 GCF_010907025.1 Rhodopseudomonas sp. BR0G17 | reverse complement strand
TCTGTCACCTCTCCCGCTTGCGGGAGAGGTCGGATCGCGTAGCGATCCGGGTGAGGGCACTCCTCTCCGCGATTAACCGACTCACTGCCTGAGGCGCCCTCACCCCAACCCTCTCCCGCAAGCGGGAGAGGGAGCGCGCTGCGGATCGCGGGAACGCTTACTTCAAACGGCCCGCGGGGCGCCGCTTACTAAGCGTTGCCTCAGAACAGCGGCTTGGTCTGCCCCACCTTCAGCGGGCCGAGCATCACGGCGCCTTCGACGAAGCGCAGCGGGAAGGCGCGGGCGGGGCGGCCTTCCAGCGTGGTCTCCTGGCCGAGCGCGTCGATGCCGGCGACGGCCGCGACATTGGCATTTTTGCGCACCACTTGGCCGAGCCCCGGAATGGCGCGGTCGAGCGCGCCGAGCACGTTGTTGACGTCCTTGGCGCGGACGCCGGGCGCCAGCCGGTCGAGCGTCGATTGCGACACGCCCTGCTCCAGCATCTTGTCGATGCCGAGCTTGGGGATCACCTGGTCGAGCCCGGTCGCCACCATCTGCAATTCGCCGTCGACATAACCCTGCGCGGTCAGCCCGAGCGAACCGGTCGCGACCGCCATCATGTCGCCCTGCTGGATCCGCGCCTGCTCGAACTGGATCCGGCCGCCGGCGGCCTGGATCTCGCGGAAGCGCTGCGGCCACGGCTTGGGGCGGAAGTCCTTCAGGCCGCTGATCAACAGACGCAGATGCGCATCGAACGGATCGGCGAGCAGCGGATGCAGATCCTGCACCGACGTGCCGTCGAGGCTGAGATCGACTTCGAGCTGGCGCGGCTCGGCGCCAGTGGCCTCACGCTGCCGGCCGTGCAGCTCGGCGTGGCGGGCGCGCGCCAGCGGCACGCGGGTGTCGCCGCGGAAGCCGTCGAGCGCCGGCTCGTCGAACACCAGGGCGACCCGCTCCGGCGTGCCCGGCAGTCCGGCCACGCTGCTGCGCGCGGTCTTCCAGTTCAGCTCCATCGACACCGGCTGGCCGCGGTCGGCGAAGCTCGCCGGACCTTTGAATTCGGCGATCAGCAGGCTGGGCTGATACAGCGACGACACCACGAGGATCTCGCCGAGCTTGGCGGTCACCGGGGTCTGGGTCGCGGCCTGCTGCGCGGTCTGTGAGGTCAGCGCGACGCTGGCGTTCTCGCAGCGAACTTCGAGGCGGAACGGAAAGCCCGCCACCGAGCGCTGGCCGCAATCATAGCTGCGGCCGGCCGCCGCCTCGCGCGCGCGCCACTGGTCGACGATGCGGTCGACCTGGCTTGCCGAGAACAGCCAGAATGCGCTCCAGGCGAGCGCCGCCAGCACCACCACGCCGGGGAGCAACAGCACCGGCCACAGCGGGCGACGGGGGGAAATCGTGGAATCTGCCATCGCGCCTACTTAAGGGGAGAAGCCCGAAAAGGGAATCCGCGACCGGCTGCCGCACGCCATGCCGCGAACGCGGCCGACCCGCGCGGCAAACCGCTCACGCTTCATGGCCCGATGGGGTAAGGACTGAATTTGTCATTTGCACGATAGCCCGCCTGCACGCATGTCCGCCAAAACGCTCACCGAATCCGAACTGTCCGAGGGCGACCTCTGGGTGTTCGGCTATGGCTCGCTGATGTGGAATCCCGGCTTCGACTTCGTCGAGCGGGTGCCGGCGCGGCTGATCGGCGAGCACCGGGCGCTGTGCGTGTATTCGTTCGTTCACCGCGGCACGCCGGAACAGCCCGGCCTGGTGCTCGGGCTCGACCGCGGGGGCGCCTGCCGCGGCATCGCGTTCCGCGTCGCCGACGCGCACCGCATGGCGACGGTGGCCTACCTGCGCGAGCGCGAGCAGGTCACCAGCGTGTACCGCGAGGTCAAGCGCTCGGTGTGGCTGGAGGACGACGCCCGGCGCCGGATCAGCGCGCTGACTTACGTGGTCGACCGCGGCCACGCGCAATATGCCGGCCGGCTGTCTTACGCCGAGCAGCTTCGCCACGTCCGCCAGGGCCACGGCCGCTCCGGCCCGAACCGCGATTACGTGATCGCCACCGTGAAGGCGCTGGAAACCCAGGGCTGCCGCGACGTGCCGCTGCACCAACTCGCAGAAGCGCTGCGCGACGAGGCACCGGTACATTCTGGCCGGTGAGCCGTGGAAGGGCCAGCGCGCGCATCCTAGAGTTGTGACGACAGCCTGCCAGGGGCTACATTTCGATTCATTCATTCTTTTCTTCAGGCTTGGCAAATGGACGGATTAGCGATCGCCCGAGAACGCATCGCCCGGGAAGCGGAAGCTCAGACGGGTGTCCTGGATCTCGGAGGGCTTGGACTTTCGGAGCTCCCCGAGGAATTATTCGCGCTGAAGCATTTACGCAGCCTCAATCTGGGTTCGACCAGCAGGCAAGCCCGCGATCACCGCATTTCTTGGCGCAAGCCCGCTGAGGCTAACAGACTCGGAAGACAAGCCAATCGCCTCTTCGAGCTCACCTCGCTCGAAGAACTCGACCTTGAGTGGACCGACAAGGAGAGTCTTGCTGGAATCGAGGGCCTCCCCAACCTGCATACACTCGATTGCTCCAACACCCAGCTGAGCAATCTCGCCCCCCTCTCGGCGCTCACTAACCTGCAGACACTCAATTGCGCCAGGACCGAGGTCAGCGATCTTGCCGACGTTGGCGGGCTCACCACGCTGCAGACGTTCGACTGCTCCGACACCCAGGTGAGCGATCTCGAACCGCTCGCGGCGCTCGCCAACCTAGAGACACTTTTCTGCTCCAACACAGAGGTAAGCGATCTCGCCCCCCTCGCCGCGCTCGCCAACCTAAAGACGCTCCATTGCTCTATCACACAGGTGCGCGATCTTACCCCCCTTGCCACGCTCGCCAACTTGGAGACGCTCTTCTGCTCCAGCACGCAGGTGAACGATCTCGCCCCCCTGGCCACGCTCGCCAACCTGGACACGCTCTTCTGCTCCAACACACAGGTGAGCGATCTCGCACCCCTTGCCGCGCTCGCTAACCTGCAGCGGCTCTTTTGCTTTGACACCCAGGTGAGCGATCTCGAACCTCTCTCCGCACTCGCCAACCTGCAGATTCTCGATTGCTCGAACACACAGGTGAGCAATCTCGCCCCCATCGCCGAGCTCGACAACCTGCAGACGCTCGATTTTTTCGACACCCAGGTCAAAGACCTCGCACCTCTCACCGCGCTCGTCCACCTGCAGACGCTCGATTGCTCCGGGACCCAGGTCAACGACCTCGCCCCCCTCGCGGCGCTCACTAACCTGCAGACGCTCCATTGCTACAACACCCAGGTTAGCGATCTCGCACCGCTCGCCGCGCTCGCCAACCTAAAGACGCTTTTCTGCTCCAACACCCAGGTAAGCGATCTCGCCCCCCTCGCCGCGCTCGCCAACCTGCAGACGCTCCATTGCTCCGACACCAAGGTTAGCGATCTCGCCCCCCTTACCAAGCTCACCAACCTGCAGACTCTTACTTGCTCTCGCTGCCGGCTCAAGCGGGCTCCCGAGAGCATCTGGTTCGCAGCGTCTCTAAACACACTACATCTACATGAAACGGCCCTTCCAGGAGTTCCTCCAGAGGTGCTTTCTCAGGCCTCCAATGACAACTGCCTCGAATCCCTGCGCGCCCACCTCCGCGACCTCGAAGCTGGGGAAGAACCGATCTCCGACATCAAGCTGATGGTGCTCGGCAATGGCCGGATCGGCAAGACCCAAATCTGCCGCCGTTTGCGCGGAGAACCATACGATGCCAAAGTCGACTCCACTCATGGCATCTTCGTCAACACCGCCGAGCTAACCTACGATGATCGTTCGACGGTTCGACTGAACATCTGGGACTTCGGCGGCCAGGACATCTATCACGGCACGCATGCGCTGTTCATGCGAAGCCACTCAGCCTTTCTGCTCGTCTGGACACCCGGGTTTGAGGACACGGCCGAGCATGCGCATGGCGGACTCGTTTTTCGCAATCAGCCGCTGGTTTATTGGCTGGACTACATCCGCAAGTTCGGCGGCGACGACTCTCCTGTCGTCATTACTCAGGCGCGGTGCGACTCCTGGAAAGAGGAGAAGCTCCGGCCACCGGCTTCGGACTCGATCCTCAATCGATTCGTCTTTCCACCGCGTATTGTTCGATACAGTTCGCGGACCGATTACGGGCGCGCGAGCCTCGACGAATCTTTGAAACAAGTTGTTTCGTACTTAAAAGAACAATCTGGGACAACCGTCATCGGGGCAGGACGCGCCAAGGTCAAGCGACAAATCGAAGTGTTGCGAGACAAAGATGCAAAGCTCCCAATTCTCGAGCGCCAAAATCGAACGATTAGTCACGTGGTGTTCGAAAATTTCTGCAAAGAGGCAGGAATCGATAATCCCGACCCCTTGCTGGCTTATCTGCACAACGCGGGCACTTTGTTCTACCGCAAAGGTCTATTTCACGATCATATCATCATCGACCAAAACTGGGCGCTGGAAGCGATCTACGCGGTCTTCCATCGTGAAAAATGCTTCGTCAAGATCAGGCGACTTCACGGCCGGTTCACGCGATCCGACCTCGCGGATTGGATCTGGAATGAAGCCGGCTACGGGGAGAAAGAGCAGCAGCTTTTTATCAGCATGATGGAGTCCTGCGGCATCTGCTTCGTGCACCGTGAGGCCGTTCCGGAAAAAAGAATTGAAGCAGAATACATCGCTCCAGACCTTCTGCCTGATCGAACCGAAACCGAGATCGACCAGAAATGGGATGCTGGTTGGCCGTCCGAGTCGGTTGAATTCCGCTACGACCTGTTGCCGACGTTCCTGACGCGGGCGATCATTTCACGCATCGGCCGCGACGCCGGACTCTCCGCCGACTATTGGCGCGACGGGGTTTATGTCTATGAAGCAGATACCGGCAGTCGGGCGCTGGTCGCTCAACGCCGGGACGCCTCCGGCTTTGGCGGCAGCATCATTATCCAGACGCAACGCGGCCGTGCCAGCGCACTACTTGCTCGGCTAACGAAGCTGGTGGAACTGGAGCAGCAGCGTCTGGGGATCTCCTCGACCACAACGGGGCAACGGCCGATTCATGCGGAAGAATGCCCGGATGACCCCACAAAACATACCCAAACTATCCGCGCGGAACCGCTGAATTTCACCCAGGAGCCAACCAAGCAGCCAGAATACTTCGTATCCTACGCCTGGGGAGACAACACAGCCGACGGCCGCAACCGAGAAACAGTCGTGGACGACCTCTGCGCAGCTGCGGAGGCGCGCGGAATTACGATACTTCGCGACAAGAAAATGCTCACGGTCGGTGACCGTATCACAAAATTCATGACACGGCTCGGCCGCGGCAACCGGGTCTTCATTGTGTTGAGCCAGAAGTACCTGCAATCTCCCTATTGCATGTATGAGCTTGCCGCAGTTTGGCGAAACAGTCGCCAGGACGACGACGAATTCCTCAAGAGGATTCGAGTGTACGCGTTGGACGACGCCAAGATTTGGACCCCAACCGACCGCGCGCAATGCGCCGTCTTTTGGCGCAAGCAGAGCAATGAGCTTGAACAAATCTTAAAGGACCACGGTCCGGACGTCCTCGGTGACCGAGACTTCGACCGTTATCGACTGATGAAAGAATTTGCACATCAGATCGGCGACATACTCTCAACAATCACCGACATTCTGCAGCCACGAACGTTTGAAGAGTTAAAGCAGTATGGCTTGGCAGATCTTCCAGACGAGCAGCCATCCTTGGCGCAACACTGAGTTGCGGCCAAGGATTATCCTAGGTCCTCAAGGGTCTTGAGATCCACAGCGGTCGATAGCGAAATCGACCAGCGGCGCTCAAGGATTGCCGACCTGTTCGCTCTCCGGCTTCGGCGCCGGCTCGGCCTGTGGCGGCACCGCGCTGGGGACGCGGCCGAACAGCTGTGCCTGCTCTTGGCGCGCTTCGGCGACCAGGCGGTTGGTGGCGGTTTCGACCACGTCGCTGAGCTGCCTGAGGAACTCGCGGCGGTCGAGGCCGGCAGGAAGCGGATCGAGGAATTCGACCACGATCGTGCCCGGGTAGCGCATGAACTGGCGCCGCGGCCAGAACAGCCCGGCGTTCAGCGCCACCGGCAAGCACGGCACGCCGCAATCGACATAGATCTGGCCGACGCCACTCTTGTAGTTCGGCGGCGCGTCGACCGGCCGGCGGGTGCCTTCCGGAAAGATGATCAGCTGCCGGCCGCGGCGTACTTCCTCGCGGGCGCGGCGCGCCATCTCCACCAGGGTCTTGACGCCGGCGGCGCGGTTGATGGCGATCATGCCGCCGCGCAGCAGGAGCTGGCCGAACACCGGAAGCCAGGTCAGCTCGCGCTTGAGGATGTACAGCGGCTCGTCGAAGAACTGCAGCAGCGCGAAGGTTTCCCACATCGACTGATGCTTCGGCGCGACGATCAGCGGCCCTTGCGGGATCTTCTCGAGGCCGCGGAATTCGACCTTGGTGCCGCAGATCAGGCGCATCAGCCAGATGCTGTTCTGGCCCCACATCTTGGCGACCTTCACAACCGCGCGGCCGGAAAACAGCGCCGCCACGGTCGCGGCCAATACCCAGCCCACCAGCACGACGTAGAACAGCACGTTGAAGATCAACGAACGCAGGAAGATCACGAACATCGGAACGGTCCGATCAGTTGGCGGCAGCGGTCGCTGGCTTGCGGGCGCCGGTCGGTTCGGCCTGATCGGCCGGTTCGGGCATCACCTCGATGCCGAGCTTGGACAGGCGCACCCGCAGCTCGACCGCGAGATATTTGGCGTATTCCGATAGCAAGAGCCGCAGCGTTCCGCCACTGGTCCACCACGGCTCGTCGCGCCACTTGTCGCCGATCACTGCGAACGGAATCAATTCGACGTCCGGCATGGCGTGGGACATTTCGGCGATCGCCCGCGGCATGTGGTAATTCGACGTCACCACGATCAGCGAGCGGAAGCCGCGTTCCTGCACCCAGCGCCGGGTTTCGGAGGCATTGCTGCGGGTGTCGACCGCCGAGCGGTCGAGATCGACGCAGCAAGTGAACCAGTCGCGGCTTTCCGGCACCGAGCGCGAGATGTCGCGGGCGCCGTTGGTGCGGTGGACGCCGGAGATCAGCAGCCGCTTACCGTAGCCGGCCGCCAGCAATTCGACCGCGTCCGACACCCGGGACGAACCGCCGGTCAACACCACGATGCCGTCGGCATTGTGCTGCGGCTGCCGTTCGGCGCCATGCAGCTGCGCCAAAAAGGCCACGAACCCGCCAGCCCCAACCAGGAAGCCGAGCGCCAGCACCGCCACGATGGTGGCGCGCAGCCGCCCGCCGCGTCCGGCCGGACGGCCGGGCGACGAAGACAGCTCACTGCGATCGGACGACGACGACATGGGACGTGCGATAGACCTCGTTTCACGAGCCTTGTGCACCGCTGGCGGCGGTTGCGGAAGCTGCCCGGACTCTAATGCGATTTCGGGCGAAAGGGAGTCCGCCGGATGGTTGAACGGCCGGAGCGGTGCGGCGGTAGCGCGCGGATCGATCGCCGGCTCATTCGATCGAGTTCAGCGTGCTGAACAGCGTACGGCGCGAGGCCAAGGCGGTGATGCCGGCGATCAGCACCGCCATGCCGGCCAGCGCCAGATAGCCGGTGGGGCGCAGCGAGAAGGTGCCGAGCAGCGCCGCGAACTGGTCGCCGACCGGCGTGCCGGAAAACCACGTCGCCACCGACTCCGAAAAGCCGAACACGAAGATCGCCGCGCCGCCGCCGATCAGCCCGCCCTGCAGGCCGAGCAGCAGGAAGTGGCGGAAGAAACGATTGGCGATGTAGCTGTCGCTGGCGCCGACGAAGTGCAGCACTTCGACGATCGGCCGATTGGCCGCCATCGCGCCGCGGGTGGCGAACGACACCGAGATCACGGTGGCGACGATGACGAGGCCGAGCACGCCGATGCCGGCGAATACGGTGGCGCCGGTCATCGACCGCATCCGCTCGATCCAGGCACGATGGTCGTCGACCGTCGCGCTGGGTGCGGCCTCGGTGACGCGGCGGCGCAATTCGGCCAGATCGAGCCCGCTGCCCGGGGCGGCACGCGCCACGATCACCCGCGGCACCGGCAGCTCGTCGAGCGACAGCCCGGTGCCGAGCCACGGCTCCAGCAGCTTGGCGGATTCGTCCTTGGTGAAGATCCGCACCTCGACCACGCCGGGCTGGCTGCGCACCACCTCGGCGACGCGGTCGGCGTCGCGGTCGAGATCGCGGCCGCGCAGCGAGCGCACCTGCACGGTCAGCTCGCTCGACACTTCGGACTGCCACTCCGCCGCCGAGGCGCTGATCAGCAGCACCACGCCGGTGGTCATCGAGGCCAGGAACGTCATGATCGCCACCACGGCGACCAGCGCACGGCCGGAGATCGAAGCGCGCGGCACGATCGGCGACGCATTGCGCGCCTTCGGCGGCACCTGCGGGCGTTCGTGCCCGAGGTCCACCATGACGTCGCGTTCGTCGGCTCTGCGCAACGGCCCCTGCCTATTCATAAACGTGCAGCCGGCCCTGGTGCAGCACCAGGCGGCGCGCTTCGTATTGGTCCATCAGATTGATGTCATGGGTCGCGATCACCACCGCGGTCCCGGTCTTGTTCAACTCCACGAACAGCCGCAGCAGCCGGCGCCCCAGCGTCGGGTCGACGTTGCCGGTCGGCTCGTCGGCGAGCAGCAGATGCGGCCGGCCGATCACCGCCCGGGCGATCGCGGCCCGCTGCTTCTCGCCGCCCGACAGCACCGGCGGCAGCGCGTCCATCCGGTCGCCGAGCCCGACCCACTTCAACAGGTCGATGACCTCTTTGCGATAGCTCGACTCGTCGCGCCCGGTGACCCGGAACGGCAGCGCCACGTTCTCATAGGTGGTCATGTGGTCGAGCAGGCGGAAGTCCTGCAGCACGATGCCGATGCGCTGGCGCAGCGCCGCGACTTCGTCCTTGCCGAGCAGCGACACGTCGTTGCCGAACAAATTGACCAGACCGCGGGTCGGCCGCAGCGACAGAAACAGCAGCCTGAGCAGCGAGGTCTTGCCCGCGCCGGACGGTCCGGTCAGGAACTGAAACGAGTGCGCCGGAATTGCAAAATTGAGGTCGCGGAGGATCTCCGGACCAAGCCCATAGCGCAGGCCGACATTTTCGAAGCGGACCACGTTCAGCTCCGATTTCGATCGGCGCGGGGAGAAAGGGCACGCCACGCCATCTGCCCGTGCCGCCGTTGTGAGGCGGTTATGGTTTCCGATTCGTTAACGGACGGCCGGTACGATCGGACGAACCTTATAGCCAGCGATTCGCCATGCATATCGTCTGCCCGCATTGTACGACATCCTATGCGATCGATCCGGCCAAACTGGGAGATGCCGGCCGGACGGTGCGTTGTTCCCGGTGCAAGGAAGTCTGGCTGGCTCGGCCCGAAGACGTGCAGAGCGACGTCCGTGTCGCCGCCATGACGGTCGAAGAACAGCAGCCGGCCACCGACGACCTCGCCAATGATCCCGGATGGGGCGTGGCCGAGGACGAGCAGGACACCCCGGTCGTCGAGAGCCCGCCAATTACCGCCGACCTGCCGGGTCAAAGCGACCAGGATCCTTTCACGCGCGCGCTGGCCAACGAGCCTGCGCCGGGCGACGAAGAGGAGCTGCCGCCGCGGCGCAAGCGCAAGCCCTCGTTCGGCACCAAGCGCCGGCCGCGCAGCATGAAGGAGCGGCTGGCGGAATTCCGCAAGGAGCCGCTGAAAGCCGCCAAGGGACTGTTCACCGCGCCGCTGGCGATCGCGGTGTTCGGTTCGGTAGCGCTCGGTCTGTTGATCTGGCGCGCCGATATCGTCCGGCTGATGCCGCAGACCGCGGCGTTCTATCGGATGATCGGCTTCGAGGTGAACCTGCGCGGGCTGGCGATCAAGGACGTGCGGATCAGCCGCGAGACGGTGGAGTCGAAGCCGGTGCTGGTGATCGAAGGCGTGATCATCGGCCAGGCCAAGAAGCCCGTCGACGTGCCGCGGCTGCGGTTCTCGGTGCGGGACGCCAAGGGCACCGAAATCTACGCCTGGAACGCGGTTCTCGAACAACAAGCGCTGCGGCCGGGCGAGATTGCCTGGTTCAGAACGCGCCTCGCCTCGCCGCCGGCGGAAGCGCGCGCGATCGACGTGCGCTTCTTCAACCGGCGCGACATTGCCGCCGGCGGGGCCTGAGGTCATGATCAGTGTAGTTGCACGCGGCCCGGCGCCGGCCGCGACGAGGGAATAACACGATGGCGCGCATCCTGATCGCCGACGACGAAGAATCGATGCGCCTGCTGGTCGCCCGCGCGATCGGCATGGACGGCCACGAAACCGTCACGGCCGAAGACGGCAGCGAAGCGCTGGAAATTCTCACCAGCCAGAACGGCAAGTTCGACCTGCTGCTGACCGACATCAAGATGCCGATCATGGACGGCATCGCGCTGGCGCTCGCCGCGGCGCGCGACTTCCCCGAGCTGACGATCCTGCTGATGACCGGCTTCGCCGATCAGCGCGAACGCGCCTCCGGCCTCGACGCCATCGTGCACGACGTCGTCACCAAGCCGTTCTCGGTGGCCGACATCCGCACTGCAGTGGCGGATGCGCTGACGGCGAAGAAGAGAAACTAATCACCAACGCCATCCCCGCTTCGCAGCGCGCCCCCTCTCCCGCTTGCGGGAGAGGGCTGGGGTGAGGGCGACGCGGGTAGTGAGTTAGAGCGCTTCATCGATTGATCGAAGCGGATTGGCCCTTGCCAAGCGTCCGAAGTCCTCATCCTGAGGAGCCCGGCAAAGCCGGGCGTCTCGAAGGATAAGGAGCCACATCGCCTGCGGCGCATGGTTCGAGACGGCGCTTCGCGCCTCCTCACCATGAGGCTCTGCAAGTTGCGACCGCTAGGAAGTGCGGTCCTGATTCTGTCGAAGCCAGAAATACTCTAGTTCCTCGCGGAGAGGAGTGCCCTCACCCGCCGCGCTACGCGCGTCGACCTCTCCCGCAAGCGGGAGAGGTTGCGCCGTGCTCGGGGTGGGCTGATCGCTTAGTAATCCTTCAGCAGCCGCTCGATGTAGTCGAGTTCGATCTGCGGGCGGCCGGAGTCGCCGAGGCGGCGGCGGAGTTCTTCGAGGATACGGCGGACACGCTGGACATCGATTTCGCCGGGGATCTTCACGGTGAGATCATCGCCGAGGTCGCGGCCGCGCAGCGGGCGGCCGAGTGGATCGGTTTGATTGGCGCCGCTCTGCTGCCGGCCGGGGCGGTTGCCCTGGCCATCGCCCTGACCGTCGCCGTCGCCCTGCTGCATCGCTTCGGCGAGCTTCTGCGCACCCTGGCGCAGCGCTTCCAAGGCGCGGCCTTGTGAGTCCACCGCGCCATCGGCATTGCCGTCGCCGAGCCGGCCTTCGGCGTCGCCCATCGCCGAGTCGGCCTGATCGAGACCACCCTCGCCTTGCTGGCCCTGCTGCCCTTGCTGACCCTGCTCGCCCTTGTCACCGCGCGGGCTCTGGCCGAGGCCGCGCTTGGCGAGCTCCTGCTGCAGCTTGCGCAGCCGGTCGTGCAGGTTCTGCTGATCCTGCTGCAGATCGCCAAGATTCTGCTCGCCGTCCTGACCGCGCATCCGGTCGCGGCGCTGATCCTGGCCCTGCTTGTAGGTCTTGTCGCGGAGCTGCTGCTGCTTGCGGATCATGTCGCCGAGCTCGTTGAGCGCCTGCTCCATGTCGCCGCTGTCGCCGCCCTGGCCGGGCTGCGCCATCTGCAGGTTCTCCAGCATCTGCGCGAGCTGATCGAGCAACTGCTTGGCGGCTTCCTTGTCGCCGGAGCGCGACAGCCGCTCCATCCGCTGGAGCATGTTCTCGAGATCCTGCTGCCGCATCACCTTGGTGTTGGGATCGAGCGGGCGGGCGAGCTGCTGCGGATTGTTGCGAAGCTGCTGGGCGAGCTGACGCATATAGGCGTCGAGCGCGGCGCGCAGCTTGTCGGTCAGCTGCTTGATCTCGTCGTCGGGCGCCCCGCGCTCCAGCGCGTCTTTCAGCGCGTCCTGTGCGGCACGCAGCGCCTTCTCGGCATCCGACGCATCGCCGTCTTCGATCAATACCGCCAGCGACCACAGATTGCTCACCACCTCGCGCAGCGCGTCGTCGGTGCGGGCGCGTTCGAGCTGATCCGCAATGGTGTAGAGCCCGAGATACTGGCCGGCATCCGGCGTGAATACTTCCGGCGCGATCAGCAGCGCATCGAGTGCGGCGTACACTTGGCTATTGGCATTGGCGTCGAGCGCCAGGATGCGGCGCTGCTCGATCAGCGCCCGCGCCAGCGGCTTGGTGAACAGCCGCTCCGGCAGCCGCATCGTGAACGGCTCGCTGTGGCCCTGGTTGCCGGCCTCGTCCTTGGCGGTGAGCGTCAGGGTGACCTCGGCGCCCGCATAGGGATCTTCGCTGAAGTCCTTCACGGTCTGACCGACGCCGGCGCGGGTGCGGGCATTGGGCAGCACCAGCTTGAACTGCGGCGCTTCGAACAGCGGCCGCGGCGCATCCGCGGGCTTCGTGCCCGGAGCCTTGGTCGGCGGGGCTGCGGCGAACTGCGCCTCGGCCTCGGTCACCCCGTAATCGTCTTCGAGCTTGTAGGACAGCTGCAGCGAACCGCGCGCCTGGCGCTGCGGCTCCTTGGCGAGCGCGATCGCCGGCGGCTTGTCTGGAGTGGCGGTGAAGCTCCACGGCGCTTCGCTCGACGGCGCCCGGACCCGCGCGGTGCCGTCGCCGGTGATGCGGAAATGCCGTTCGCTGGTGCCCTTGGGAGCTTCGCTGTCCGGCTTGACCTCGACCACGCCGCCACCGACCGCGATGTCGAGATCGCCGCCGCTGGAGCGCACCAGCAGGGTCGAGCCGACCGGCACCGGCAGCGGGCCGCTGCCCGGGGTGCCAAGGTCCTTGTTGGAGGCGGCGGTGAGAATGATCGGCGGCTTGTTGGTATAGACCGGCGGCGTCACCCAGGCATCGACCCGGACGGTCGAGGGCGCCATCGCGCCCTTCCAGTCGAACGCCGCCATCACCCGCGGGGTGCGCTCCTCGCCGGCGGCGAAGAAGGTCGCGACCAGCAGGATCACCACCAGGGCGCGGAGGCCCCAAGGATCGTGGATCGGCAGCCGCGGCGACGGCAGGCCGGGCTTGAGGCCGCGGATCGTCGCCAGGGTGCGGTCGCGCTGCGCCTGCCACAGCGCGCGCGCCACCGGATCGCCGGACGCCAGCGTGTCGCCAAGCGCCGTCGCCGGGCGGTGCTTCAGGCCGGTATTGCGGTCGAGCCGCGCTAGCGCCTCGTCGCGGCTCGGCCAACGGAACCTGATGGCAGGGATCAGCGCGCCGAGCGCCAGGGCAGCGAGCAGCACCAAGCCGGCGATGCGAGCCGAGAACGGCAGCACTAGCCACAATCCGGCCCAGGACAGCGCCAGGAACAGGCCGACGACGCTCATCAGCCGCGCCAGATGCGGCCACGCGCGCTCCCAGGCAATCGCCAGCGTGGCGCGCCCGATCGCCTTGTCCAGGTGCAGCCGCGCGACCGCCTCTTCATCGTGCGGGGCCTGCGACGGATCGGGAATGCTGCCGCTCAACCATCTCTCCGGGTTGCTGCTCACACGAGCGTAGCACAACGGCGGCAATGAGGCACCGCCCTGCGCCACCACTGCGCGCATCACACAGCGACACGAACGCGTGACGGCACAGCCGGTGCCCCGTAGTGTTTCGGCGAACTTCCCACCAGAGGACGCGCAATGGACAAGACGACGCACGACAAGGGGCTGGAGATCCGCAAGGCGGTGCTGGGCGAGGCCTATGTCGAGAACGCGCTGAAGAATGCCGACGACTTCAACAAGCCGTTCCAGGAACTCGTCACCGAGTATTGCTGGGGCGCGATCTGGGGACGCGACGGGCTGCCGAAGAAGACCCGCAGCATGCTCAACTTGGCGATGATCGCGATCCTTAACCGGCCGCACGAGCTGCGCGCGCACATCAAGGGCGCGCTGACCAACGGCGTCACCAAGGACGAGATCCGCGAGATCTTCATGCAGGTCGCCTGCTACGCCGGCATCCCGGCCGGCGTCGACAGTTTCCGGATCGCCCGCGAAGTGTTCGCAGAGATCGACAAGGGCTGAGGCGACAATTGGTACCAGTCAACCGGCGCGGCGGTTCCGATCGCCGCGTTAAGGTTGAGCGGTTAGGTTAAAAAACACTTCAAATTGCTCGGAATTGCCGGATCGCTACGGTCGGCCGTCGCGCGCGTGGCAGTGAAGCCGCATGTTCACCGCTGCGGATTTTAAGCGCGATCGGGACCGCCAGTTATTTTTGTACGCCGCGTCTGGCGGTCCCACCCCTTTGTTTCAGGAGAGAGACCGGGTCACAGCCAGGGCGCCGCTTTGTCCATCGCGATCAGTTGCTCGACCTCGATGCGCGGACGCACCACCGCGACCTGATCGTCCTTCACCAGCACTTCGGGCACCAGCGCACGGGTGTTGTAAGTACACGCCTGGACAGCGCCATACGCACCCGACGTCATGATCGCGATCAGATCGCCGGCCTTCAGCTCGGGCAGCTTGCGGTCGAGCGCGAGGTAATCGCCGGTCTCGCACACCGGGCCGACGACGTCGGCCACCATCATCTTGGCACTGGGCGCCGGCTCCGCCACCGGCAGGATCTCGTGATACGCCTCGTACAGCGTCGGCCGGATCAGATCGTTCATCGCCGCATCGATGATCACGAAGGTCTTGCCGTCGCCGTGCTTCACGTAGATCACCTTGGCGACCAGGATGCCGGCATTGCCGACGATCATCCGCCCCGGTTCGAACAGCAGCGTGCAGCCGAGATTGTGGGTGACGCGCTTGACCATCTCCGCATAGGCGAACGGCTCCGGCGGTGCGTCACGATCCTCGTAGTACGGGATGCCGAGGCCGCCGCCGAAATCGACGTGGCTGACGGTGTGACCATCGCCGCGCAGCACGTGAATGAATTCGGCGACGATGCGGAACGCCGCTTCCATCGGCGCCAAGTCGATGATCTGGCTGCCGATATGGACGTCGACGCCGGTGACCTGGATGCCCGGCAGCTTGGCGGCGCGGGCATAGACATCGCGGGCGTGGCGGATCGGAATTCCGAACTTGTTCTCGGACTTGCCGGTCGAGATCTTGGCGTGGGTGCCGGAATCGACGTCGGGATTGACCCGCAGCGATATCCGCGCGGTGCGGCCGGTCTCGACCGCGAGCCGCGACAGCAATTCGAGCTCGGGCTCGGATTCGACGTTGAGGCACTTGATGTCGTGGGCGAGCGCGGCGCGCAGCTCAGTCTCGGTCTTGCCGACGCCGGAGAACACGATCTTGCTCGGCGGAATCCCGGCCGCCAGCGCGCGCTGCAATTCGCCGCCCGACACCACGTCGGCGCCGGCGCCGAGCTTGGCCAGGGTGCGCAGCACCGACTGGTTGGAATTGGCCTTCATGGCGTAGCACACCAGCGCATCGGTGCCGGCGAAGGCCTCGGTGAACACCCGGTAGTGCCGCTCCAGCGTGGCGGTCGAATAGCAGTAGAACGGCGTACCGACGTCCTGCGCGATCGAGGCAAGGCTGACGCCTTCGGCGTGCAGCACGCCGTTGCGATAGTCAAAATGACGCATCTTGGCGCTTAGTCCAGCAGCGGATCGAGAATGATGCTTCGCTTCCGCCCCTTGGCGGCGGAGGGCGGGGCGTTGGTGCCGTAGGACGAGTCGAACACGTCGCCCTTGGCCTCCGGTTTGGTCGCCGGCGCCGCCGACGGCGTGTCGGCAGCCCCCGGCGGCAGATCGAGGCCGGCTTTACGGCCGCAGCCCGCCAGCGCCAGCGTCGCCGCCACAATCACCAGAAGCGCCCATCGCGATGGGTTGGTCACGCGATTCACGTCGAATATCCCCAATTGGCGCGGCACCATACCGAGATTGCGCCGCGCTGGCGAGCCCCCGAAACCGCCGGACGGCGGCCGCCCTCAGCGCGTTTTGCTATCCTTGGCGAGCCGCTTGAGCCAGGCCTTGGCCTGACTGCGAACGTTCTTCGGCGCGGTGCCGCCGTACGAGGTGCGGCTCTTCACCGAGGATTCGACGCTGAGCACCGCCAGCACGTCCTTGGTGATGCGCTTTTCGACCGACTGCATCTCGGCGAGCGGCAGTTCGTGCAGCGCCACGCCCTTCTTGGCGGCGAGCCCGACGATCCGGCCGGTGACGTGATGCGCCTCGCGGAACGGCATCTTCAGCGTCCGCACCAGCCAGTCGGCCAGGTCGGTGGCGGTGGCGTAGCCCTCGCCCGCCGCCGCCTTCATCCGCTCCGGCTCCGGCTCGAGGTCGCGAACCATGCCGGTGATCGCGCGGATCGCCAGCGACAGCGCCGCGAAGCCTTCCATCGCGCCCTGTTTGTCTTCCTGCATGTCCTTTTGATAGGCGAGCGGCAGGCCCTTCATCACGATCAACAGGCCGTTCAGCGCGCCGATCACCCGACCGGTCTTGGCGCGGACCAGCTCGGCCGCGTCGGGATTGCGCTTCTGCGGCATGATCGACGAGCCGGTGGTGAACTTGTCCGACAGCCGGATCAGGCCGACCAGCGGCGAGGTCCAGATCACGATCTCTTCGGCGAAGCGCGACAGATGCACGGCGCAGATCGACGCCGCCGACAGCGTCTCCAGCACGAAATCGCGGTCCGACACCGCATCCAGCGAGTTCGCCATCGGCCGGTCGAAACCGAGCTTGGCGGCGGTGGCGTGGCGGTCGATCGGGAACGAGGTGCCGGCCAGCGCCGCAGCGCCGAGCGGGCTTTCATTGAGCCGCTTGCGGGCATCCTGGAACCGGCCGCGATCGCGCGCCACCATCTCGACATAGGCCATCAGATGATGGCCGAAGGTCACCGGCTGCGCGGTCTGCAGATGGGTGAAGCCGGGCATCACCGTCTCGGCCTGCTCGAGCGCGCGTTCGGCGAGCGCCAGCTGCAACGCCGCCAGCGCCGCGTCGGTCTCGTCCAGCACGTCGCGGACGTACAGCCGGAAATCGGTCGCGACCTGATCGTTGCGCGAGCGCGCGGTGTGCAGGCGCCCGGCGGCGGGGCCGATCAGTTCGGCCAGCCGACTCTCGACATTCATATGGATGTCTTCGAGCGCACGCTTGAACGTGAATTTGCCGGCGGCGATCTCTGACAGAATCGTGTCTAGACCCTTGCCGATATTTTTCGCATCGTTCGCGGTGATGATGCCCTGAGCGGCCAGCATGGCTGCATGCGCCTTGGACGCCGTGATGTCCTGGGCGTAGAGATGGCGATCGACGTCGATCGAGACGTTGATCTCTTCCATGATCGCGTCGGGGCGATCGGTGAATCGGCCGCCCCACATCTTGTTGCTCATCTGTTGCCGCTCACGATCATGCTCGCGTCCCAATCACATCTCATCATCGGCTGCCGCCCGCGAACCTGCGCGGCCTGCCGTCTTCTGATTGTTCGATGACCGAATCCCAGCCGAATCCCGTCCCGCCGCGCCGTGCCGGCCGCCTGACCATCCTGTTGGCCACGATGGCCGTGCTCGTCGTCGCCGGCGCCGCCGGGATATACGGGATTGGCGGGCTGCAGCGCAATGCAGGTGGCGATCCCGTGTGCCGGCCGGCGGTGGCGCTGGCACAGCAGCTCAAGCCGCTGGTGCGCGGCGAAGTCGCGGCGCTGACGCCCGCAGCGGCGCCGCTGCGGCTGCCGGACCTGACGTTCACCGACGATGCCGGCCAGGCCAAGAAGCTGTCGGACTTCCGCGGCCGGACCGTGCTGGTCAACCTGTGGGCGACCTGGTGCGTGCCGTGCCGCAAGGAGATGCCGGCGCTCGACAACCTGCAGGCCAAGCTCGGCAGCTCGGATTTCGAAGTGGTGGCGATCAACATCGACACCCGCGATCCGGCCAAGCCGAAGAAATTCCTCGACGACGAGAAGCTGACGCATTTGTCGGTGTTCACCGACGCCTCCGCCAAGGTGTTTCAGGATCTGAAAGCGGTCGGCCGTGCGCTCGGGATGCCGACCTCGGTGCTGATCGACCGCGAGGGCTGCGAGGTCGCCACCATCAATGGCCCGGCCGAGTGGGACAGCAACGACGCCACCACGCTGATCAAGGCCGCCCTGAAGCCGGCGACGGCGGGCAGCAAGTAACTGACAGCCACCAGCGGTCATTCCGGGGCGGGAGCAGCGAAGCTGCGCCCGAACCCGGAATCCAGAGGTTGTTGCAAAAAGAGCTTCCGGATTCGCGCCTGACGGCGCCCCGGAATGACTGCTCAATGGCAATGACTGCTTAAAGAGCTCGGATTACGCGCTGATATTCAGGTTGCCGCCGACGCCGGGGCCGACATTGGCGAGCGAGGGCGAGCCGCCCTGCCCGATGCCGAGCAGCGTCTGCACCGTTTCACGCTCGGTGCGGGCGGCTGACGCTTGAATCGTCGTCGAGATCTGCATCTGCGTGCTGCTGGCCTGCATGGCGAGCGCCGCGCTGATCATGCTCATGTCCATCGCTGCAGTCTGGCAGCAAACCGTTAACAATCCGAAGCGCGGCGGCGCGCATTCGATGAAATTGCATCGAGCGCGCCGCGGCCTGCACGGCTGCGATCAGGCCGTGGGGCCGGCCCCGTCGCTCAGGTGGACCGCGAAGCCTTCGGCACCGGGCGCGCCCAGCTCCGGCCGCAGCTCCATGGTCGGGATCAGGTAGTCGCCGCCATTCTGGCGCCGGTACGGAATCGGCGGCGTCTCGGCCAGCGTGCGCATCCGCTGCCGCAACCGCTCGGCCGCGGCTTCGAACCCGGCCGAATCGAGCCGGCCGGCCTGATACAGCACGTAGGGCGGCAGCACCTCGCAGCCCGGATAGAACAGAATGCCGTGATGGATCGGAAACAGCAGGTCGTCGATCGGCCCGTTGATGCCGCGCGGGCCGTAATGCTGCTCCCAGCCGCCGGTGGTGACGATCAGCATCGCGCGCTTGCCGGCCAGAACGCCCTCGCCGTAGCGATTGCCCCAGCGCTTGTCGCTGTGCTCGCCGACCCCATAGGCGAACCCGCAGGCGAACACCCGCTCGACCCAGCCTTTCAGGATTGCCGGCATGGTGAACCACCACAGCGGGAATTGCAGGATCACGGCGTCGGCCCACAGCAGCTTGTCGATCTCGTCGCGGACGTCCTGGGTCAGCTCTCCGGCGTCGAACGCCGCCTTCGACGCAACGGTCGGCAGCAGCCGCTCGCCGGGCGCCAATGTTGGGAAATCTTCTCGGTCGACCGCCGGCTTCCAGCCCTGGGCATAGAGATCGGAGACCTGCACCTCGTGGCCGAGGCGTTGCAGCTCCGCGACCGCGACGTCGCGCAGCGCTCCGTTCAACGAGCGCGGTTCGGGGTGGGCGAATACCAGAAGGACTTTCACGGCCAGGCTCCCTGCAGTGATGATCAAGACCCTGCAGGTACCCCCGCGGCGACTATTCCAGTAGCCGTGGAGTATCGATATGATTATTCCGAAAAATGGATAGATCAGCCGTCACGATTGAGCGCATCCGCACCTTCGTTCGCATTGCCGAGCGGGGCAGCCTGTCGGCGGTCGCCCGCGACCTCAATGTCGGCCAATCCACCGTCACCCGGCAGTTGCAGGAACTCGAGGCCGCGGTCGGCGCCCCGCTGCTGAGCCGCACCACCCGCCGGGTGACGCTGACCGAGGAAGGCAGCCGCTATTACGCGCGCTGCCTTCAGATCCTGCGTCTGCTCGACCAGGCCAGCGACGAAGCGCTTGGCGCGTCGGGGGCGCCCGCCGGCAGCATCCGGATCTCCTGCACGGCCTCGTTCGGCGTGCTGCATGCCAGCCGGCTGATCTTCGCGTTCCAGGATCGCTATCCGGAGATCGGGATCGACTTCGGCCTCACCGATCATCGGGTCGATCTGGTGCGCGAAGGCGTCGACCTGGCGATCCGGCTGGCTCCGCTCGCCGACAGTTCACTGAAGCTGCGCACGCTCGGCCACAGCCATCGCCTGCTGGTGGCGTCGCCGAACTATCTGGACGCGCACGGCAGGCCGACATCGCCGCATGAGCTGTCGCGCCATCAAGGGGTGCGCATGGTGAATGTCGCCGGCAGCGACATGCTGATCTTGCAGGGGCCGGATCAGGAGACTCACCGGGTGCCGTTCGGCGGCCGGCTCAGGGTCGACCATGGGCTCGCGGCGCGCGAAGCGCTGATCGCAGGGCGCGGCATTGCGGCGTCGCACCGCTGGCTGGTCGACGACCTACTCGCCGCCGGCCGCCTTGAAGTCATCCTGCCGGAGTATCGGCTGCCGCCGGTGCCGCTCAATCTGTTGATCGTGCCGGAGCGCACCGGCATCGCCCGCGTGCGGCTGCTGATCGACTTCCTGGCCGAGCAGATCCGGAGCGTGCCGGGGATCGAATGAGCGATGCCCCTGATAGTTCGCCATGCCCGGGCGTATCCCGGGCATTCACGCCTTGCTGACGGAAACGCGGGAAAAGGCGTGGATGGTCGGGACGAGCCCGGCCATGACGGAAGTAACTACGATGCCGCTATCGCAACGCTCAGCGGGTCGGGACCGGCTTGTCGCCGCGGTAATCGTAGAAACCGCGCTGGGTCTTGCGGCCGAGCCAGCCGGCTTCGACGTACTTCACCAGCAGCGGGCACGGCCGATACTTGGAATCGGCGAGGCCCTCGTGCAGCACCTGCATGATCGACAGACAGGTGTCGAGGCCGATGAAGTCGGCCAGTTCCAGCGGACCCATCGGATGATGCGCGCCGAGCTTCATCGCCATGTCGATGGCTTCGACGTTGCCGACGCCTTCGTACAGCGTGTAGATCGCCTCGTTGATCATCGGCAGCAGGATGCGGTTGACGATGAACGCCGGGAAATCCTCGGACACGGCGATCTGCTTGCCGAGCTTGGTGACGAACGCCTTCGCGGTCTCGAAGGTGGCGTCGTCGGTGGCGATGCCGCGGATCAGCTCGACCAGCTCCATCACCGGCACCGGATTCATGAAGTGAATGCCGATGAAGCGCTCCGGCCGATCGGTCGAGGCGGCCAGACGGGTGATCGAGATCGACGAGGTGTTGGAAGCGACGATCGCCTCCGGCTTCAGCACCGCGCACAGCTCGTTGAAGATCTTGCGCTTGGTCTCTTCCTTCTCGACCGCGGTCTCGATCACGAGGTCGCAGTCGGACAGCCCATCCAGCTTCTCCGTCGCGGTGATCCGCGCCAGGGCCTGCTTGCGGGCGTCTTCGGTGATGAGCTTCTTGGCGATCTGGCGCGACAGGTTGCCGTTGATGGTGGCCATCGCCGATTTCAGCCGGTCGGCGGAGACATCGTTCAGGATCACGTCGAACCCGCCGAGAGCGGCCACGTGGGCGATCCCGTTGCCCATCTGCCCCGCGCCGATTACGCCGACTTTTTTGATTGTTGCCGCCATCTCTCATCTCGTTCGGAGCACAGCCGCGTCGCGCGGCCGGTGCATCTTCGCACATTCCCGCGCCGCTGTCCGTGGTTCGGCGCCCGGACAGTTAGCCGGTGAACGCTTAAAGCTTCTGCAACGAACCCGGCCCCAGGGCCGGGTTCGTCCGCCGCGAAGGCGTTTACTTGCCGAGCTTGCCGAGCTCTTCGGTCAGCTCCGGAACCGCCTGGTAGAGGTCGGCGACCAGGCCGTAGTCGGCGACCTGGAAGATCGGCGCGTCTTCGTCCTTGTTGATCGCGACGATCACCTTGGAGTCCTTCATGCCGGCGAGATGCTGGATCGCGCCCGAGATGCCGACCGCGATGTAAAGCTCCGGCGCCACAACCTTGCCGGTCTGACCGACCTGCCAGTCGTTCGGCGCGTAGCCGGCATCGACCGCGGCGCGCGAGGCGCCGACACCGGCGCCGAGCTTGTCGGCGAGCGGCTCGATGTACTTGGTGAAGTTCTCGCGGCTCTGCATCGCGCGGCCACCCGACACGATGATCTTGGCCGACGACAGTTCCGGACGATCGCTCTTGGCGACTTCCTCGCCGACGAAGCTCGACAGGCCCGGATCGGCCGCCGCCGCGACGGTCTCGATCGCCGCGCTGCCACCCTCACCCGTCGCCTGGAAGGTCGAGGTGCGGACGGTGATGACCTTCTTGGCGTCCTTCGACTTCACGGTCTGGATCGCGTTGCCGGCGTAGATCGGACGCTCGAAGGTGTCGGGCGCGACAACCTTGATGATCTCCGACACCTGCATCACGTCGAGCAGAGCGGCGACGCGTGGCATCACGTTCTTGAACCGCGAGGTCGCCGGGGCGACGATCGCGTCGTAGCTGCCGGCGAGCGAGACGATCAGCGCGGCCAGCGGCTCGGCGAGATCGTGCTCATAGGCGGGCGCTTCGGCGAGCAGCACCTTGGCGGCGCCCTGCAGCTTGGCAGCCGCATCGGCCACGGCCTTGCAGCCCTGGCCGGCAACGAGGATGTGGACCTCGCCGCCGAGCGCGGCCGCGGCGGTCATCGCCTTGTTGGTGGCGTCCTTGAGGTGTGCGTTGTCGTGTTCGGCAATCAGCAGCGTGGCCATCAGAGTACACCCGCTTCGTTCTTGAGCTTCGAAACCAGTTCGGCGACGTCCTTGACCTTGACGCCGGCCTTGCGGCCACCCGGCTCGACGGTCTTCAGAACTTCCAGGCGCGGCGAAACGTCGACGCCGTAGTCGGCCGCGGTCTTCTCCGCGATCGGCTTCTTCTTGGCCTTCATGATGTTCGGCAGCGAGGCGTAGCGCGGCTCGTTCAGCCGCAGATCGGTGGTGACGATCGCCGGGCCCTTGAGCTTGACGGTCTGCGAGCCACCGTCGACTTCACGTGCGACGGTGAAGTCGGAGCCGTCGACGTCGAGCTTGGAGGCGAAGGTCGCCTGCGCCCAGCCGAGCAGCGCGGCCAGCATCTGGCCGGTCTGGTTGCTGTCGTCGTCGATCGCCTGCTTGCCGAGAATGATCAGTCCCGGCTTCTCTTCGTCGGCAACGCCCTTGAGGATCTTGGCGACCGCCAGCGGTTCGACGACGCCGTCGGCCTTGACCAGGATGCCGCGGTCCGCGCCCATGGCAAGGCCGGTGCGAAGGGTTTCCGACGCCTGCGCCGGTCCGATCGAGACCACGACGACTTCGGTCGCCTTGCCGGCCTCTTTGAGGCGCAGCGCTTCTTCGACGGCGATCTCGTCGAACGGATTCATCGACATCTTGACGTTGGCGAGTTCAACGCCCGACCCGTCGCTCTTGACGCGGATCTTGACGTTGTAGTCGACCACGCGCTTGACCGGCACCAGAACCTTCATCGATCCTCTTTCGTGTTGCGGTGGGTAATTGTTTGTTGTGGCGGCGGAACCTAAAGCCCCTCCTAACCGCGGTCAACGCGGCAAAGCCAAAAACCGCCTTGTTCCCTAGCGGTTCTGGCCCGGCACCCAGAGCACGTCGCGGGCGCCACCGTCGTTCACCGTGCGGGCGGCGACAAACAGAAAGTCGGACAACCGGTTGACGTACTGGACGGCCGCCGGGGTGATTTTCTCATTCGGCCGGGCCGAGAGTTCCACCATGGCCCGTTCCGCACGGCGGCATATTGTCCGGGCCACATGCAGGTAAGCGGCTGCCGGCTTGCCGCCCGGCAGCACGAAAGATGTGAGCGGCGCCAAGCCTTCGTTGAGCTGATCGATATCGCGCTCCAGGCGTTCGACCTGGCTCGACAACACCCGCAGCCGTTCGGCCTTACCTTCCCGTTCCGGAACCGCCAAGTCGGCGCCGAGATCGAACAGATCGTTCTGAATACGCCCGATCATGGCGTCGAGTTCCGGCAGCTCCGACAAATGCAGCCGCACCACGCCGAGCGCCGCATTGGTCTCATCCACCGTGCCGTATGCCGCGATCCGCGGATCGGACTTCGGCCGCCGCTCACCGGAGCCGAGGGCGGTGGTGCCGTCGTCACCGGTGCGGGTGTAGATTCGATTGAGAACGACCATCGCGCGGGGATCCTGCTGCGGGAAACCAAGTGATCCGGGAGTTGGAGGGCAGCTAACGGCCCATCGCCCAGATCGCAAGCATGGTGATGACGATGGCGACGAATTGCAGCAAGACCCGCCAGCGCATGAGGGTCTGCGATCGGTTCGGTGAACCGCCCCGCATCATGTTGATCAGACCGAGCATGAGCACCAAGGCCACGGCGCAGAGCGCGACCGGCAGGGCGATTGAACTCAGGAAGGATGCCATCTAGGTTTCATAACACCGCTACTGATCGCGCGCTATCCCTGCCGCATGGTCGGGCGCAACGATCCCGGGTGGAGGCGGTTAGTATCGAATGCTAAGGTTCTGCCATCCCGCCGGCCGCAACTCGTGACAAGGTGACCCGTGAGGCAGATCCGCTACGCCTATGCGGTCGCAGTCGATGCGCTCTATACGTTCCTGGCCGACGACGGATGGGCGATCGCCAGCCATATCGCGCTGTCGACCCTGATGGCGCTGTTTCCCTTCCTGATCGTGCTCACCTCGCTGGCCGGCTTTGTCGGCTCGCGCGAACTCGCCGACCGCGCCGCCGAGCTGCTGCTCGACGTCTGGCCTGCGCAGGTCGCCAGCACGCTGTCGGGCGAGATCCACGACGTGCTGACCACTACCCGCGGCGGGGTGCTGACCATCGGCCTCTTGCTGGCGCTGTACTTCGCCTCCAACGGCGTCGAGAGCCTGCGGGTCGGGCTCAACCGGGCCTATGCGGTGATCGAGCCACGGCCGTGGTATCTGCTGCGGCTGGAGTCGATCGGCTACACCCTGGTGGCGGCTTTTACCGCACTGGCGATGGGGTTTCTGATCGTGCTCGGCCCGCTGATCCTCGCCACCGCCCGGCACTACGTGCCGCTGCTGGTGCACAATAACGAGCCGCTGCTGACGATCGGCCGCTATGGCATTGCGATCACGGCGCTGACGGTGGCGCTGTTCCTGCTGCACGCCTATCTGCCGGCGGGGCGGCGGTCGTTCCGGCAGATCCTGCCCGGGATCGTCTTCACCATCGCGGCCTCGCTGATCTCGGGCATCACCTTCGGCATGTATCTGGCGCGGTTCGCCAACAACTACGTGTCGATGTATGCGGGGCTGGCCTCGGTCATCATCGCGCTGGTGTTTTTGTATTTCATCGCCGCGATTTTCGTTTACGGCGGCGAACTCAATGCCGCGATCATCAAGTCGCGGCTGCCCGAGGGGATGACGCTGCAAGAAGCGCAGTTGCGAGCGCCCGGGGCGAAACCGGCTTGAGCAGGAACGCATCGGCGCCGGCCTGACGGGCCGCGGCTTCGTCCTGGTCGCGTCCCGACACGCCGATGATCGGCACCGCGCGCAGCGGCGGTGGCAGCGCCCTGATCAGCCGGATCGCCTCGACGCCGCTGATGCCCGGCAGCACCATATCCATCAGCACCGCATCGAACTCGGCTTTCGCCAGCCGCTCCGGAACCGCCTCGCCGCTGCCGACGAATTCGCAGCAATGACCGAGCTCGGTGAGGATGGCGTTCAGCACCACGCGCCCGAACGGATTGTCCTCGACGCTGAGGATGCGCAGCCGCCCGCCGCCGGTGGCGCGGATCGCGCCGTCCGGCGTCGCCATCTGCGGCGGCTTGGCCCGCTCCAGCGTCACCATCAGGGTGAAGACCGTGCCGCCGCGCGGCCGCTGCGCCACCGTGACGTCGCCGCCGAGGGCCCGGGCAATTTGCCGCACCGACGACAGACCGAGGCCGGCGCCGCCGAACCGCGACGCGATGCTGACATTGGCCTGCGAGAACGGGCGAAACAGCCGCTTGATCTCGGTGAGCGACAGCCCGATGCCGCTGTCGGACACTGCGAACGACACCTGCGCCTTGCCGCGGCCGGCGGCTGCGGCGGTGACCTTCAGCGCCACGTCGCCGTGCTCGGTGAATTTCACCGCGTTGTCGATCAGGTTTTCCAGCGCGGCGCGCAGCCGGACCGCGTCGCCGATCGCAAAGCCCGGCAGCCGCTGCGAAATCGTCACCGTGGCGCGCAGCCCCTTGGCGGCGGCGCGGCCCGACAACGAGTCCCCGGCATGGCGGGCGAGCGCCCGCAGATCGAAGAACTCCGACCGCAGCCCGAGCCCGGTGGTGCCGAGCCGGGCGGCGTCGACGAACAGCGTGGCGAGACCGGACAGATGCTCGGCGCCGGCCTTGATGGTGTCGACCCAGCGTCGCTCGCGCTCGTTGAGATCGGAGGTCGCCAGCAATTCGCTGACGGCCAGAATACCGGTGAGCGGGGTGCGGACCTCGTGCGCGAAGGTCGCCAGCACGGTCTCGATCATGCCGGACGAGGCGGGCTTCTTGCGACGGACGCGTTTCGGCGGCGTCCGCTTGACCTGCGTCCGCCCGCTGCGCAACGCGCGCGATTTCACCGCCATGAGTCCCCCGAGCCGTCCCGGCTACAATGCCACGCTCGCCGCTGTGGAGTCACGCCGCGCGTGTGCGCCGGGATCGATGCAGGCGGCATCAGGCGGCGTTCAGATGGGCGCCGCAAGCCCGACCAAGGTTCGGATCTCGGCCGGCGTGACACCAGCGGCGCGCAGCTCGCGCAGGCCGGTCGACCCGGTGGATTTCGACAGCTTGCGGCCCTCGGCATCACGCAGCAGCGCATGGTGCCGATACACCGGCGCCGGCAGGCCGAGCAGATGCTGCAGCAGCCGGTGCACCGAGGTCGACCAGAACAAATCGGCGCCGCGCACCACCTCGGTGATGCCTTGCAGCGCGTCGTCGATCACCACCGACAGGTGATAGCTGGTCGGCGTTTCCTTGCGCGCGATGATGACGTCGCCCCACGCCTCCGGCCGCGCCGCGATGGTGCCGGTTTCGCCGTCCGGTCCTTCGCCAAGGTCCTGCCAGCTCAGTTCGCCGGCCAACGCGATCGCAGCCGACATGTCCAGCCGCAGCGCGTACGGCACGCCGGCGGCAATCAGCTCGTCGCGTTGCGCGGGCGAAAGCTGCTTGCCGTTCCCCGGATACAGCGGCGCGCCGTCGGGATCGCGCGGCCAGGGCGAGGCCGCTTCCTGATCGGCGACCAGCCGGGCGATCTCGGCGCGGGTTTCGAACGCCGGATAGATCAGCCCCATGGCGGAGAGTTGCGTCACCGCGTCGCGGTACAGGGCGAGATGATCCGATTGCCGCCGCACCTCGCCGTCCCAGCCGATGCCGAGCCAGGACAGGTCCTGATAGATCGCCTGCTCGAATTCCGGCCGGCAACGGGTGCGGTCGATGTCCTCGATCCGCAGCAACAGCCGGCCGCCGCTCGCCCGCGCCAGATCGGCATTCAGCAACGCCGAAAAAGCGTGGCCGAGATGCAGGTAGCCGTTCGGGCTCGGGGCAAATCGGAAAACGGGTGGCGGCATTGAACCCCTGACGTCATTGCCGGACTTGATCCGGTAATCCATCGGATGACACTCTTTTACGATAGCGGATGGATGCGCGGGTCAAGCCCGCGCATGACGCCGGAAAGCCGAACCACCTGATGACCATCCATCTCGACAGCCAGGCCGACCTCGAGGACGCCATCACCGCGCTGGTGAAGCGGGACCCGCGGCTCAAGCCCGTGCTTCAGGTTGCGGGCATGCCGGCGCTGCGCCGTCGCGAGCCGGGCTTTGCCGGCCTTGCCGCGATCGTCTGCGGCCAGCAGCTTTCGACCGCGTCGGCCGCGGCGATCTGGGGCCGGGTCTCGGCGGCGTTCGAGCCGTTCGAGCACGGCGCGATCAAGCGGGCGCGGGCCGACCGGCTGGCGCGGCTCGGTCTTTCAACCGCGAAGATCAAGACGCTGAAAGCGCTCGCCAAGGAGCTCGCCGCCGAACGGCTCAATCTCGATGTGCTGGCCGAAGAAGACGCCGACGCCGCCCACGCCACGCTGACGGCGTTGCACGGCATCGGGCCGTGGACCGCCGACATCTATCTGTTGTTCTGCCTCGGCCACGGCGACGCCTGGCCGGCCGGCGATCTCGCGGTGCAGGAAGCGATGCGGATCGGCCTCAGCCTGAAAGCGCGCCCGACCGTGAAACAGATGGCGCCGCTCGCCGAACCCTGGCGCCCGCTGCGCGGCGCCGCCGCGCATCTGTGGTGGGCCTATTACCACGCCGTGAAGCGGCGCGAGGGCGTGATCGGCGACGACAAGGCCGCGAAAGTGGCGGCGAAGAAAGCCCCGGCAAAGACGTCTCGCGCTCGGAAGTCCCCGTCACGCTGAAAGCGTTCCGTCATTGCGAGGAGCGAAGCGACGAAGCAATCCAGGGGTTGGGTGCACGGAGCCCCTGGATTGCTTCGCCTTCGGCTCGCAATGACGTTGAGGGTCTTCCTGCCAGGAGCGGACTTTTGGCGTGCCTCTCAGGATGACGAGTCCTGCTCGTGATGATGGTCGTGATCCTCTGACGGCGGCTCCGCCGGGATCGTCACCAGCCGGCCGTAGCGGACGCCGCGTTCGGCGAAGATGTGGTCGGCGAAATGCTGCAGTTCGCTGGCGTTGCCGTCGAGGATCGTCACTTCCAGGCACTGATCATGATCGAGATGCACGTGCATCGTGGCGCGCGACAGATCGTGGTGATGGTGGAAGCTCTGCGTCAGCTTGCGCGGCAGATCGCGCTTGGAGTGGTCGTAGGTATAGACCATCGCGCCGACGCAATGCCCGCCGGTGGTCTCCGTCGCGGTCTGCTGGATGCCGATCCGCGCCAGATCGCGGATCGCCTCGGAGCGGTTCTGGTAGCCGCGCGCCGCGATGATGGCGTCGAGCTTCTCCATCAGGTCGTCGTCGAGCGTGATGGTGACGCGGTGCATCGAGTGCCTCTTGCTGGTTACCAGGTTGTCAGTATGAAGTTTGATTGACTTTGTCATACTCGCCGGGCACGCTGCGACCGTGGGCGCTCTGCCGGGACCGCCTGCGATAACAGATTTGGGGCGGGCGCGTCTTGCAACGATGCAGGACACGAGGGGGTGCGCGTGGCGAGTCTCCGGCGAGAGATGATGCGCGGCTGCGCGGTCGGCTGCATCGTGACGAGTGTTGCACTCACGGCCGGCACGGCGCGGGCCGAGCAGGCGCTGCCGCAAGTCACCATCGACGCCCCGGCCGACACCAAGCCGAAGCCGCCGCGGCGGCACACATCCGCGACCGCTGCGCGCACGGGCCGCGCAGTTCCGGCGCCATCACCGTCCACCTCTTCGTCATCGACCGCGCCGAGCGGCAACGCTGCAACGGGTGCCATGAGCGCGCCGCAGAATCAGGCCGCGAGCAGCCGCGTCATCACCGGCGCGGAGATCAACGCGCTGCCGTTCATGCGGCCGGGCGAAGCGCTGGAAGCCGCGCCCGGGCTGGTGGTCACCCAGCATTCGGGCGAAGGCAAAGCCAACCAGTACTTCCTGCGCGGCTTCAACCTCGACCACGGCACCGATCTCGCCATCACCATCGACGGCATGCCGGTGAACATGCCGACCCATGGCCACGGCCAGGGCTATGCCGACGTCAATTTCCTGATCCCCGAGCTGATCAGCACCATGACGGTGCGCAAGGGGCCGTATTTCGCCGATGTCGGCGACTTCGGCTCGGCCGGCGCGCTCGGCATCGAATATCTGCGGGCGATGCCCAAGACCCTCGCCGAGGTGACGGTCGGCAGCTTCGGCTATCGCCGGCTGCTCGGCGCCGGCTCGACCCGTGTCGGCGACGGCACCTGGCTCGCCGCGTTCGAAGCCAACACCTACAACGGCCCGTGGGACGTGCCGGACAACGTCCGCAAGCTGAACGGTGTGCTGCGCTACAGCCAGGGCACCGCGACCGACGGTTTCTCGCTGACCGGCATGGCCTATTCCAACCGCTGGACCTCGACCGATCAGGTGGCGCAGCGCGCGATCGACCAGGGCCTGATCGGCCGCTACGGATCGCTCGATCCGACCGACGGCGGCATCGCCAGCCGCTACAGCCTGTCGGGCCGGTTCGCGAAATCCAGCGACATCGGCCAGACCGACATCAACGCCTATGTGATCCGCTCGTCGCTGCAGCTCTATAACAACTTCACCTACTTCCTCGACGACCCGGTGAACGGCGACCAGTTCAACCAGCACGACCGCCGCACCGTGCTCGGGCTGAACGGCACCCAGCGCTTCGACTACCGGTTCGCCGGACTGCCGGTGGAAACCCGGGTCGGGCTGCAGACGCGCTCCGACACCATCAATGTCGGCCTCAACAAGACCTATCAGCGCGACTGGCTGTCGACCGTGCGCGCCGACGACGTCTCCGAGCAGTCGCTCGGGCTGTGGACCGACACCACCCTGCGCTGGACCGATTGGCTGCGCACCACCGCCGGCGTGCGGCAGGATTTCTTCACCGGCCGGGTGATCAGCGACAATCCGGCCAACTCCGGCAATGCCTCGGCGGCGATGACCAGCCCGAAAGCCGGCATCGTGCTCGGTCCCTGGGCCAGCACCGAGTTCTACGGCAACGCCGGCACCGGGCTGCACAGCAACGACATCCGCGGCGCCACCATCACGGTCGATCCCAACTCGGGCGATCCGGTGAACCGCGTGCCGCTGCTGGTGCGCTCCAAGGGCGCCGAACTCGGCATCCGCAACAAATCGATCCCGGGGCTGACGACCTCGCTCGCGGTGTTCGTGCTCGATTTCGACTCCGAGCTGTTATTCGTCGGCGATGCCGGCACCACCGAGCCGAGCCGCCCGAGCCGCCGCGTCGGCGTCGAGTGGACCAGCCAGTATCGGCCGCTGTCCTGGCTCGGCGTCGATCTCGACGTTGCCTATACCAAAGCGCGGTTCACGGATTTCGACCCGGCGGGCGACTTCATCCCCGGCGCGCCGGCCTGGGTGGCGAGCGCCGGCATCACGCTCGGCGAGCAACGCGGCTGGTTCGGCGCACTGAAGGGCCGCTATTTCGGACCGCGGCCGCTGATCGAGGACGACAACGTGCATTCGCTGTCGTCGCTGATCTTCAACGCCCGCGCCGGCTATCGCTTCGACAACGGCGTGCGGCTGCAGCTCGACGTGCTGAACCTGTTCAACGCCAAGACCAACCAGATCGAATATTACTATCTGTCACGACTGCCCGGCGAGCCGCTGGGCGGCATCAACGACCGCCATGTTCATCCGGCCGAACCAACCGCAGTGCGGCTGACTCTGGCAGGTTCGTTCTGACGCGGTCGCCCGCATGCGCCGTAGCCTGCATGCAGCGCAGCGGAATGCGGGCAGCCGCAGACAAAGACCCGGATTTCGCTTCGCTGCATCCGGGCACAGTGGCTAAAGCGACAGTCACTGAAGTGACTAAGTGCCCCAAAACGACAAACGCGCGCCGGCGTGTGAACGCCGACGCGCGCCTCGTAACTCGCTGGTTCCCAGGCGCTGCGAGACGCCTCGGCCGAGCGGCTCACTGCTCGTGCATCACTTCCGGCGAGCGGGTCTCGTGCCCGCCGCAACGATGCTCAGTCAGCCAACCTCAGCGGGCGTCCCCAGCGAGGTGACAGCGTTTCGAGAGAGACACTGGACCACCTCCTTCCGTTGTTTCCGATGCAGAGAGGATAAGTACGATTCTCCGGTTTGTGAAGAGGCGATGACGCAGGCTCGGGCGCGGAACAGGTTTTCGATCCGCTCGTTGGTTTCGCTCACAGGGAGACCAACATGAACCCAGAAGCCAACGAAACCCTCAAGCTGATCGGCAGCGACAAGGTGCAGGGAACCGCGGTGTACGGACCGGACGGCGAGAAGATCGGCTCGATCGAGCGGTTGATGATCGAAAAGGTCAGCGGCCGCGTGTCCTACGCGGTGCTGTCGTTCGGCGGCTTCCTCGGCATCGGCGACGATCACTACCCGCTGCCCTGGCCGGCACTGAAATACAACGTCGAGCTCGGCGGCTATCAGGTGATGGTCACCGTCGACCAACTCGAACGCGCGCCGAAATACGGTCGCGGCTCGGAATGGGATTGGCGCGGCGCGCGCCAGGTCGACGATTACTATGGCGTGGCGCTGACCTGACCGCAACGCCGTCAATCTGTCCGTCATTGCGAGCGAAGCGAAGCAATCCAGGAGCGCCGAGCAGGGGCACTGGATTGGTTCCTCGCTTCGCTCCTCGCAATGATCCGCTCAACACTCCCACATCCCAAGCCGCCGAGCGCCGATGATCGACGACCTTTGGTACAAGAACGGCGTGATCTATTGCCTGTCGGTCGCGACCTATATGGACGCCAATGGCGACGGCATCGGCGACTTCAAGGGCCTGACCAGGCGGCTTGATTATCTGCACGGGCTCGGCGTCACGGCGATCTGGCTGATGCCGTTTCAGCCCTCGCCCTATCGCGACGATGGCTACGATATTTCCGACTATTACGGCGTCGACCCGCGCTACGGCACGCTCGGCGACTTCGTCGAATTCACCCACGGCTGCAAACAGCGCGGCATGCGGGTGATCATCGACCTCGTGGTCAATCACACCTCCGACCAGCATCCCTGGTTCAAACAGGCTCGCGCCGATCCCAACTCGCCGTATCGCGACTGGTATGTGTGGTCGGATAAGAAGCCCGCCCACGCCGATCAGGGCATGGTGTTTCCGGGCGTGCAGAAATCGACCTGGACTCACGACAAGCAGGCGAAGGCCTGGTACTTTCACCGCTTCTACGAATTCCAGCCCGACCTCAACACCGCCAATCCCTATGTGCAGGAAGAGATCCTGAAGATCATGGGGTTCTGGATTCAGCTCGGCGTGTCCGGCTTCCGGATGGACGCGGTGCCGTTCGTGATCGCCACCAAAGGTCCGAAGGTCAAGAAGCCTGTCGAACAGTTCGATATGCTGCGGACCTTCCGCGAATTCCTGCAATGGCGCAAAGGCGACTCGATCATCCTGGCCGAAGCCAACGTCTGCCCCGAGGACGATCTGCATTATTTCGGCGACGACGGCGAACGTATGCAGATGATGTTCAATTTTCATGTGAACCAGCATCTGTTTTACGCGCTCGCCGCCGCCGACACCGGACCGCTGGCTAAAGCGCTCGCAGCGACCAAGCCGCGACCGGCGACCGCGCAATGGGGACTGTTCCTGCGCAACCACGACGAGCTCGATCTCGGCCGCCTGACCAAGGCACAGCAGCGGATCGTGTTCGAGAAGTTCGGTCCGGACAAAACCATGCAGCTCTACGATCGCGGCATCCGGCGGCGGCTGGCGCCGATGCTCGGCGGCGATCAGCGCCGGCTCGAGCTCGCCTACAGCCTGATGATGACGCTGCCGGGCACGCCAGTGATCCGTTATGGCGATGAGATCGCGATGGGGGACAATCTGGCGCTGCCAGAGCGGCGCTGCGCCCGCACACCGATGCAATGGTCGACCGAGCCGCACGGCGGTTTCACCAAGAGCGACAAGCCGGAGATCCCGGTGATCGACCACGGCGCCTACGGCTTCGAGCACGTCAATGTCGCCCAGCAGCGGCGCGATCCGGATTCGATGCTGAACTGGACCGAGCGCATCATCCGGATGCGCAAGGAAGTGCCGGAAATCGGCTGGGGCGACTTCAAGGTGATCGCCGCACGCGATCCCGCGGTGCTGATCCTGCGCTACGACTGGCGCAACAACTCCGTGCTGTTCGTGCACAATCTCGACGAGCAGCCGCGCGAGGTGTCGTTCGCGGTTGGGCTGCCCGATGACGCCGGCGCCACCTTGATCGACCTGCTTGGTCCCAACCACAGCCACGCCGACCGCGGCCGGCACAAGCTGCTGATCGAAGGCTACGGCTATCGCTGGTTCAGGGTCGGCGGCCTGGACTATCTGCTGCGCCGGACCGAAGTCGACGGCGGCGGACGCGCACGGGCCCGAACCATCGGCGGCCTTTCAAATCATCATTGTGAGGAGCGCAGCGCCGAAGCAATCCAGCTCGATGTACTGAGCTGGATTGCTTCGCTTCGCTCGCAATGACAGAGAAGCTGTTGGACGAGGTCGGGCGCTGCTTAGCCGGTCACACCACCTCCTCCGGCGCGCGGCCGACGATGATGCCTTCGCTGCCGCGGAGATCGAGCGTGGCGCCGATGCGTTCGCCGGCACGGTCGAGCATCGTCGACAACAGCACCTCGCCATCGAGCCCGATGGCGTCCGACGCGGCAGAAATCGGATCCGGTCCGAGATTGAGCGCGACCAGCACCGACTGCCCCTGATGATGCCGGCGATACAGCAACAGATCACCCTCCGCGGCGAGCGGCTGATAATCACCGAGCGCGAGCTGGGGCAGTTGCCGCCGCAGCCGCAGCAACGCGCGATACAGATTGAGGATCGACTGCGCGTCCGCCCGCAGATTGGCAACGTTATCCTGGGTGGCGTCGGGCGCCAGCGGCAGCCACGGCCGGGCATCGGAGAAGCCGGCATTCGCTGAGGCGTCCCACTGCATTGGCGTGCGGCAGCCGTCGCGACCGACACCGATTCCCGGCACGTTCTTCTCGAATGGGTCCTGCACGTCCTCGGGCGCGATCTCGACCTGCTCCATGCCGAGCTCGTCGCCGTAATACATCGTCGGGGTGCCGCGCAGCGTCAGGAGCAGCATCGCGGCGACGCGCGCCTGCGCCGGCCCCACACGGCTCGCCACCCGCGGCCGGTCGTGGTTGCCCAGCACCCAGTTGGGCCATGCGCCCGACGGCAGCGCCAGCTCGTACCGCTCGATCAGCCCCGCGATCTCGCGGGCACGCCATGGCGTCGACAGCAGCGCGAAGTTGAACGGCAACTGCGCGCCATTCAGCCCGGCGCCGTAATACGCCACCAGCCGCTCGACTGGCAGATAGATCTCGCCGATCAGCAGGCGATGATCGAACTCCTCGATCACGCTGCGCAGCTCGGCCACCACCGCGAGCGTCTCCGGCCGGTCGGCCGAATATACCGGGAGCAGCGCGGCGTGCGGCGGCATGCCGGTGCGGAAATCCGGATTGGGCGGGTTGTTGCGGAATTGATCGTCCTTGATCAGATGCCAGATCACGTCGACCCGAAAGCCGTCGACGCCCTTGCGCAGCCAGAACCGCATCGCCTCGAAGATCGCGGCCCGCACCTCCGGATTGCGCCAGTTGAGATCGGGCTGCTGCTTCAGGAAGGCGTGATAGTAATATTGGCCGGTGGCGTCGTCGTATTCCCAACCGCTGCCGCCGAATTCCGACAGCCAATTGGTCGGCGGCCCGCCATCCGGCGCCGGATCGCGCCAGATGTACCAATCGCGCTTGGGATTGTGGCGAGACGACCGGCTCTCGACAAACCACGGGTGCTGGTCGGACGAATGGTTCGGCACCAGATCGAGAATGACCTTCAGACCGCGGGCATGCGCGGTGAGCACCAGCGCGTCGAAATCGTCCATGGTGCCGAAGATCGGATCGATGCCGACATAGTCGGCGACATCGTAGCCGAAGTCGGCCATCGGTGACGGGAAGATCGGCGACAGCCAGATCGCATCGACGCCTAGGTCGGACAGATAGCCGAGCCGATCGATGATGCCGCGCAGATCGCCGATGCCGTCGCTGTTGCTGTCCTGAAACGAGCGCGGATAGATCTGATACAGCACACCCGCCGTCCACCACGACGCGCTCGCAACCGTTTCCATTCAACTCTCTCCCCTGTCGGTCTCAGACGCGACAGGGCGCGGCTTTGTTCCGAGCGCGGCCGAATCCGGATCGCTGTGGTTGCACAGTCGTGCGTCAGGGCCGTGAACGGATGTCTTGCGTCTGACGTCCCAGGACGGGGCCGCGGCGCCGGGCGACGCCAGAGTCATCCGTATGTCGGAGATGAGCGGCAGGATCAGCCCGGCAAGAATCGGAGGCACGGTGACTCGACGGCCGGGCCGTCGATGCCGGGGGAAGACTATACCGGGCTACCGGTCCACGCATTCGTGAACTGACGATCCGGCTGGAGTTGATCGAACCGTCTTGATCGCAAGTGATTATTTACTGCAAGCAAGCAGGTTCTGCTGCGGCGCGATGCCGCCGGTAACCTGGTGCTTGCAGGGCTTGCCGCGCCGCGAAACTATGCCAAGTTGGGAACTGGGTGGGTTGCCAACGAATTGTCGGTCAAAGACTGAAATTCCAACCAACGCATCACTCTAGAGGAAGGTAGTAATGACGCAGATCTTCAAGGTGTATCAGGACGCAGCCAAGGCGCAGGCCGCTGTTGCGGAGCTCAAGGCCGCTTCGTTCAGCAACGCCGCGATCGTCTCCAGCGACAAGGACGGTACCGTGGTCACGGTCGACCCGCCGTTCGGCAAGGGTGGCCAGGCCGACGCGATCCTCAACCGCCACGGCGCGATCCGCGACGTCTCCTCCCGCCACGGCAGCAGCGCTTCGCTGGTGGATTCGTCCGCCCGCTTGACAGGCGCGCCGCGGCTGACCGACTCCCGCACCACCCTCGGCGGCATCTTCCCCGAGCTGACCAGCCCGAACTTCTTCCTGTCCTCGATGTTCGGTCCGCTGCTGTCGGCGTCGCAGAAGCCGTGGTCGTCGCTGGCTTCGAGCCAGAAGCCGTGGTCGTCGCTGACCAAGAATCAAGACGCCTGGTCGTCGCTCGCCAGCAATCAGAAAGCCTCGGCTCAGCTGATCAACAACCCGGCGCCGTTCTCGTCGATGCTCGGCCTGCCGGTGCTGGCCGGTCGCTAATCGGCGATCGCCGATCACTTATTGAGTTACTGGAAGCGCCGGCCTTGGCCGGCGCTTCTTTTTTGCCCCGGAACATTTTTGAATTAGATTAAAAATGACTTGCACGGCCAGACGGGTTCCGAAATGAATTGATTAGTTTCGGGAGTACGCATGCGGTCGCCGCGCACGAGATGGAGCATCCAAGTAACAACGTCGGCGATCACGCCTGACGGGATGCATTTTTTCCGCGTGGCGGCATCCACGGAGAGCTCAGCTCGTGTCGCGGCAGCGAGGTGCCGCTGATGCTGGAGCTCAGCCTTCTGGGGATTATAGGGCTAGCAGCGGCATATGGCACCGCGCTGTGGTGGATGGGTCGTCACGACGACGTGCTGTACGGCGATTTCGTCAGCCCGGAAGGTGCTGCGACACTCACGTCAGCAGAACCGACTCCTTTGCGGCAGCAACCGACCTTGCCTGCGACCCATCATTCCCGGGAAGCTACGCCTCATCGGCCAGAGGCGGCGCGTGCCGCAGTCCCACCGGTTCAAACTAGCGTTCGTCCACCGTCTCGGGCATCCGCTGTGCCGCAGCGCCCGGCACCACCGGCCCCAACCATCTCGTCTCAGCCTGCCGGAAATCGGCTTACCACGGCGAAACCGCTATTACCGGCACCACTTCCGCCGGTCACACCTTCTGCTCAGCATCGCTCGCCCAGCAGGCCGATCCCGGCACCTGCGCGCAGCGAAGCGCCTGCGCACAATGATGTGCTGAATTCGCTGCTGGAGACGATCAAGCACGACCTGAACAACGCGGTCGGCAAGTCCTGACGCCGACCGCAAAAGGCCGTCTGACGATCAGTCGTGACGGGACATTACGCGCGCGTTGGCGTGCTGATGCTCGCCTTCATGACCGCTCGCGATTACTACGCCGAACAAAATCAGCACCGTCGACACCGCGGCCGCAGCCAACAGCAAGATGTCGAACGTCATCATGGTGGTCGTCATCGCCGTACCCCCTGCAATGAAGCAGTAACTAAGCTTCCTGCTGATCGGCGACGGCGGCGTTGACGCCGATCAACCGCAGCACACTCCGGATGCAGGCTGCCGTGCGCGCAGCGCAGAGCAAGCGACCACAACGGCTCCAACTCCGGGATCGGCGCGCGATAGCGTACCGAGCAGCGCTGGTTTGACGGAAGCCGCAACCCCTTCGCGGTAACCCGCAACAACAGCCGATCGAGATCAAGGAAAGGGTTTGGGTGGTTGGAGCGGGCGAAGGGAATCGAACCCTCGTATGCAGCTTGGGAAGCTGCCGTTCTACCATTGAACTACGCCCGCGCCGGGCGCCGCGCTGACGCGGCGACGGACTCTGATCTAGCCGAGACCGGGCGCGCCGCCAAGGGGCGATCATTGAGGGGGGCCGGCGCGCGACGCCGCAGCCCCTCCCGCACCGCACTGCCGGCTCGTTAAAGTTGTTAATAATTTGTTCACTTTCTAGATGCGTCCCCGCTTTTCGCTGGTACGGTTCTGACTATGGCGGGGGCTGCCTACACGATCTTCGACACCATGATGGGCCGATGCGCGATCGCATGGGATCGCGGTAGCGTGCTTGCCGTGCAGCTGGCCGAAAACCGCGAGATCGACACCCGCCGCCGGCTGCTGCGGCTCTGCCCGGATGCCCGCGAGAGCCGTGCCGAGGCCTGGATCGAACCGGCGATCGACGGCATTGCGGCGGCGCTGCGCGGTGAGCCGTGGGACTTTTCCGACGTTGGGCTCGATCTCGGCGGGATTCCGGTGTTCGATTGCCGCGTCTATGCGGCGGTCCGCGCAATCCCGCGCGGCGAGACGTTGACCTTTGCGGAGATTGCCAAGCAGCTCCGCGCCTCCGGCGCCGTGCATGCGGTGGGCCAGGCGATCCGGCGCAACCCGTTCGCCCTGATCGTGCCGTGCCACCGCGCGCTCGCAGCCGCGGGCGACACCAGCGGCATCTGCGCCAATGGCGGCGCCATCACCCGGCGACGCCTGCTGTCGCTCGAAGGCGCGCTCGCCACCAGTGGCCCAAGCCTGTTCGACGTGCTGCTGCCGTTTGCCCCGCGGCAGGCCGACCGCTAGCGAACGATCGGCACGGCCGCCGGCTTTGGCCCCCAGCGCGTCACCAGCACGCTCAGCGCCGACGTCAGCCCGAGCAGCACCATCGATCCGGCGGCAAGCAGATAGAAGCTGCCGGTGCTGCCGTGGTGTTTGATTAGCAGCCAGCCGCCGACCACGACGAACAGCAGCCGCCCGGTCTGCGCCAGCACTGGTCCCAGCACCCTGGCGGCGCCCTGCGCGGAAAAATACATCGAGATCGCCAACCCGATGAACGCGTACATCGGCGCGGCCGCGCGCAGATACTGCTCGCCGGCGAGCCGCACCGCTGCGTCGTCGGTGAACAGGTCGATCCAGAGGTGCGGGAAGATCGCGATCCCGGTGCCGACCACGCCGACGAACAGGAACGACACCAGCCCCGCCGTCCAGGCGATCTGCCGCGCCCGTTTCACCCGGCCAGCGCCGATCGCCATGCCGATCATCGGCACCGACGCGATGCCGACCGCGAACGCGATCGAGGTCAGCATGAATTCGAGCCGGCCACCGATGCCGTAGCCTGCCAGCACCGCCGTGCCGAAATGCGCCAGCATGTGGGTGAAGATCGTGATCGTCAGCACCGACTGCAGCGGCGAGAAGCACGACACCGCGCCGACCTTCAGGATGTCGAAGAACATGCCGCGCTCGATCCGGAAACCCGTCAGCCGCGGCTTCACCCCGGCACGGCCGGAGAAGATCACCCAGGCCATCACCGCAGCGCCGATCGAGAACGCGGTCAGCGTGCCGGCAGCGACGCCCGGCATGCCGAACCGCGGGATCGGCCCGAAACCGAGGCCGAGCGCGCCGCCGAGCACGATCTGCAGCATCGCCGAGCTCAGGATCATCAACGACGGCAGCTTCATGTTGCCGGTGCCGCGCAGGATCGCCGCGAACGTGTTCATCAGCCACGGCACCACCGCGCCGGCGAAGAAGATGTGCACGTAGCCGGCCGCCTGGCTCAGCACCGCGCCGCGGCCGCCGAGCAGCGCCAGCGCCCGTTCGCCGAACGTCAGCATCCCAACCGTGAACACCAGGCCGAAGCACAGCCCGATCAGCAGCGCGTGCATCGCCAGCACCGCGGCGCGGTCGTCGTCGCCGGAGCCGAGCGCCCGCGCGATCGCCGACGCGACGCCGCCGCCCATCGCGCCGCCGGACATCGTCATGGTCAGGATCACGAACGGAAACACCAGCGCCATCGCTGCCAGCGCCTCGGTGCCGAGCCGGCCGATATACGACGTCTCGGCGATCGCCACGCAGGTGCCGGCCGTCAGCGCCACGACGTTCGGCCACGACAGCCGCAGCAGCGTGCGCAGGATGCCGTCGTCGAGCAGCGGATTTTTGGGGGGCGGAGGCGACGGCGCAGGCGGAGCCGGCGCGGCTTGCGCAACCGGTGGCAGCTCCGCCACGGCAATATCGGACATGCGTTTCCCCCGAGCCCGATCTTCGGCCGGGCGTCAGCCTTCCTATCACCGTTCCGGGCCAGCGCGATGGTCGCGCCGCGCATGGCCACCCGCAGATAGGTCGGAACGGCTCAGCGCACCGTCCAAACCAGCGAGGCGGTGCGGTGATCGTCGGCCAGGCTGATGGCAATGCGCCGGCCGCACGCCGCGGCCAGCCCCTCGGCCAGACCTTCGAGCACCCGGACGCAGGCCGGATCGGCGTCAGCAACGCCGTCCATCAATTTCCATCCGCCCTGCCGCAATTCGAAGCCACCACCGACCTCGCGCAGCTCGACGTCATCGCCCTGCGCATCGAGCAGCGCGCGCAGCATGGCGGCGAAGCCAGCGGCATCGCGGCCGGTGACGCCGAGCGCCGGCGCCAGCTCGTCGTAACTCTGCATCCCGATCAGCTTGCCGGTCAGATGCAGCAGATAGCCGCCGTCGAGCGGTCCGAACAACTGCACCAGGGTCGGCGCCGCGGTGCGGACATATTCCATCGCGTAGTTGCGATAGGCCTTCTCCAGCCGCGGCTTCGGCCAGCTCTCGACCGGAAGCGCCGGCGCTGCGGCCGGATCGAACAGCGGCGCTTCGAGATGGCGGGCGAATTGCAGCCGCTGATCCGGCTCGAGGGCATGGTCGGCTTCGTAGTAATAGCCTTCCAATCCGTCCTGGCCGTCGACGCTCTGCTTGGTGCAAACGAAGCCGAGCTTCAGATTACCGAGCGCAACGCCATTGTTGGCGTGCCAGCCGCGGAGCATCGCCTTCGACACCTCGGAAGGCACGCCGCAGATCGCGGTGCCGCGCCAGATCCAGCGCGGCGGCGGATAGCGGATCCACGCCTTGCGATCGGTTTCGTACATGTATTCGACATGCACGCCGCCGATCCAGTTCGACAGATAGTGATACTGCGCCGCCGCGACCGCCGGCGGCAGATCGCTGAGCCCGAGCTTGGCGAGGCCGGAGACGAAGCGCTCCTGCTGCTGACGGCGAAACACCCGGAATACGAATTCGGCGGCATCCGCCGTGCCGCGGCGGCTGACGAGGGTCAGGACCAAGCCGGTGAACACCGCATGATACAGATCGGCGACGCCGCGCCATCCGCGCGACCGCGCCGCTTGCGCGGTCTCGGACGTTTCTCCCATCGGCTCTCTTCCCGTTGTCGTTCTTGTTCGTGGTTTCTGCCGCGGCCGCCCTGCGACCAGCCGTCTCACTGATTTTCACGGGTGGGAATTGAACACAACCCCGCTTCCGACATTGCCATTGTTCAGTTCCTCCCGTGGAGATTGTCGATGCGCCGATCGCTTCCGACCAGCCGGCTCGCCCTGTGCCTCGCCCTGGTGCTGCCGCTCGCGGCCTGCGGCGATCAGTCCAATCTGGCACAGGGCGAGGATTTCGGCCCCTCGCCGACGCTGCCGAAGCCGGCGAACACGCTGTTGCCGACGGTCAATATCGCCAAGGCGGTGGGCTGGGCGGAGGGCGCCACGCCGAAACCGGCCGAGGGACTTGCGGTGACGGCGTTCGCGAGGGGGCTCGATCACCCGCGCACGATCCACGTGCTGCCGAACGGCGACGTGCTGGTGGCCGAAACCAACGCACCGGAACGCCCCGAAGAGGGCAAGGGCCTCAAGCGCCGGGTCGCCGAGTACGTCATGGGGCAGGCCGGCGCCCGGACACCGAGCGCCAACCGCATCACCCTGCTGCGCGATGCCGACGGCGACGGCGTCGCCGAGATCCGCGAGACGTTCCTCCAGGGCCTCAATTCGCCGTTCGGCATGGCGCTGGTCGGTAACGACTTCTACGTCGCCAACACCGATGCGATCGTGCGTTTCCCCTACAATCTGGGCGACACCCGGATCACCGCAGCGGGCGAAAAGCTGGCCGATCTGCCGGCCGGCCCGCTCAATCATCACTGGACCAAGGATCTCGTCGCCAGCCCGGACGGCAGCAAGCTGTACGCGACCTCCGGCTCCAACAGCAACGCCGCCGAACACGGCATGGCGGTCGAGGAAAACCGCGCCGCCGTGATCGAGGTCGACCGGGAGAGCGGCGCGACGCGGCTGTTCGCATCCGGCCTGCGCAACCCCAACGGTCCGGCTTTCCATCCCGAGACCGGCGAATTGTGGGTCGTCGTCAACGAGCGCGACGAGATCGGCAGCGACCTCGTGCCCGATTACATGACTTCGGTGAAGGACGGCGGATTCTACGGCTGGCCGTACAGCTACTTCGGCCAGCACGTCGATGACCGCGTCAAGCCGCCGCGGCCGGATCTGGTCGAGAAAGCAATCGTGCCGGACTACGCGCTGGGCAACCACACGGCCTCGCTCGGGCTCGCCTTCATCACCAGCGATCTGTTTCCCGACGCGATGAAGGGCGGTGCCTTCGTCGGCCAGCACGGCTCGTGGAATCGCAAGCCGCACTCCGGCTACAAGGTGATCTTCATCCCGTTCGAAGGCGGCAAACCGTCCGGGCCGCCGCGCGACGTTCTGGCCGGCTTCCTCAACGCCGACGATCAGGCGCAGGGCCGCCCGGTCGGTGTGGCGCTGGACCAGCGCGGCGCGCTGCTGGTCGCCGACGACGTCGGCAACGCAATCTGGCGGGTGACCCCGGCGGGTACTGAGGCAGCGTCCAATTGAACGGCCGCAAATCGACTGGAGCGGGCTCGATCGCGGTCATTCGGAGAAACTGGAGTCCTGCGCGACCAATCGTGGATGCTCCCGAAACTGGTGGCCGTCATACACCTCGGCCAAGGACAACCGCACTTGCAGCTCGGCAATTCACATTCTGCGCCGAGGCCTTTCAAAACCTCGTTGCTCCACTGCTGGTCTTCGCCCCGGATATAAGAGATGCGCACTCGCCATCTCGGTGTCGATCAGCAGAATATACTCGAGGCACGCAAGTGATTGGTACGCCGCAAGCTTGACGGCAACGTCGATAGTCCGCCTCACGCCTTGAAGTGCTTGCTCAGCTTCAGGCCCTGGGCCTGGTAGTTCGAGCCGATGCGCTGGCCGTACATCGCGTCGGGGCGCGACAGCATCTTTTCGTAGATCAGGCGGCCGACGATCTGGCCGTGCTCGAGAATAAACGGCACTTCGCGCGAGCGCACTTCCAGCACCGCGCGGGCACCGGAGCCGCCGGCGCCTTCGTAACCGAAGCCGGGATCGAAGAAGCCCGCATAGTGCACGCGGAATTCGCCGACCAGGGGATCGAACGGCACCATCTCGGCGGCGTAGTCCGGCGGCACCTGCACGGCTTCCTTCGAGGCCAGGATGTAGAATTCGCCGGGATCGAGGATCAGCGTGCCGTCGGGACGGGCCGCGATCGGCTCCCAGAACTCGCCGACCGCATAGCCGCCGCGCCGGTCGATATCGACCACGCCGGTGTGACGCTTGGCGCGATAGCCGACGAAACCGTCGGAATTCTCGCCCGAGAGGTCGACGCTGAGCGCGACGCCGCCGGTAAGGTCCGCATCGTCGGCATCGACCAGCCGCTCGGCATCGTGCAGCGCATCGAGCTCGTCCTGCTCCAGCGTGGCCTGGCCGACGCGGAAGCGGACTTGCGACAGCCGCGAGCCTTCGCGCAGCAGCACCGGGAAGGTCTTCGGACTGATCTCGGCATAGAGCGGACCGTGATAGCCCGCGCCGATCATGTCGAAGCGGCGGGTGCCGTCGGCGATCACGCGGGTGAACACGTCGAGTCGGCCGGTCGAGCTTTTCGGATTGGCGGCCGCCACGATGTGGCGCGGCATCGCCAGGCTTTCGAGCAGCGGCACGATATAGACGCAGTTGGTTTCCAGCACGGCGCCGTCCGACAGGTCGATCTCGTGCAACTTCAGCTCGTCGATCCGCTCCGCCACGGTGCAGTCCGGGCCCGGCAGGAAGCTGGCGCGGACCCGGTAGGCGATCGGCCCGAGCCGCAGGTCGAGGCTGGCCGGCTGGATCTGGCTCTCGACGAACGGATAGTCCGGCAGGATCAGGCCCGACTCCGTCATCGCCGCGATCATGCGGTCGGGCAGAATTCCGTTGGCGTCGGGCGGCAGGGTGAACGGCACGATGTCGGTCCTTCGGAGCGCAAGCCATGCCCTCCGGGAAACTCAGATACGAGCCTCAACCGCTAGCCGAAGCCCGGCTTGACGGGAAGAGTACGGAGGATTAAGAGCCCGACTTATCCCGTGGTGATTTGAGCCGGCCGGCTTGCAGCCACGTTAAACAAGTCGCTAAACAGGCCGGGGACGTTGTGGTCCCGGCCCGAGGGTTGAGCCCCAGGCCGGTTTTTTTGTGCCCGCTTCGTCCGATGTGGGCACGCTGGAGACCACATGTCCGAGTCCAAACCGACCATTCCCGTTCCCGCCACGGCCCATTTCCGCCGCGAGACCCGCCTGGTGCATTCCGGCAGCTTGCGCTCGCAATTCGGTGAGACGTCCGAGGCGTTGTTCCTGACCCAGGGCTTCGTCTACGACAGCGCCGAGCAGTGTGAAGCGCGCTTCACCGGCGACGACGCCGGCTTCCAATATTCGCGGTTCTCGAACCCGACCGTGTTCAGCTTCGAGCAGCGGATGGCGGAGTTCGAAGGCGCCGAAGCGGCGCGCTCGACCGCCACCGGCATGGCTGCGGTGACCGCCGCGATGCTGGCGCCGCTGCGCGCGGGCGATCACGTCGTCGCCTCCAAGGCGATGTTCGGCTCGTGCCGCTACGTCGTCGAAGACCTGCTGCCGCGCTACGGCATCGAGTCGACGTTGGTCGATGGCCTCGATCTCGACCAGTGGCAGCGCGCGGTCCGGCCGAACACCAAGACATTCTTCCTGGAAAGCCCGACCAACCCGACCCTCGACGTGCTCGACATCGGCGCGATCGCCGAGATCGCGCATGCGGCGGGCGCACGGCTCGTGGTCGACAACGTGTTCGCGACGCCGATCTGGCAGAGTCCGCTGCAACTCGGTGCCGACGTCGTGGTTTACTCCGCCACCAAGCACATCGACGGCCAGGGCCGCTGTCTTGGCGGCGTGGTGCTGTCGTCGCAGGCGTTCATCGAAGAACACATCCAGATGTATCTGCGCCAGACCGGCCCGTCGCTGTCGCCGTTCAACGCCTGGGTGCTGCTGAAGGGCCTGGAAACGCTGGCGGTCCGTGTCGAGAAGCAGACCACCAATGCGGCCGCGATTGCCGATGCGCTGGCCGGCCACCCGAAGGTGCCGCGGCTGGTGTATCCGGGCCGCGATGATCACCCGCAGGCCGCCACGGTCAAGAAGCAGATGGGCGCCGGCTCGACCCTGGTCGGCTTCGAAGTGAAGGGCGGCAAGGCCGAGGCGTTTCGCTTCCTCAACGCGCTGAAGCTGGTGAAGATCAGCAACAATCTCGGCGACGCCAAGAGCCTCGTCACCCATCCGGCGACGACGACGCATCAGCGCCTCAAGCCGGAAGCGCGCGCCGAACTCGGCATCAGCGAAGGCTTCATCCGGCTGTCGGCCGGCCTCGAACATAAAGACGATCTGATCGAGGATCTGCTCGCCGCTCTCGACAAGGTGTGAGCGAGCCGCCGTATCGGCAGCGAGCGTAAAGTATCGGGCGACGCACAGCGTCGTCCGGGACTGTTTCGGTAACGTCGTGACCAGCGGTTACGTGAGACCGATCAGGTGATTGCGCGCGCGATGACCGCAGTCATCGCGTCGTTCGTTACATCGGCCGGAATGCCGTGACGTCGCTCGGACCGGCGGTGCCGAGACGGACCTGATCGACCGAGCGGATGATGCCGTCGCCGAGTAGCTGCGCGAAGCAGGCGTAGCCCCAATCGTTCATGTGCAGCCCGTCGGCGATGACGAACTTGTCGAACGGGATGGCCTGCTGCTCGTGCCATTCCTTCATCACTTCGAACCGCGGGAAGATGCCGACGCGGCGCAGCTCGGCGAGCCGACCGAGCGCCTTGATCATCTTGCCGGCGTTCTCGCCGCGCTCGTTGACCCGCGGCACGTATTGCGGATCGACCAGCACGATATCGGCACCGGCGGACTGGATCGCCTTGATGCCGTCGTCGACCAGCTTGCCGGTGTCGGCCGGATCGAGATTGCGCAGGATCGCATTGGTACCGACCTGCCAGATCACCAGATCGGGCTTGGCATCCAGCACCGTCGACTTCAGCCGCCGCATCATTTCGGGCGCGTCTTCGCCGCCCTTGCCGCTGTTCACCACGGTGATGTCGGAGGCCGGGTAGTGGCGGCGGAGCTGCGCCGCCAGCCGGTTCGGATAATTGAAGGCCGGCGACGTCGAACCGTAGCCCTGGGTGGAGGACGAGCCGAATGCCACGATCACCACCGGGCGGTGATCGGCCAGCTTGCGCGCCACCCGCGGCAAGGCCCCGATCGACTTGGCGCCGCCTTTCGGCGGCAGGCAGGGCACCCGGCCGAGGATGTCACCGGCCTGCTTGGCAACATCTTTGATCTTGTCGAGCGCGGCACCCGCGACGGTTTTCTTGCGCTCGAGCGTAGAAACATCGACCTCGCCCTCGCCGGGCGCCACGACCGGCGCCGCCTCGGCGGCTGGCGGGGCAGGCTCCGATGGGGTCTGCGCGCAGCTTTGCGGAGGAGCGATCAGGAGGGACGCCGTCGCCAAAAACGCCGCGACGGCGGCCGATCTCAAGGGGCCGGAAACTCTCATTAACGCTGGGTCCTTGCCTCCGCCGGATCGGTCTGCGCAGCCTCGATGACGAATGCCATCAGCGCGCGCGCCAGGCAGTTGTGCACGCGCAGCGCCAGATCAATCCCCGGCGCCGGGCTGAACAGATCGAATTCGCCCGTCTCGTTCCAGTGGCGCATCAGAGAGAAGCGGTCGAACAGCGGGACGTCGTGTTCCTGCGCCACCACCCGCATCGCGTCGAGATATGGCGCCGGATTGATCATGGTCTCGGTGCGGGGACTATACTGCAAATTCATCAAGATGATGTCAGAGCCGGCCTGCTTCACCGCATCGATGCCCTGCCCCAACGCGGTGCGGAAATCGTCCGGATCGATCGAGCGGATCGCGTCGAACGTGCCGGTCTGCCAGATCACCAGCACCGGCTTGCGTTCGGCGACCAGCGCCGCCAGCCCGGTGGCGATGTCGGCGGCGGTACGCTTCGGCCGCATCTCGACCATCACGTTGATCGTCACGCCCGGGAAACGGTCGCGCAGCAGGGTCTGCAACCGGCCGGGATAGGAGCTGTTTTCGGCCGACAGGATAGTGGAGGAGCGGCTGCCGACCACCAGGATGTCGAGCTTGTGGGTGGTCTTCAGCGCAGCGGCAACGCCCTTCAGCTTGGCTTCGCTGGCCAGCAGATAGGCTGGCGGAACACAGGTCGGAGCATCCTCGGCGACGGCTGCGCGGGGCGACAAGCCGACCGCCGTGAGCAGCGCCACGGCCACCATCCACTTCAAGCCGGCCATCGCCACGGCCTTCATGCTGCATCGCCTCCCGCGAGGTCGGCGTCCGGTGGGGTCCGCGACCCGGCCTTGCTCGCCACATTCTTGTACCACGAGAACAGCCACGCAGCGGCAGACATGATGCAAATCCCTGTCACACTGACGAAGAAATGCAGCACCGCGCCGCCGGACACTTCCGCCAGGATGAAATAGCCGGCGAAAGCGAGAAAGATGCCAATGCAGAAGATCTCGAGCGAGTGCTGGCCGCACAGGATCAAGGGCCGCAACCAGGGCGAGTTCAAGGCCGGCCAGTCGCGCGGAATGAACCGCACCGTCAGAGCCGCCAGCGCCAGGAAGTGCGCGAACCGCAGCACATCGAGGTTCGGCTTGTCGATCGGGTACATCCACTGCTCGAGCCATTTCGGCAGGGTGTGGAACAATTGCGGCGTGTACCAGGTCAGCGTGACGTAGAACGCCGCCACCAGATAGGCGGCCGCCAGCCACAGCGTGACTTTCGACGCCAATACCCGCGATAGCCGCTTGGCGCCGCCCATCGCGCACCAGGCGCCGAACACGAACAGCAGCTGCCAGGCGTACGGATTGAACACCCAGGCACCGCTCGGATATGCGGTCAAATGCAGGTCGAACTGCCAGGTCGCGGCGTACAGCAGGGTCGCCAGCCCCAGCGTGACGTCGGGCCATCGCCGCATCAGCCACAGGATCGGCGGCAGGAAGAACATCAGCACGATGTACAGCGGCAGCACGTCCATATTGACCGGGCGAAACCGCAACAGCAGCGCCTGCACGATGGTGACATCGGGCTGCTTGAGGAAGTCGAGGATGCCCATTTCCTCGGAATACAGCGGGTTCTGGAAGCTGGTGGCGACGTAGGAGGTCTCGGCCAGGAAGATCGTGAACAGGAACACGTGCGCGACGTAGATCTGCCAGACCCGCTTCAGAATGCGCGCCGCCGCGACCACGAAGCCGAGTTCGGTCATCGCCTTGCCGTACACGAAGGCCGCGGTGTAGCCGGAGATGAAGATGAAGATCTCGGTGGCGTCGGAAAAACCGTAATTCCGCAGCGTGAACCAGGTCAGCACGTTGGCCGGCAGGTGATCGATGAAGATCAGCCACAGCGCCAGGCCACGAAACAGATCGAGCCGCAATTCCCGTTTCGGCGCCGGCTTGCGCGGCGGCGGGGTCGCCGGCCGCGATGGCGGCGCAGCCGGCTCGGCCGGCGGACCGCCTGCGGGCGGCGCGCCGGTGATCGGCTCGGCAACGGTGGTGACGGGAGGAGTCATGCGGCTCCATTGCGGCGCGCGATGCGCCTGTCGTTGCTATAGCAGCCGAGCTGCCGGCGGCGAAGGTCTGACGGCATTCAGCGGACACCCTGACGCAGCCATAAAGGGCGCTGCTCCGGCGCGGCCGCTGGCTAGCGCGGAACTATGTTGAAACCGCGGAGGCGGGCGACCACAACCTGAAAGTCGTTCCGAACGACTGGTTTCAACGCTGATTTTCGCTATATTTGGGCCAAGAGCTGGAAATCGAGCCATGTACCGCGCCGTCACCCGCCGGATCGAAGTGACCGTTGAACCCAATTATCTGCCGGAGCGTTCCTCGGCGGAGAACCGGCAATATTTTTGGTCCTACACCGTGGTGATCACCAATTCGGGCGAGGAAACCGTCAAGCTGCGCACCCGGCACTGGGTGATCACCGACGCCTCCGGCCGAACCCAGGAAGTGCGCGGCGAAGGCGTGGTCGGCGAACAGCCGGTGCTCGCGCCGGGCGAGAGGTTCGAATATACCAGCGGCGTCCCCCTCCCAACCGCCTCCGGCTTCATGGCCGGCCGCTATCAGATGGAAACCGAGGCGGGCGAAAAGTTCGAGATCGACGTCCCGCCGTTTTCGCTGGACAGCCCGGAAGGGAAGCGGACGTTGAACTGACCGTGCGCTCGTAGCCTGGGTTGAGCGGAGCGAAACCCAGGAGAGACTCCGCACGCCGTGATGATGCGTTTCGCCTTCGGCTCAACGCATCCTACGACCTACTCACTACTTGTTCGTCGCCTCTGTGTCCGTCGTACCCGCGTCCGACTCCACCCCCGCCTCTTGCGGCGTGAACTCGTACACCGATGAGCAGAACTCACAGGTCACCACGACCTTGCCGTCCTTGACCATGTCGGCGCGGTCCTGCGGGGCGAAGCGGGCGAGCATGCGGGAGACGGCGTCGCGCGAGCACGAGCATTCCGCCTTGATCGGCAGCGACGAGAACACGCGCACGCCGCGCTCGTGAAACAGCCGATACAGCAGCCGCTCGCCGGACAGATCCGGATCGATCAGTTCGACGTCCTCGACGGTCGCGATCAGCGACTGGCCTTCGACCCAGGCATCGTCCTCATCGACAGTGTGAACCTGGGTGCCTGCCGGCGCGTCGCCGGGATGCAGATCGGCCTGGCGCGCGCGCTCCGGGGACTTCGGCAGGAATTGCAGCAGCATGCCGCCGGCGCGCCAGTGATGCCGGCCGCCCTCGCCGCCGCGCCACTCTTCGCCGACCGCGAGCCGCACCTTGGTGGGGATCTGTTCGGAGCGCAGGAAGTACTCGTGCGCCGCTTCCTCCAGGCCGCCGCCGTTCAGCGCGACGAGGCCCTGATAGCGCCGCATGTCGGGGCCCTGATCGATCGTCATCGCCAGATGGCCGTTGCCGAGCAGCGCGCCGGAGCTGAGGCCGGGCTCGAGCTTCGCCTCATCGTAGCGCGCATAGGCGCGCAGCCGGTCGGGCGCCTGGAAATCGACGATCAGGAACGACACCGGGCCGTCGGTCTGGGTCTGCAAGATGAAGCGGCCGTCGAACTTCAGCGACGAGCCGAGCAGCGTTGCGAGCACGATGGCTTCGCCGAGCAGCTTGGCGACCGGTACCGGATAGGCGTGCTTGGCGAGCAGTTCATCGAGCGCCGGGCCGAGCTTGGTCAGCCGGCCGCGCAGATCGAGCGGGCCGACTTCGAACGGCAGCACGCTGTCGTCGATCGGCACCGCAGACGGCGCGCGCACGGAGGGCATCTCGGGGGTGGTCGGATCGGGGGCTTGTGAGGTCATGGGCGCTTATCTGGGGGCGAGAGGCGGAGATCGGAAGGGCCGGACTGGGAGGCGAATGGCAGCGATGCCAAGGGGCAGGCTTTAGTCTCCCTCCCCCTTGCGGGGAGGGTGGCCGGCCGTAAGGCCGGTCGGGTGGGGGTAGCCACACGCTCAGTGCTCGGAGCACCCCCACCCCGGCCTCCGCTTCCCTCGGCCGCCCCTCCCC
>NZ_QUML01000034.1:0-54846 GCF_010907025.1 Rhodopseudomonas sp. BR0G17 | reverse complement strand
CCGCAAGCACCATCGACAGCCTTGCCGAATCCCATCCGACCACCGCGCGCCGCGGCGTGCCGAGCGTCGAGGGGGCCACCAGTGCCTGTAATTCCACCAGCACCGGCCGGGTGCCTTCGATGCCGGCAAACACCGCGGTGCCCGGCGAGCCGAGGTCGCGCTCCGACAGAAACAGCTCCGACGGGTTGCTGACTTCGCGCAGGCCCAGGCCGGTCATTTCGAACACGCCGATCTCGTCGGTCGGGCCGAAGCGGTTCTTCACCGAGCGCAGGATGCGGAACTGCTGCGAGCCTTCGCCTTCGAACGACAGCACCGCGTCGACCATGTGCTCGACCACGCGGGGGCCGGCGATCTGGCCGTCCTTGGTGACGTGGCCGACCAGGATGATCGCCGCGCCGGTCTTCTTGGCGAAGCGGATCAGCGCCTGCGCCGAGGCGCGGACCTGGGTCACCGTGCCGGGTGCGGATTCGACGGTGTCGGTCCACATCGTCTGGATCGAGTCGATCACGATCAGCTTCGGCGTCGCGCCTTCCGACAGCGTCGCGATGATGTCCTCGACGGAGGTCTCGGCCGCGAGCTCGACGGGCGCTGAGGCGAGCCCGAGCCGTTCGGCGCGCAGCCGCACCTGGGCGATCGCTTCTTCGCCGGAGATGTAAACGGTGCGGTGTCCGGCCTTGGCCATCAGGCTGGTCGCCTGCGTCAGCAGCGTCGACTTGCCGATGCCCGGATCGCCGCCGACCAGCAGCACCGAGCCGCGCACGAAGCCGCCCCCGGTGACACGGTCGAGCTCCGCCATGCCCGACGGCAGGCGAGGGGCGTCGTTGCTCTTGCCGGCCAGCGATTCCAGCTTGAACGTCCGGCCGCGCCGCTTGGCGCGGATCGACACCGGCACCGCGTTGTCACCGGCTTCCTCGACCAGCGTATTCCACTCGCCGCAAGCCTCGCACTTGCCCTGCCAGCGATTGAACGCCGCGCCGCAGTTCTGACAGACGAAGGAAGAGGAAGCTTTGGCCATGACGTCCACGTGGATGGGAAGAAAGCGCCCGACACGAAGACGGCCTGGCAGTCGCCGAATATGTTCGCTTTTTGTTCCAGATGCAAGTCGCCGCGATCGATTGAAGGCGATCGCCAGCCACCTTTCACAGGTTGCATTGACCTGGTGCTAACCCGCGGCCGCGATGATCCGCCGCGAACAGACATGGGGCGAGGGACTGCGCGTGATGATCAAGGCTGCCGATGCCGCGCCGGGCGGCGGACCGACGCTTGGCTGGTGGGCCGCGGCGGCTGCGCTTCTCGTGGTGCTGCTGGTGCCGTTGCTGATGGTCGATGTGCCGCCGGTGCTCGACTATCCCAATCATCTGGCGCGCTACTTCGTGCTGGCGCATCCGGACGATCCATTCCTATCGCAGGTGTACGCGCCGCATTGGCGGATCCTGCCTAATCTCGGCATGGACGTGATCGGTGCGGCGCTGCTGAAAGTGTCGAGCGTTCACGTCGGCGGCCGCATCCTGCTGGCGCTCAGCCTGCTGATGCCGGTGATCGGCGCCATCGTGTATCACCGCGTGGTGTTCGGCCGGTTCTCGTATTGGTCGCTCGCCTCCGGCGTCGTCGCCTACAATGCGGTGTTCTTTCTAGGCTTCATGAACTTCCTGCTGTCGCTCGGCCTGGCGCTGATCGGCGCGGCCGCCTGGATCGCGCTGCGCCGGCGTAACCGCAACGTGACAGCCGTGGTGATCGGCGCTGCTTTCGCCGCTTTGACGTTCTTCTCGCACATCTTCGGTGTCGCGCTGTTCGCGCTTCTGATCGGCAGCGAAGAGATGGCGCGGATCGTGCGGGCCCGGCGGGATCGCGCGCCGGTGTTTGGCAAGATGGCTGTCTCGGCACTTCTGCTGGCGCTCGCGCTCGCTCCCGCGGGTGCGCTGTATCTGGCGAGCCCGCTCTCCGAAGCCGGCGCCGGCGTCGGGCCATGGCGAGGCCTCGCCAAGCTGTGGGACCTGTTTGCGCCGGTGATGACGACCAGTGAAGTCGTGACGATGCTGAGCGTCGCTGCGTTGTTGATCACGCTGGGGCTGGCGATCCGCGGCGCGGGGGTGGCGCCGGCGTTGCCGCTGACTCTGGTAGTGCTGGCGGCGGGCTTTGTGATCGTGCCGGCGATGTACAAGGGCGGCAGCTTTCTCGACATCCGCCTCGCGGTGATGGCGGCCGTGCTGCTGTTCGCCGGCATGCTGCCACAGCTCTCGCCGCGGCGGGCTGCGGCGGTGGCGGCGCTGGTGATCGCATTGATGGCCGGGCGCTCGGCCTATGTGGCGCAGGACTGGTATGACCATCGCCGCGATCTCGCCGAACTGCGCGCTGCGATCGCCCATGTCGAACCTGGCGAGCGGGTGCTGATGGCCCGCGGCCGCGAAGTCGATATCATTGCCGCGGCGCAGGCCGGACGCGCGCTGGCCCGCTACTTTCCGCTCGACAACCACGTCGGCGCGCTGCTGACGATCGAGCGGCGCGCGTTCTGGCCGCTGATGTTCGCCGACGCCACGCAGCAGCCGCTGGTGGTGAAGCCGGCCTTCGCGTCCTATGCGGCGCCGCTGTGCGAGCCGGTGGAGCTGGCGCTGTTGATGGAGACGGCGTCGCTGCAGGTCGGGCAGGCGGGGCACCGCTGCAAGACGTATCTCGCCGACTGGCCGCATCGCTTCGACGCGGTGCTGATGCTGGAGCCGCCGGCCACGGCGCCGTCGCCGGAGCTGTCGCCGGTCTATCGAGGCAATTATGTCGCGCTGTATCGCGTGACGCCGCCGAAGGCCGAGCCGGGTTCCGCTGGCCGCGTTCATGCCGGTGAGCTAAGCTCGCCGGTGCAATGACCCCGCGCCGTCACGATAGCGATTACGAACGCCGCAAGTGGCGTCAGGTCGCCGGCCATTTCGGCATGGGCGCGGCGTTCGGCGCGCTGTTCGCCGGCCTCGTGCTGTTCAACAATTACTTCGGTCTGTCGAGCGTGATCGCGACCAGCGAGGCGCCGACTTTGGTGCGGATCATCTTCGTGGTCGGCGTCGCCGGATCATTCGCCTTCATGGCGGCGATCACCGGCTTTCTGTTTCTGGTCCACGAGGATTGAGCCGCACCTGCACGCGCGCGCTCATGATTTCCGCAGATCATCTCCACGTCATTGCGAGGAGCGCAGCGACGAAGCAATCCAGTGCTGTGCGCGGGACTGGATTGCTTCGCTTCGCTCGCAATGACGTTGGCGGGTGGCGTGCTCTCAGCTCGCCGGTGCCACCGGCTCGACCGCTGGCGGTTCGGTCGCTGGCTTGGCGTCGCCGCCTTTGTAGATCCGGGTGTAGCGCCGGCCGAGGCTGGTGAGCACTTCGTAGCCGATCGTGCCGAAGTGATGGCCGAGTTCGTCGGCGGTGATGCCGTCGCCGATCAGGGTCGCCATCATGCCGCGGCGCGCGGCGTTGGCGGGCAGGTCGGTGACGTCGACCGCGAGCAGATCCATCGAGATCCGGCCGGCGATCGGACAGCGCTGGCCGGCGATGATCACGTCGGCGCCACGGGTGCCGTCGCTCGAGCCGGCGGCGCGGAAGTAACCGTCCGCATAGCCTGCCGACACCACCGCGATCTTGCTCGGGCGCCGTGCGCTCCAGGTCGCGCCGTAGCCGACGGTGTCGCCGCGTTCGACGCTGCGGACCTGGACGATCCGCGCTTTCAGGTCGACCACCGGCTGCATCGGATTGTCGGCTTCCGGCGTGGGATTGATGCCGTACAGCGCCGCGCCGGGGCGGACCAAATCGAACGCGAACTGCGGACCCCGGAAGATGCCTGACGACGCCGACAGTGACGCCGGCACGCCGGCGAATTGACCGGCGATCTCGCGAAATGCCGCCGCCTGCTTGGCGTTGAGCTGATGGTTGACGAGATCGGCGCAGGCGAGGTGGCTGATCACCAGCGTGATGCCATGGTCACCGGCGATGATGCGCGGCACGATGCCTTGCGCCTCGACGACGGTCAGGCCGAGCCGGCTCATGCCGGTGTCGATGTGGAGCGCCGCACCGCCGCGCCAGCCGGTGCGGCGGCAGAACACGTCCCATTCGGCGAGTTCGTACAGATCACCGATCACCGGTTGGCAGTTCAGCTTGGCGAATTCGTCGCCGGAGTTCGGGAAGAACCCATCGAGCACGTACAGCGTCGCCTCGGGTGCGGCTTCGCGCACGACGCGTGCTTCGCTCAGCGTGGCGACAAAGAAGGTCTTGCAGCCGGCCGCCAGCAGCGCCTTGGTGACGGGACCGGCGCCGCAGCCATAGGCGTCACCTTTGACGACGCCGGCGCATTCGGAGGGGATGGCGGTCTTCTCGAGCTTGCGCCAGTTCGCGACCAGCGCGTCGAGATCGACGGTGAGAATGCCGGTTGCTGCCGCGTTGACCGCGGCGAACTCAGCAGCTTTGCCCGCCTCCGGCGTCAATAACTCGGCGACGGTGGCGTTCGGATCGGGAAGGATATGCATGGCGCACCTTATGCGTTGCCTGCAGCGCGTTCAACGGCGGCCGGCGCGGCTCAGATCCGCTTCGGCATCAAATCCGTTCGGGCAGATGGCTGTCGTCGGTGAGATCGCTGAAGCGGGTGAACTGACCTTCGAACTGCAGATCGACGGTGCCGGTCGGACCGTGACGCTGCTTGGCGATGATCACTTCGGCCTTGCCGTGCACCAGCTCCATGTCGGTCGCCCACTTCTCGTGCTCGGGCGTACCGGGCCGCGGCTCCTTGTTCTGCAGATAGTATTCCTCGCGGAACACGAAGATCACGACGTCGGCGTCCTGCTCGATCGAACCGGATTCACGCAAGTCGGAAAGCTGCGGGCGCTTGTCGTCGCGGGATTCCACCTGACGCGAGAGCTGCGACAGCGCGATGACGGGAACGTTCAATTCCTTCGCGAGCGCTTTCAGGCTGGTGGTGATCTCGGTGACTTCCTGGACGCGGTTGTCGCCCTTCTTGCTGGAGCCCTGCAGCAGCTGGATGTAGTCGACCACGATCATGTCGAGGCCCTTTTGCCGCTTCAGGCGGCGGGCGCGGGCGGTGAGCTGGGCGATCGACAGACCGCCGGTTTCGTCGACGAAGAGCGGCAGCGACTGCAGCTCGATCGACACGTCCCGGGGTTTGTCGAAGTCGGCTTCCGAGATGCCGCCGCGGCGGATCTTGCTCGACGCGATCTCGGCCTGCTCGGCGAGAATACGGGTGGCGAGCTGTTCGGCCGACATTTCGCAACTGAAGAAGCCGACGATGCCGCCATTGACGGTCTTGGTCGAGCCGTCCGGCTGCACTTCGCCGCGATAGGCCTTGGCGACGTTGTAGGCGATGTTGGTGGCGAGTGCGGTCTTGCCCATGCCGGGACGGCCGGCGAGCACGATCAAGTCGGAGTGCTGCAGACCGCCCATCCGGGTGTCGAGGTCGCGCAGTCCGGTGGAGATACCCGACAGTTTTCCGTCGCGCTGGAACGCCTTCGCCGCCATGTCGACGGCGGTGGTCAGCGCCTGGGAGAATTTCTGGAAGCCGCCGTCATAGCGGCCGGATTCCGCCAGTTCGTACAGCCGGCGCTCGGCGTCTTCGATCTGGTTCTTCGGCGCGAAGTCGACCGGCGCGTCGAAGGCGACGTTGACCATGTCGGTGCCGATGCCGATCAGATCGCGGCGCAGCGACAGCTCGTAGATGGTCCGCCCGTAGTCCTGGGCGTTGATGATCGTGGTGGCTTCGGCGGCGAGGCGCGCCAGGTATTGCGCGACCGTCAGGCCGCCGAGATCCAGATCGGCCGCCAGGAACGTTTTCAGCGTGACCGGGGTGGCGATCTTGCCGGCGCGGATGATGCTGGCAGCGGTCTCGAAGATGGTCTGGTGGATCGGCTCGAAGAAGTGCTTCGGCTCGAGGAAGTCCGACACCCGGTAGAACGCGTCATTGTTGACCAGGATCGCGCCCAGCAAGGCCTGCTCGGCCTCGATGTTGTGCGGCGCGGTCCGGAAAGCCGGCGCGCCGGGTTCCGGCGCGAGCTTCAGAACGTTCGAATCAGATGCGGCCATAGCTCTCGAATATCGGGTCGAATTTGTCGGATGCGGGGCGCGACTAAAGCGCCGATTTGCTCGGGAGCGAAAGCCGCAATCGCGCGTTATGCACCAGCGCGACAAGGATGTGGATGACCGCAACAGCCGCCATCACCCGTGCTTGACGCGTTCCGGCGGCGTGGGGGCCGAATTGAACCTCGCGGCGCTGTGGGGCGACAGTTCAAAATGGACGGTCGAGACAGATCGATCCGCTCCAGTCGGGGATTCGTAAGAATTTTCGGCGAGGATAGCGGCAAGACGCGATCACTGAGGCTCCCTGAGGGATGCACTCGAACAAGGTGACGCGGGACAGGGCAAGAGCGTCGAGGACTTCGCAACGGCTAGCGAGGCTCCTCGGATGATGGACAGAGCAGATGGCGCAGCAGTATTGCCACGACCACTCCGACCGCGATTGGCTGACTTCGCTGATCGATTCCTTCGAGCGCGCCTCGGCTGAAGAGGCCGAGCATCGGCCTTGCGACCGCGAACTGCTGTGCGCTGCCGAGGCTCATCTGGCACGCCCGCTGCCCCTGGCGCCGGACCATGAGGATCCGGTCCGTCTCGTCAGCTGAGAATTCCAACACTGCCCGGCGGGTTTCCTCGCCGGCGAGTTGCAGCCGCGGCTTGCGGCTGCTTTCAATCCCGCGAAGTCGTTTCTCCCCCGCCGCGATATCGTCGCGAGTGATCGACTGTTGATCACTACGACACCTACTTCCGCCGCCGTGCCGAATTGCTCAAGGAAGACGGCGTGATGCAGCGGCATTCGATCGGCCGCTCCGATGGCCCCGGTTTCACCTATCCTTGGCTCGCCAAATACATCTTCCCGGGCGGCTGCCTGCCGGCCCTCTCGAAGGTGTTGCCGCTAACGAACGCGCCGGACTTCTCGGGTACGACATCGAAATCCTGCGGCTGCATTACGCCGAGAGGTTCAAAGCCTGGCGCCAGCACTTCCTAAAGCATCGGGAGGAAGCCGAACGCTCATACGACGCGCGGTTCGTGGTGCCGCTTTGGATGAAGCGGCCGAGCAGCAGACGAAATACTCCGTCCATCGACTTGCCCCAAAACCGGACGCCGACAGCGAAGCGGCGCCTCGGCTGCATCAACGGCGGCCGTGAAGCTCTGCTCTTATCGCTGTGACCCGGCCACGGCCGAAGCGTTCACAGGTAACATCCGCGTCATGACCATCAGGCTGATCAGCTGCCTCATTTCATGCACGGTGATGTTCCATCTGTCCCTTCCAATCATCTCACAATTCGCTAAAAGGTCACCGCCGCTCCAGCGGCGATTGTTTGCATCGGAGGGCTAAATGGTAAGCCGATTGCTCAGTTCGGTAGCGGTACTGCTCGCGCTTGGGATCACCGTCGCGCAGCCCGCCCGGGCCCAGAATTTAGAGGCGGGCAAGAGCTCGGCACAGATCTTCGCGAGCACCTGCTCGGTCTGCCATAAGAGCCCTCGGGGTCTGCTCCGCACCGTGCCGCCGAATGCGGTCGGGTCGTTCCTGAGACAGCACTACACCACCAGCGCCGAAATGGCGTCGGCGCTCGGCGCCTATCTGGTGTCGAACGGCGCCACCGACGCTCGCAGCCGGCAGGATGGACCTGCCGAGCCGAAGCAGCGGCGCCAGCGCCGCGGCGCTCCCGAAGCGGTTGCTCCGGACGAGGCTGCGCCGGCGCCGCAGGCGGAAGAGCCCAAGGTTCAGCGCGGTCGCAAGTCCAAGCGCCGTGCCGCTCCAGTCGAGGCTGCGCCTCCGGCGGAGAGCGCAGCTCCGGCTCCGGGCGCCGAAGCAGAACCGACCGCCGCGCCTGAGCCGGAAGCCAAGCCGACCAAGAAGCGCCGCGACAAGAAGCGGCTGCGCGAGAAGCCGGCGGCTCAGCCCGAAGCCGCCAAGCCCGAAGCTGCCAAACCCGAAGCCGCCAAGCCGGAGGCGCCTGCGGCCGAGCCCAAGAACGGCGAGGCCGGCGCTGATCCGAAGCATGGAGCGGGCAAGCCCGCTGCGGCGCCGGCGGCCGAAACTCCCGCACGCACCGATCCGGTGCCTGCGGTGACCCCGGCGCCGAAGGCTGCGGAGCCTGAGCCGGCCAAGCCGGCGGCTCCGTCCGAGACCAAGGCGCCCGAATCTGCTGCGCCGGCCGCCGCGACGCCGAAGCCGGCTGCTCCGCCGCCGTCACCGGCCGGTCCGCCGGCTCGACAGTCGGAAACGCCATCGGCGCCGTCGACCGAAGTGGTGCCGCCGCCCGCGCAGGCGCCGTCCGGATCGGGCGACGTGCCGGCCTCGAAATAACCACTCAGGTGTTCTGACGATCAAAGGGCCGCGCGATGCGCGGCCCTTTTTCGTTGGTCGGCAGCCAAGGCTTGGTTCTGGAGAGTGTGCCCGGCCTATGAGTGGGCAACAAAAAGCCCGGCCTGATTGCTCAGGCCGGGCTCCGGAAATGGTCGGCTGCAGGCGAGGCTTACTGCTCGGCCGGCTGCTCTTCGCCGAACTCCGCGTCCGGATCGAAGAACTCGCCGGCGGCGGCCAGCGCCTCGGCGGCGGCGTCTTCGTCCTCGCGGCGGGTCGAGATGTCTTCACCGCGGTTGATGCGCTCGGCTTCCTCGGCGCTGCGCGCCACGGTGACCGACACTTCGACTTCGACTTCCGGATGCACCGCGACCTGGATCGAGTGCTTGCCGATGGTCTTGATCGGGGCGTCGAGCAGCACCTGGCTACGATCGATCTTGACGCCCTGGCCGTCGAAGCTGGCGATGATGTCGCGCACCGACACTGAACCGAACAGCTGGCCGCCTTCCGACGCCTGGCGGATCACCACCACGTTCTGACCTTCGATCTTCTCCGCGACCTTGGTGGCTTCGGCCTTCGCGGCGATGTTACGCGCCTCGAGATCGGCCTTCATGTGCTCGTACTTCTCGCGGTTGGCGGCGGTGGCGCGCAGCGCCTTTCCGCGCGGCAGCAGGAAGTTGCGCGCGAAACCGTCCTTGACGCGGACCAGCTCGCCCATCTGACCGAGCTTGGCGACACGTTCCAGTAGAATGACTTCCATGATGATCTCCTCGTGTGTTTGCGAAAGACGTTGAACTAGTGAGTAGGGGGAGGCGGCATTGAGCGGCGCTCGAAGTAGCGCTGCCGTAGATTGAGGAAGGCGTCGCCGAGCCCGAGGGCGATCAGGCCGACGGCGGGCCACAGGAAGATCAGCATCAACGCGTAGGTCGAGCTGAGCAGAAACAGTCGGCTGCGCGACGCCATCGTCAGCGTGTGCAGGGTCGCCGCACCGGTGAGCCCATAGGCAACGAACAGCGCCGCGCTGGCGGTCTTGCCGAACATCGAGGTCAGGCCGCCGACGAAGCTGAGTGCCAGCGCCAGCGACAACACCGCCAGGGTCATCGGCGGCAGCGTCACGGTGCGCAGATCCGGCCACGGCCGGCCGAGGCGGTTGGAAGCGGAGGTAATCTTTGCAGCCAGCCACAGATTGAGCGTGAGCGTCACCATCGCCACCGTGGCGGCGGCAGGCGGCGCGATCGCCACCAGCGCGTCGACCAGCGCGGCGTCGCTGCCGGGCGTGCTGCGCGGACCGAGCGCGCGCTGCAGGCCGTTGCGAAGGCCGTCATTGATGGCGGCGCCGTCGGTGCCGAGCGTGAACAGAGCGGCCATCGTGGTGGTGGCGGCAAAGCCGGCCATCCACACCACCAGGCGGCCGACCGGGTACCATTCCAGCGTGGGCGTTTCGCCCTGCGCGGCTTCCGCGGGGCGCGCCAGCAGCGCGAGATGACCAAGCCAGCAGGCCGGCACGGCGATCGTCACGACAAATGCGATGGCGTAGGAGAAGCTGACCAGCGCAGCGAGGCCGATGGCGGCGACCAGACCGCCGATCGCGGCGGCGAGCACGCCCCAGCCGAGCGCGGCCACCATCAGCGGCAGCGGTGCCAGATAGAACAGCAGCAGGGAGATCAGCGCGCCCGAAACGATCGAGACGAACATCAGCGCCGAAGCACAGCCGGCGGCGAGCGCGATCAGAATGTTGACCATCATCAGCTGTCCCGCTCCCTTCGAGCGGTTAGAGGCGTTTCGCCCCAACCATCGGCGACCGGACGACCCGGAAGCCTTATGAGAAAAAAGAGGAGAGCCCCGCGGCGCGAACGCCGCGGGGCTGCTTCGATTAGCGGATCACGTAGGGCAGCAGACCGAGGAAACGGGCGCGCTTGATGGCGCGCGCGAGCTCGCGCTGCTTCTTGGCGGACACGGCGGTGATGCGGCTCGGCACGATCTTGCCGCGCTCAGAGACGTAACGCATCAGCAGCTTGGAGTCCTTGTAATCGATCTTCGGCGCATTCGCTCCCGTGAACGGGCAGGTCTTGCGGCGGCGGAAGAACGGACGGCGTGCACCTGCTTCAGCCATGATGCTTACTCCTCGACTGCTGCTGCGGGGGCGTCGGCGTCTTCACGCGGACGGCGCGGACCACGATCGCCACGGAAACCGTCGCGGTCGCCACGGCCTTCGCGATCACCGCGGAAGCCACCCTCGCGGGGGCCACGGTCGTCGCGTTCGCGATCCCGATCGGCCTTGCGCATCATCGCCGAGGGGCCTTCCTCGTGTTCGTCGACGCGCACCGTCAGATAACGAATGACGTCTTCGTTGATCCGCTCCTGGCGCTCGATCTCGGCGACCACCGCGGCCGGGCCGTCGATGTTCAGCAGCACGAAATGCGCCTTGCGGTTCTTGTTCATGCGGTAGGTCAGGGAGCGCAGGCCCCACGACTCGGTCTTGGTGACCTTGCCGCCGAGACCTTCGATCACGCCGGTGATCTGGGTGGTGAGCTCTTCGACCTGCTGGGCGCTGGCATCCTGGCGCGCCAAAAATACATGCTCATAAAGAGGCATGGCTGTCCTTTCTCGTGTTAGCGCAGAACCGGCGGCAAGCCCTTCGAACCCTTCGGAAAGGACTCGACTGCTCAGAAGGCGGAAGCACGGGACGACGAGCCGACTGGCCCTGCCGCATCAAAATCGCCAAGGGAGATAAAGCCCAGGGGAGATCATGGTGAGACCGTCCGTTCAGCTCCCGGCCGGGATCTGCGGATGCGCCGTTATACGGATTTCGGTCGCCTTGGCAAGGGACTGAAGCTGCCGTTTCGGCCACCGGTCGGCCGATTCCAGTGCGCGGCGTCTCGAGGGGAGAGCCAGGTTGGCGGTAGCGGGTGCGGGCGCTCGAGCGGCTGTGCCGGTGAGGCTGGATGCCACGAACCGGCCCTTTCCCTGACGTTTGGCCTCATACATGGCAATATCGGCGGTCCGGAGCAGGTCGTCGACCGTCGCGCCATCCTTCGGGAAGGTTGCCGCGCCGATGCTGACGCCGATGTCGAGCCGGCCGTGGCCCGCCAATTCGAACGGCTCGGCAATCGCCGCAATGATTCGCTGCGCGACGGGAGCCGCATCGTCCGTCCGTGTTCCCGGCAGCAGCACGACGAATTCGTCGCCGCCGACGCGAAACACCTGATCTTGCTCGCGGACGCTGCTGCGGAGCCGCTCCGCGACCGAAACGAGCACGGCATCGCCGACGGCGTGCCCGAACCGGTCGTTGGCGCTCTTGAAGCCGTCGAGGTCCAGACAGAACACGGTGAGCGGCTGGTGGCCGGCCGCATCAGCGCCGCGCAGCAACCGTTCGAACCGCTGCCGCTTCAGCACGCGGTTGGGAAGCCCGGTGAGAGAATCGTAGTTGGCGAGACGGCGATTCTTCCGCTCGGAGAGAAACAGGTTGAGCAGCACCTCGTAATTCTCGAGCAGGACGAGAGCCATGCCCAGGCCCCAGATCGGAACGAGCAGTCCGACGATGTACATATAGGGCAGCGGCGACAGCACCATCGCCACGCTGTAGGGCGTGCCGAGCAGATAGATCAGCGTAATTCCGTAGCGCGGCGTGCCCGAGTTGCGGGACGAGATCCCGCCCGCAAGGCCGGAGATGAAGATGCCCGCCATCAAAATCAGCAGCCACTCGCCGGAGATAGCGCAAAGCCCGCAACCAATTCCGTAGCAAATCGCCCAGGACATGCCGAGATAGAGCGGCAGGACCGCATTGCCGGGGCGACCGGCCGCTTCGTCGCGCTGCAATGCAGCAAGCGCGGAGTAGCGTGCTGCACCGAACCCGAGTTCGACCGCGAGCCAGACCATCGCCCAGATTGCGCCGGTGGTGGCGGCGACCACCGCGGCCATCAGAGTTGTGGAGAAGATCGCCAGCACCAGCGTCCGCTTCCTGGTCTGCGTATGCAGCAGCAATTTGCGAACGATCGAGGCGGGCTGCGGCTGCGGGCCGCTGATCAGCCAAGTGATGATCGGACTGGATGGGCCGATTGCGCGCAAAAAGCTCGCATTTGTCGAAGGCCAGTATCGTTCGCTGATCAATCGCATGAGGAATAATCGTCCGCTGTGCTGGTGATAGCGGTAGCCGGGAAAGCGTTGATGGGTTCCTTAAAAGTCGTACGCACCTTCCTGTACGGTAAATGCATTTCGCAGATGCCGGCCGTTCGACCCTGTGAGGCGTTGCCGAGACGATGACAACAAGCCTGTGAGTCACAGGGCTGTTCGAAAGGATGTTAGACAGCAGTCAACTTGACACGACGGGGCCGGGCGGTGTCTTACGGCCCCGACTTCAGAGACAGGTTCAGGAATCCAGATGACCGCAGCATTCACTTTTCCGGGGCAGGGGTCCCAGGCCGTGGGCATGGGCAAGGCGCTCGCCGAAGCCTTCCCGGCGGCGCGGGCGGTGTTCGACGAAGTCGACGCTGCGCTCGGCGAAAAGCTGACCTCGATCATCTGGGAAGGTCCGGCCGAAACGCTGCAGCTCACCGAGAACGCGCAGCCGGCGCTGATGGCGGTGTCGCTGGCGACGATGCGCGTGCTGGAGGCTGAAGCCGGTGTGTCGGTCGGCAAGGATGCGGCTTTCGTGGCCGGTCATTCGCTCGGCGAATATTCCGCGTTGGCGGCGGCCGGCAGCCTGAGCGTGAGCGATACGGCGCGGCTGCTGCGGATCCGTGGTCAGGCAATGCAGAAGGCGGTGCCGGTCGGCGTCGGCGCGATGGCCGCGCTGCTCGGCCTTGATTACGACACCGCCGTCGCCGTGGCGGCCGAAGCCGCGCAGGGTCAGGTGTGCCAGGCCGCCAATGATAATGGCGGCGGACAGGTCGTCGTCTCCGGTCATAAGGATGCGGTGGAGCGCGCGGTCGAGATCGCCAAGGGCAAGGGTGCCAAGCGTGCGATGCTGCTGCCGGTGTCCGCTCCGTTCCATTGTTCGCTGATGCAGCCAGCGGCGGAAGCCATGGCCGAGGCGCTCGCGGGCGTCACCATCAAGGCCCCGGCGGCGCCGCTGGTCGCCAACGTTCTGGCGTCGCCGATCACCGATCCGGATGAAATCCGCCGCCGCCTGGTCGAGCAGGTCACTGGCACTGTGCGCTGGCGCGAGTCGGTTGCCTTCATGGCGTCACAGGGCGTGAACCAGTTTCTGGAGATCGGCGCCGGCAAGGTGCTGAGCGGCCTGGTGAAGCGGATCGCGGATGGCGCGACTGGTATTTCCGTAGGTGGCCCCAACGACATCGCGTCGGCGAAAGACGCGCTGGCGGCCGGACGCTCGGCATAAGCCGGCACAAGGAGGCGAGATGTTCGATCTGACAGGCAGAACCGCGCTGGTCACCGGCGCAACCGGCGGCATCGGCGGCGCGATCGCTCAGGCGCTGCACGGCCAGGGTGCCACCGTGGCGATCTCCGGTACGCGGCGCGAGGCGCTCGACGCGCTGGCCGGTAAGCTCGGCGAACGCGTGCACGTGCTGCCTTGCAATCTGTCGGATGCGGCGGACGTCGAGGCGCTGGTGCCGGCTGCGGCCGAGGCCATGGGCGGGCTCGACATCCTGGTATGTAACGCAGGTATCACCCGCGACAATCTGTTCGTGCAATTGCGCGACGAGGATTGGGACGAGGTGATCAAGGTCAACCTGACCGCGACCTTCCGGCTGACGCGTGCCGCCACCAAGCTGATGATGCGCAAGAAGTTCGGCCGCATCATCGCGATCACTTCGGTGGTCGGCGTCACCGGCAATCCGGGGCAGGGCAACTACACGGCCTCGAAGGCGGGCTTGATCGGCATGATCAAGACGATCGGCGCCGAATACGCCAAGCGCAACGTCACGGCGAACTGCATTGCGCCGGGCTTCATCGCGACGCCGATGACTGACGTTCTCAATGACAAGCAGCGCGAGGCGATTCTCGGCAAGGTGCCGGCCGGCCGGCTCGGCACGCCGGACGACATTGCGGCTGCGGCGGTTTATCTCAGTTCAAATGAGGCCGCCTACGTCACCGGTCAGACCATTCACGTCAACGGCGGGATGGCGATGATCTGACAGCAATCTGCGAGCTTGTGGCGGCGCACGCGGTCCCCCGCAGTCGCCGCGGGCTTGTGGTCAATGCATCGGAAGTATGATAACCGAACCACTGGCGGACAAGCAAAGAAGGCCATTGCAGGATGTCCAAACCCTGTATATTGGCGATGGGGAGCTTGCCGCCCGGGTGGTCGGCTTCGACCCGGGGACGGGGGCAAAATCAACACACTTCGCGATGCGACGGGAACTTAGCGAGTTGACGCACCACGATGGCTCGTATCGTCTGTCGGTCGGGTCGAAACGGAACAGCACGGGGTTAAATAGATGAGTGAGATTGGCGAGCGGGTTAAGAAGATCGTGGTCGAACACCTTGGTGTCGAACCCGAGAAAGTTGTCGATAGCGCCAGCTTCATCGACGATCTCGGCGCCGACAGCCTCGACACCGTCGAACTCGTGATGGCGTTCGAAGAAGAGTTCGGCTGCGAAATTCCGGACGATGCCGCCGAGACGATTCTCACCGTCGGCGACGCCACCAAGTTTCTCGAGAAGAACGCAAAGAGCTGACGCTCCGCGCGGTGTGATGGAAGCCGGACGGACCGCACAAAAGCGGTCCACCGGCTTCTTATTTTGCATCGCGCATTCTACGCCGGAGTGCTGGAGATGAGACGGGTTGTCGTCACGGGCCTTGGCATGGTGTCGCCGCTGGGCTGCGGCGTCGAACCAACCTGGAGCCGCGTGCTTGCCGGCGAAAGCGGTGCACGCAAGATCGACGCGTTCGACGTGTCGGATATCGCCAGCCAGATCGCCTGCATTATTCCGCGTGGTGACGGTACCAACGGCACCTTCAATCCTGATCAATGGATGGAGCCGAAAGACCAGCGCAAGGTCGACGACTTCATCGTCTATGCGATGGCGGCGGCGCGTCAGGCGCTCGATGACGCCGGCTGGCGTCCCTCCACCGAAGAAGAGCGCTGCGCCTCGGGCGTGCTGATCGGCTCCGGCATCGGTGGTCTGCAGGGCATCGCCGAGACGGCGCTGCTGCTCGAGCAGCGCGGCCCGCGCAGGATCTCTCCGTTTTTCATTCCCGGCCGCCTGATCAATCTGGCGTCGGGCTACGTCTCGATCGAATTCGGCCTCAAGGGTCCGAACCACGCGGTCGTCACCGCGTGCTCGACCGGCGCGCATGCGATCGGCGATGCGGCGCGGCTGATCGCGCTCGGCGACGCCGACGTGATGGTTGCCGGCGGCACCGAATCTCCGATCAGCCGTCTGGCGATGGCCGGCTTCGCCGCCGCGCGGGCGCTGTCGACCGGTTTCAACGATGCGCCGACCAAGGCTTCGCGGCCCTATGACAAGGATCGCGACGGCTTCGTGATGGGCGAGGGCGCGGGCGTCGTCGTGCTGGAAGAGTATGAGCACGCCAAGGCGCGTGGCGCACGGATCTATGCCGAAGTGATCGGCTACGGTCTGTCGGGCGACGCACATCACATCACCGCGCCGAGCTCGGATGGTGACGGTGCGTTCCGTTGCATGAGCGCCGCGATCAAGCGTGGCGGCATCGCGGTGTCGGACATCGACTACATCAACGCGCACGGCACCTCGACGCCGCTCGGCGACGAGATCGAACTCGGTGCGGCGCAGCGTCTCCTGGGGAACGCGGCATCGCGTGTGTCGATGTCGTCGACCAAGTCGTCGATCGGCCATCTGCTCGGCGCTGCCGGTGCCGTGGAAGCGATCTTCTGCGTGCTGGCGATTCGCGACAATGTCGCGCCGCCGACGATCAATCTCGACAATCCTTCGGTCGAGACCGCGATCGATCTGGTGCCGTGGAAGCCGCGGTCGCGCGAGATCAACGTTGCGTTGTCGAACTCTTTCGGGTTCGGTGGCACCAATGCGTCGCTGCTGTTGCAGCGCGTGCCGAACTAAACGCGCGCGCCTTCATCCACCGTTTCGCCGCAATCGCTGCTAAACCCTACGCGATCCGTTAGTTTCGGAGTATGATCGGTTGCAGCCCTCATCCGCCTGGATAGACTCCAGACCGGACATTGCATCGAAGTCGTGATCCCGAATGTCGCCGGTGCAGATTGCGCCGGCCCCAATGCGAGCCGACAGGATTCAGGTTGCACCGATGAGTGAAAGGCCGCCGATTTCGCCGAGAAGCCCGCGTGCGGCGCTTGAGCCGGAGCAGCTTCCGCCGCCGCCGAAGCGGTCCGATCATGCCCGCAATCCGCTGGTGATCATCGGCAACGCGATCATCACCTTCATCGTGGTTGTGATGATCGGTGCCGGCGGCTTGTACGTGTATGGCAAGAACAAGCTCGAAGCGCCAGGCCCGCTGGCACAGGACAAAGTCGTCAACATCCCGCAGCGCGCGGGCCTCGACGACATCGCTCAGATCCTGAAACGCGAAGGCGTGATCGAAGACGGGTGGCTGGTGTTTGCGGGCGGTGTGATGGCGCTGCGCGCCCGCACTGAACTCAAGCCCGGTGAGTATCTGTTTCAGAAGAGCGCCAGCCTGCGCGACGTGATCGGAACCATCGTCGAAGGCAAGGTGGTTCAGCACGCGGTGACGATTCCCGAAGGACTGACTTCGGAGCAGATCGTCGAACGCCTGTCCGACAATCCGATCTTCACCGGCAGTATTCGGGAAATTCCGCGTGAAGGAACGTTACTGCCGGAGACCTACAAGTTTCCCCGCGGCACGCCGCGCGAGCAGGTGATCCATCGCTTGCAGCAGGCGCAGAAGCGGGTGCTCAGCGAGATCTGGGAGCGTCGTAGTCAGGATCTGCCGATCAAGACGCCGGAGCAGCTGGTGACGCTGGCGTCGCTGGTGGAGAAAGAGACCGGCAAGCCGGACGAGCGCACCCGCGTCGCCGCGGTGTTCGTCAATCGGCTGCAGAAGAAGATGCGGCTGCAGTCCGACCCGACGATCATCTACGGACTCGTCGGCGGCAAGGGCACGCTCGGCCGGCCGATCAAGCGCAGCGAGATCACCCAGCCGTCCCCGTACAACACCTATGTGATCGACGGATTGCCGCCGGGGCCGATTGCCAATCCGGGGCGCGCGTCACTGGAGGCGGCCGCCAATCCGGCTCGTACCCGCGATCTGTACTTCGTCGCCGACGGCAGCGGTGGTCACGCCTTCAGCGACAATTACGAGGTGCACCAGAAGAACGTCGGCAAGCTCCGCGCCCAGGAAAAGCAGCTCCAGAACGACACCGTCGAGCCGCCGGAAGAAACACCGCCGGCCGCAGCCGCGCCGGCCACTGAGCCAGCGGCGGATCCTGCCGCGTCAGCCGCGCCTGCGGGGGCGCCGAAGGCCGGCAAGAACGGCGCGCAGAAGCGCCGCGCCCGCAACGCGACGCCGAACGGTGCGACCGAGTAACTTGCACGCGCCGGCAGTTCACATCGCGGCGGAGTTTGCGTTAAGTTCCGCCGGCCGATACGCGGCGATTCTTAAACCTCGAAATCCGGAGACAGTGACGCGATGTCGTTATCGAGCATGACCGGATTTGCGCGTAGCCACGGTGCCAGCGGCCCCTACGTGTTCGAGTGGGAATTGAAGTCGGTGAACGCCAAGGGCTTCGATTTCCGGATGCGGCTGCCGCCCGGCTGGGACGATATCGAGCCGCCGGTCCGCAAGCGTGCCGCCGAGGTGCTGTCCCGCGGCACCGTCTACGCCAATCTCACCGTCAAGCGCGCCAACGCGGTGTCGGGCATCCAGATCAATCAGGATGTGCTCGCCTCGGTGTTGAAGGTTGCCAGTGAGATCGCCGGCAAGGTCGACGCGGTCGCGCCGAGCATCGATGGACTGCTCGGCATCAAGGGCGTCATCGAAGTGGTCGAGCCCGAGGCCGACGAGGCCGAGGAGAAGGCCGCACGCGCCGCCGTCGAAACTGCATTCGGTGAAGCGCTGAAGAGCCTGATCGAGATGCGCAAGCGCGAGGGCGCGAGCCTCGGCGCGGTGCTGGCTCAACGTCTGGATGAGCTGGAAGCGCTCGCCAAGCAGGCCGAGGCCGCGCCCGGCCGCAAGCCCGATGCGATCAAGGCGCGTCTTGCCGAACAGATCGCGGCGCTGCTCGATACGTCCGACCGTTTCGATCCTGATCGGCTGCATCAGGAAGCCATCATGATGGCGACCAAAGCCGATATTCGGGAAGAGCTCGATCGCATTGCGTCCCACATCGCGCAGAGCCGCGAGATGCTCGCCAAGGGTGGCGCCGTCGGGCGCCGGCTCGATTTCCTCGCGCAGGAATTCAACCGCGAGGTCAACACCTGCTGCTCCAAGTCGATCGATCTGGAGCTGACCAATGCCGGACTGGCGATGAAGAACGTCGTCGAACAGTTCCGCGAGCAGGTTCAGAATCTGGAGTAATCATGAGCGACGGAGCGGCGGGCGGCTACAGCGGTGTCGAGCGGCGCGGGCTGATGTTCGTGCTGTCGTCGCCCTCCGGCGCCGGCAAGACGACGCTGTCGCGGATGCTGGTCGAGCAGATGCCTGGGTTGCAGATGTCGGTGTCGGCAACGACACGGCCGATGCGGCCCGGCGAGGTCGACGGCCGCGACTATTACTTCGTCGATCGGCCGAGATTCGACGAGATGGTCGGCGCCGGGGAATTCCTCGAATGGGCCAACGTGTTCGACAATCGCTATGGCACGCCGCGCGCCCCGGTCGAAGCCGCGCTCGCAGCCGGCCGCGATGTGTTGTTCGACATCGACTGGCAGGGGACGCAGCAGCTCCGCAGTCGCGCTGGAAGCGACGTCGTCAGCGTCTTCATCCTGCCGCCGTCCGTGCAGGCGCTGGAGCATCGGCTGCACACCCGCGCGCAGGATTCCCACGACGTGATCCGCGGCCGGATGAAGAAAGCCGGCGACGAGATGAGCCACTTCGACGCCTACGATTACATCGTGGTCAACGACAATATCGGCGTTGCCTTCGAGTCCGTGCGCTCGATCCTGCGCGCCGAGCAGCTCAAGCGAGAGCGCCAAGTCGGATTGGACGCCTTCGTCCGCGGGATGCGCCAGCAGCTCGAAGGCTGACGATCACGCCGCAGAACGCTTCTGCGCCAGCGCCAGCAACTGTTCGATTTCGTCTGCTGCGGGCGGAGCAGGCTCCGCAACGGATCGGCTCGCCGTCTCCGATGCTGCCCGCGACTGAGCGCTGTTGAGGTCTGAGGCCCCGACCTCCGCCGCACCCGGCCGAATGCTGTCATTGGCGATACGACGCTCGCGGGCCGCCTTGATCCAGGCGGGCGGTTCGACATCATGCTCCGACGCGACGTGTTCGGCAGGCGGCGGTGTTGCCGGCTTGCGTCGCGGAGCATCGAGGTCGATCGGGCTCGACCGGAAGTCGTTGGCGTAAATGTCGGTTGCAACCGGTTCGGTCCGGCCCGCCCAGAGGTCGGGACGTCCGCCGGGCTCACGCCGGACGATCGGCTCACTGCGGCCGAATTTCATGAGTGCGGCCGCGATGCCGCCGGCGACCGCGAGGGCTGCGAGCAGGGCGCCAATCAGCGTGGCAAGTGTGCCTGCGCTCATCGATCCCTCGGTGATGGATGCCGGCGCCGACTTAGTCGTCTTTGCGGCCTTGCGCAGCTTGTCGGTGACATCGGCATTGGCCGGAGCGCCACCGGCCGCTGAATCCGACCAGCGATCGTTCATCGAGGTGGGAGCGGGGGAGCTCGGCGGCTCGGCCGCGGGGGCAGGCGTTGCCGCGGCCTGTGTCGCCTCCACGGGCGCTGTGAGCACCGGTGCGGGGAACGGCGAATTGGTCGTCGTGGGAGCGGCCGTGGGCGGCTGCTGAGGCGCTGCGAATTCGGCGCGGGCATCGGCAACGGAGGAGCGCAATGGAGCGGCATTCGATTGCGACGGCGCCGTCGGCTGCGTCATGCTCGGTGTTGCAGCGGACTTGGCTTTGGGAGATGGAGCTGGACTGGTTGTTGTCGCTGCGGGGGCGCTCTCGGCAGTATCGGTCGCCTCGGGCGAGGTCGCTTCCGTAGGAGTTGCCGCTGCTGATGCGCCATCAACCTTGCGCAAGTACCAGCACTTTCGCTTGTTGGCGTGATCGGCCCGGTAGAACCAATGACTTCCGGCCGGGGTGGGCGCGTTCGGTGCCGACAAGCAGGTGTCGGCCTGCGCCGAGGATAAGGGGCTTGCTGTGATCGCAACGCTCGCGATCGCGCCGGCGCTCACGGCCAACAGCAGTTTCGCGGATCGGTTGTGCATGGCATTCCCCATTCTGACGCGGACAACGGAACTTCTGTTCGCCCGTTTTTTCCGCGACAAATGGGGTCGCAATATGCCGACAATCCGGTGAGGGTGAGACAATTCGGAGCCTGGCATTGCGGGCTTTGGGAACCCGCAATGCCAGGAAGAAGGCGACGATTAGTTCGCCAGCATGATGCGGCCGACGACCTTGCCGGCGCGCAGCTGATCGATCCACTTCTGGGCGTCCTGCATCGGCTCTTCCTTCATCGGCGTCGGCTTGACCTTGCCGTCACGCGCAAGGGCCAGCAGCTCTTTAGTCTCTTCGAGCGTGCCGACCATGAACCCTTCGACAGTCATCCGCTTGTAGATCCACTGCACCATCGGCAAGCTGAACTGGCCGCCCATCAGGCCCGAGACCACGATCTTGCCGCCCCGCGCAACGGTGCTGACGGCGAAGTTCATCGACTTGTCGTTGCCGGCAAAATCCACCACGCCATCGAAGCCGCCGTCGGTCTCCTTGAAGATACGCTTGGCAACATCAGGCTCCGATGGATCATAGGCCACGGCCGCGCCGTTCTTCAGCGCGGCTTCGCGCGCTGCGGGGCTGAGATCGGCCACCGCGATCGGCTGCTTGAACATCGCCTGAGCCAGCGACAGCCCCATCATGCCGACGCCGCCCAATCCGATCAGCAGCAGGTTGCGCTGACGCGGCCGGTCCACCAGACGCTTAAGGGCGCCATAGGCCGTGATACCAGAGCACATCAACGTCGCCGCGACGTTCGTCGGCAGAGGGTCGTAGTCGAGCAGATACTTGGCATCCGGCACCAGCACGTGGGTCGCGAAGCCGCCGTCGATCGAGACGCCGAGAAAACGGTTCTTGGCGCACAGGTTTTCGTCGCCGGCGAGGCAGTCACGGCATTTGCCGCAGCCGATCCAGGGAAACACCGCCTTCTTGGTGCCGATCAGCTCCTGCGGAGCATCGGGACCGACTTCGGCAACGACACCGGCGATCTCATGGCCCAGGGTGAAAGGCAGCGTCATGCCGCGCGTGGTATCAAGCTTTTTGCCGCCGCCGAGATCGGCGTAGCCGTCCTGAATGTGCAGGTCGGAGTGGCACAGGCCGCAGCGCTCGATCTTCACCAGCACTTCGCGCCCCTGCGGCTTCGGCGCATCGATGATGGTCTCGCACAGCGGGGCGTCGAATTTCACCAGAGACTGGCGACGCATTTGCGTCATGTCGGGTTTCTCCCTTTCAGGCTTGTGTTCTTATCGCGCGACTATTGGCCAATTCGTTCGCCATGGCAACAAAACCGGAGACGGGCACGGTCTCGGCACGCCGCGCCGGATCGATCCCGGCGGCCGCTGTAAGCTGTGCCGGATCGACGCCAAGCGATTTGAGGCTCTGACGCAGCATCTTGCGGCGTTGACCGAAAGCGGCCGCCGCGACTTGCTCAAGCGCTGCGCGATCGCACGGCTCAGGTTGCTGACGAGGCACCAAGCGCACCACCGAGGAGGTCACCTTCGGCGGCGGCACAAAGGCGGACGGCGAAATGTCGAACAGCATCTGCGTCTCGGCGCGCCAGTTCGCCAGCACCGCAAGCCGGCCATAGGCGTCGTCGTCGTGATGCGCGACGATGCGCTGCGCCACTTCGCGCTGAAACATCAGCACCATCATCTCGTACCACGGCGGCCACGGCTCGGCGCACAGCCAGCCGATCAGCAACGGGGTGGCGATGTTGTACGGCAGGTTGGCGACGATCCGGGCGCGGTCGCCGTTCAGCAGCGGGCGCGGATCGAACTCCATGGCGTCGCCGCTGATGATCTCGAGGCGGCCAGGATAGTGCGCAGCGATTTCCTCCAGCGCGCCGAGTGCGCGCTCATCTCGCTCGATCGCAATGACACGCTTGGCGCCAGTCGCCAGCAGGGCGCGGGTGAGGCCGCCCGGACCGGGCCCGATCTCGACCACCGTGACGTCCTCGAGCGGGCCGGCTGCTCGTGCGATGCGCGCCGTCAGATTGAGATCGAGCAGGAAGTTCTGGCCGAGCGATTTCCGTGCAGCGAGATCATGCCGCCGGATCACCTCGCGCAGTGGCGGCAAATCGTCGATCGCGCTCATGCGGTCTTGGCCGATGCCATTTGTGCGGCGAGCTTCAAGGCCGCGATCAGACTTGAGGGATTGGCGCGTCCGCTCCCGGCAATGTCGAACGCCGTGCCGTGATCGGGTGACGTCCGGATAAAGGGAAGACCAAGGGTGACGTTGACGCCTTCGTCGAATGCAATGGTCTTGATCGGGATCAGCGCCTGATCGTGATACATGCAGATCGCGCAGTCATAGGTCTTGCGTGCGGCCGCATGAAACATCGTATCGGCTGGGAGCGGTCCCCGCGCATCGATGCCTTCGCCCCGTAGCATCTCGACCGCGGGTGCGACCACGGCGCTGTCCTCGTGGCCCAGCGCCCCATCTTCCCCGGCATGGGGATTGAGGCCGGCGAGGGCCAATCGGGGCTGCTTGATCCCCATGCGCTCGCGCAGATCTTTGATGACGATCCGCGCGGTCGACACGATCAAATCGGTGGTGAGTTGGGTGATCGCGTCGCGCAGCGAGACATGGATCGTTACCGGTACGACCGCGAGGGCAGGGCACCACAGCATCATCACCGGCTGCGGCACGACGCCGTCTCGCTTGGCGAGTTCGGCCAGAAACTCGGTGTGGCCGGGATGGTGGAAACCGGCTTGGTACAGCACGCTCTTGGCGATCGGATTGGTCACGACGGCGGCTGCGCGGCCGCTCTGGACGTCTGCCACGGCGTGCTCGATCGAGGCGATCGCAGCCGGCGCACTGGTGTCGTTCGGCTGGCCGGGCTGCGCGGTTGCGGTTTGTCCCGTGGAGACGATCGGAAGGGCAGTGGCAAACGCAGCCGCAGTGTCTTCGGCTTTGACCTCGGCGAGTGGAACGTCGAGGCCAAGCAGCTTGGAACGGCGGGACAGACAGCCGGCATCACCAAGCAGGTAGAACGGCGGCAGTCCGTGTTGCTCGCGCTGCAGCCAGGCTGCCAGGGTGATGTCGGGGCCGATCCCTGCAGGCTCGCCGAGTGTCAGCGCCAGTGGTTTTGCCATTCCGGTCATGATCGACTCCGAGGCGCGGACCGCCGGCACTTGTGCCGCAAGGAAGCTCGCTGCAACGTCTCAGCGATACTCGATCATCGCGGCTTTGCGTACTTCCTGCAGATACTCTTTCGACTTCGCCTGGAACTTCTCGCCGAACAGCTTCTCACGGATTTCGCGCTTGCGCGGCGTGTCGGCTGTCGACTGCTTGCGCTCGCACAGCGCCACCATCTCGATGCCTTGCTTGGTGGCTTCGGGTGGGGTGAGGTGGCCCACCGGCGTCTTGTCGAGGATCTCGCGGAGGGCCGGCGGCAGGTCGGCGGAGGTCTTCATCACGATGCCGCGGATCGCCGCATTCGGCATCGCTTTGAAGACGCGATCCGCCTCGGCGCAGCTCGAAATGCGGCCGCGAAGCTGCTCCGCTTCCTTGCGGCGGGATTCCAGTGACTCCGAACCCGAGCCGCGCGAAACGATCATCACCACGGGCCGGAGTTGATACTCGAAACTTTCGACGGCTTTGGAGTCGTCTCCGCCCTTGAGCTGCGCCTGAACTTCACGCTCGCTGACCTGGAGACTGTCCTTGAAGCGGCCGCGCACCAGGCTCGCCCAGACCATCTCGGCCCTGATCCGGGACTTCAACGTATCCGGCCGAATGCCTTGAGCGGCCAGCATATTCGTCATCTGCGCGGTGCTCATCCGCATCCGCGACGCCATCGTGGAGAAGGAGGAGTCGATGTCGGAATCGCTGGGATTGACGCCGTACTTCTTGGCTTCCTTGATCTTGACCTTCTCGTCGATCAGATCTTCGAGCACCTGCTGCCGGCTGTCCGCCTTGTGCGACATCCGGTTCAGCTTCGAGCGCTGATCGATGTCGAAATTGGTGATCGGTTCGCCATTGACCATCACCACGACCGACTGAGCCTGGCCCTGCGTCGTTCCAAGACCCAGCGTCGCCGCCGCACAGCACAGCGCCAAGCCAATGATGCGAAGGGAAAGCTTGCTCGTCATGGGTCGCGTTTACCTCACAGCCGATCGGGTTCTGGATGGTGGCGAGCCGGAAAACGGTTCAGGCCCGCGCGGCGCGCGCTATTGGCCGAACATGCCGCTCGCTGCGCCAGACACACTCTGCTGCATCGCAAACATGCCGATGGTGCGGAGTCCGATCTGCACCATGACCGAGTGGTTGAGCGTCGGCGTCGTTCCGTAGTTGGCGTAGGAATAGCCGGTGACGTAGTTCAGCGCCAACACGAAGCAGTCGTCCACGTAACCGGCGCCGACGATGTATTGGTTGATCTTGTTGGCTTCAAGATCCCAGCGGGCGCCGCCCGAGACCACCCAATTGGATGCGATCTTGAGCGTTCCGGTTCCGAGAATGCCCTGACGACGTGTCAGGAAGCCGAGATCGGGCTGGGCGGCGTAGTTGCCGTAGATCATGCTCACCGACCAGCGATTGAAGCTGGCGCTGGCCTCGGCTTCGAACCGCTCGACATTGAACGTCGCTTCGTTGAAGCGTGCGCGGGTCGTGAACTTGTAGGTCGAGTTCGGCGAGTACGACACTCGGCCGACATAGTCCGACTTCGGCTTGGCCAGACCGGAGTCGAGGCCGGTGTTGGTGGCGTCCGCCACCGCAAACGAGTTCAGGCCGAACAGCTGATAAGACTGGCCGAACAGCACGTTGACCGAGCCACCCTGATCGAACTGCGTGGTCGCCTGGACGCCGACATTGGCGCGGCCGCCGCCTTCGACGCGGTCGTAGCCGGAGAATTTGTCGACGCTGAACAGATTGCTGGCGTCGAACACCATGGTCTGTGCGTCTTCGTTCGGCAGCTTGCCGGCGTAGGACTCGTTCGGGCGGATGATCACCTGCGCGATCGGCTCGATCGTAGTGGTGCCCCACGGCTGAACGTTGATGAACGGATAGCGATATTCCAGGCCGACGGTCGGCATCAGCCGCATCGCCTGAGTGTCGCCCGGCAGCAGATAGTTCGACACGCCCGGCTGGTTCGAAATCGAGGCGTCGATCGCGTCGGCGCGCAGCGAAGCGAACGGGGTCCAGATCTGGCCGTACGGGTCGGTGAACGACCGCCGCCAATCGGCCTGCGCGGTCAACCGGGTGTAGGTGCCGGGGACGCCGCGCAGCAAGCAGCTCGACGGCAGCCGCGCCGCCGGATCGGCCGACGTGTTGAGGCAGAGCCCCGTGGTGTTGGCGATGGTGGTGACCGGATCGAACTGCGCCGTCTGGCGGCTCAGGCTGGTCAGGTTGGTCTTGTAGCTGAACTCGCCGCCGAAGATGTTCTGATCGAGCGTCTTCGAATAGTCGAGCACCGGGTGCACGACCGGGATCTGGCCCTGAATATCCGCAGCGGCCCAACCGAGATAGTGGATCGCGCGAATGTCGAAATACGACCGGTTGCCGACGCCGGTCAGATAGATCTGCGACGTCGCTTCGGTCGATTGATTGAGGAAGGTGCCCCAGCTGTCGCGATATTGCGCCAGCCGATAGTCCAGGAAGAACGCGCGATCGGACATCAGCACGCCTTCCCAGCCCCACACCCATTTGTCGTTGAGTGCGAACTGGCCTTTGGTATCGACGGCGCCGCGGAGGTCGCGGTTGCCGGGCGTATTCGCTCCGAAGGCGGCGGGATCGGACTGGTTGATGCCGTAGGCGCGGACCTCGTAGGCACCGTCCAGCAGCCGCTGCCGGAACTCGCCCTGCATCAACACGCCTTGCTTGGTGGTGATGCGCGGGGTGATCGTGACGTCGTAGTCGGGCGCGAGCGCCCAATAGAATGGGATCTCGAAGCCCGAGCCGAACGTCGTGTTGCTCGTGTAGGCCGGCATCAGGAAGCCGGTCTTGCGCGCGACCGTCGGATCCGGGGTCGACAGATACGGCATGTAGGCGAGCGGCACGCCGAAGAACTCGATCCGAGCATCTTCGAAGTACAGCATCTTGTCGGTCTGGTCGTGGATGATCCGTGCACCCTTGACCTGCCACAGCGGCGGCTTTTTCGGATCGTCCTTACAAGGCGCGCACGCGGTGTACACGCCGTTCTGGAACACGTTGTAATTGCCGCCGGTGCGGTCCGCGCGCGACGCCGCGATGCGGGTGTCCTGCGCCGTATCGACCCGCAGCGAGTCGACGAAGCCGTCGCGATAGTCGTCCGACAGATCGAGGAAATTGGCGTAGGTGATTTTGCCGTCCGCATCGGTCATGCGGACGTTGCCCTCGGCGCGCAGCCGCTTGGTGTCCTGGTCGTAGACCAGACGATCAGCCTCGACGGTGGTGCCGTTGTAATACATCTGCACGTTGCCGACCGCGGCGACGCGCTTGTTATTGTAGTCGTAATTCACCTCGCTGGCCTGAACCAGCATCTGGCCGTTGTTGGCGGCCGGCGGCGGAGGCGGCTTCGGCCGGGCAGGGCGGGGATTGTAGGTGTAGCCCTGAGCGGAGGCGGAATCGATCGCGACCGCCTGCATCCCGCCCGCAAGCGCGAGCACAGCAAACGGCGTCAGCAATACAGCCGTCACCACACGCTCGCGGCGCACCTTGGTGCGCCGACGCTTGGTCGACAGCTTTCCATGGAGGGCGGCCATCGCAGCCACTATCCGTCCTCCTGATAGAGCAAGGCTAGAAATCCAGCGAGACCGCCCACGCACACGGGCAACCACGCTGCAGCAAGCGGATGCATCAGTTCAGCCTTACTCAAATCCTCGGTCACTTTCGACAGGATATAGAGCAGAAAGCCTGCGGCCACGCCACTCAAAACCATCTTTTGCACGCCGCCGAAACGGAAGAATCGCAAGCTCACAGAAGCAGCTAGCATGACCATCGCGGCCAGCAAAAACGGCTTTGCCAGCAGCTTGTGATACTGCAGACGATAGCCAGCGGTCGCAAAACCGGAGTTTTCCGAAGACTTGATGTAGGTCGGAAGTTGCCAAAAAGACACACTTTCCGGCGTGGCAAAACTGTTGCGGACCTGCGCGAGTGTGAGTGACGTCGGCAACTCAAGGGTGTCTTGATCTACCGGGGCACCGTTCATTGTATAACGGCGTACGTTTTTCAGCAGCCAATGCCCCGGTTCGAGCACCGCCTCCCGAGCCTCGATTCGGTCCTTGAACTGGAAGTCGGGTTCGAATCGAAACACCGTGATGCCGGTGAGGACCGCGCCTTGCTGCTGGCTGCGTGCGGCGTTGATGATCGCCTGTCCGTCAGGGCTAACCTGGTTCATCCAAAAGCCGTTGGCATCCTGCAGCCCGCCGGTGTTCTCGCCGAACATTTCGGCTTCCATCTGCTTGGCGCGCTCCTGCATGTGCGCGGACAGCGGATTGAACACGGTGGTCGCGAAGATGCCGATCGCGATCGCGCTCCACAGGGCGGGTGAGATGAATTCCCAGGCTGAAAGCCCGGCAGCGCGCGCCACCACCAGTTCAAGGCTGCGCGACAACGCCAGGTAGCAGGTCATGCCGCCGATCAGGATGCAGAATGGCAGCAGCCGTTCGAGCAATTGCGGCACGCGGCAGAACGAGGCCTGCGCGACATAGAACGCCGAGACGGCGAGGCCGCCGGCACGGCGCAGCAGGTCGACATAGTCGACGAAAACCAAAAGCACGAACAGCCCGAAGAACACCCCGAGCGAGGCGATCACGAAGCGGCGGGCAAAGTAGCGTCCGAGCGTGTTGACGACCATCATGCGCCCCGCGTTACGCCGGCACCGGTCGACGGATCAACCGGGCGATCGACGCATTGAAGGCGTTCAGGGCTTCAGTCACACGCGCCGGCGGTTCGATCACGACGTTGCGGTTGATCAGCCACAGGCACGTCCCGGTGGCGACGAACAGCAGCAGATACTGCAGGCCGGCGACGTAAGGCGTCTTGTTGGCGATCACCGACAACGCGAACCCGGCGAGTCGCACCACGAAAGCGACCAGTACTGCGCCGGCCATCGAGAAGTTGCGGCTCTGTCGGGTGGTGCGGGCAAGGCCGAGAAAGGCGAAGGCGACCGCGGCGAAGAAGAACGGATAGATCGGCGCCAGCAACCGATCGTGCATTTCCGAGCGGAATTCGGTCGGCAGCCGCGCCAGCAGCGGATCGTTCTCCGCGGGCCACAGCAGTTCCCAAAGATAGCGTTCGCGAATGCCATAAGCGACGTCGCGGGCACGCGAGAACTTCGACATGTCGAAGGCATAGCGGCTGAACGCCACCAACGCGGGCTCTTCCTTGCCGGTCTGGAAACGCTCGAGGTGGCCGTCTTCCAGCACCAGGAACGAGCCCTTGTCGTTTTTCACGACGGTGCCGTGGTCGGCGATGATGCTGATGCGCTCGTTGGGCGCGCGGGCGTCGTCGATGAACACGCCGACCAGCAGACCGCCCGGCTGACGTTCGCGAACCCGGATCGTCAGCCCCTGTTCGAGCTGAGCGAACCGGCCGGGCTGCAGCACGTTGGCGAGCACGTCGGCGGTAATCTCGCTGTCCCACCGCGCGATCCGGCGGAGCCCATCAGGGGCGATATAGGCGCCGATGATGATCACGAGCGCCGCCACCACCATGGTGGCGTAGAAGAACGGCCGGAACAGCCGAATCGGCGACAGGCCGGCGGCGTTCATCACGATGATTTCGGAATCGGTTGCCAGTCGGTTGAGGGTGTGGGCCACCGCGATCATCAGCGCGATCGGAGCGATCACCAGCACCAGCACCGGAACGGCGAGGCCGGTCAGCCCGAGAAAGGTGATGATGGTCTGGCCCTGGCTGGTCATCAAATCGATGCCGCGCAGCGCCTGGGTGATCCAGATCACACCCGTGAGGCTGCCCATCACGACCGCGAACGACACCAGCGTCGTGCGGAAGATATAGCGGTCGATGGAGCCCATCGCTCAGTACGATCCCCTCGAATCCGGATTCTATGGCCGCCCGGATTCATGATGAATCCTCCCCAGGGCGGAAAGCCCGGCCTTGTCCCAGGTTGCCATTACCATCTGTCTGATCTGTCAACAAAATGGCCGGGACGCGGCGCACTGGGGATATGGTTAATGGTGCGCGACCGGCTCCCGAAGACCACAGATTCCCGTCTCGCGCAATGTAAAGACAGGGCAACTGCCCCGTTGACGGTGACCTCGCCGCCGATCTGCCGGCGGGGCGCCGCGCAATCCACTTTCCCGTGAAAGCTGCGCGGCTTAGCGATGTTGTCTTGACTTGACGCCTCAACGCTCCAAAACAACGGCTTTGGACCCGCGCCTGCCGGATCGTTTCCGCCGACAGCCTGTTTTTGGAGGAATGCCAATGCCCGACGCCGTCAAGGTCGGTTTCGTCCCGTTTTCTACGCCCGCGCGCGGCACGCTGATCGTGTTCTGCGACGACGGTCTGAAGTTCGGCGCGACGGCGACCAAGGCCTTGGGGGCAGCGGTTGCCACCGTCAAGCGCGCGGCTGCCACCGCGCAGTTCAAGGGCAAGTCCGGTTCCGCCCTGGATCTGTTGGCCCCTGAGGGCCTGAAGGTCGGCCGCCTGATCGTCGTTGGCGCCGGCAAGGTCGCGTCGATCAACGATTACGATCTGCTCAAGCTCGGCGGCGCGGTTGCCGGCAAGATCGGCGCGGGCGATACGGCCGTGACGGTGATTGCCGATCTGCCGACCGGCGCGATGAAGCCCGAGCAGGCGGCCGCGATCGCCTCCGGCATCCGGCTGCGGGCCTACAAGTTCGATCGCTACAAGACCAAGAAGAAGGACGACGAGAACGGCGCGGCGAATGCCAGCGTCACGCTCGCGGTGGCCGATCCGGCCGCGGCCAAGAAGGCGTTCACGCCCGACAGCCATGTCGTCGACGGCGTCATCCTGGCGCGCGAGCTCGTCAACGAGCCGCCGAACGTGCTGTATCCGGAAGAATTCGCCAAGCGGGCCGCACAGCTCAAGAAGCTCGGCGTCGAGGTCCAGATCCTCGACGTCAAGGCGATGACCCAGCTGAAGATGGGCGCACTGCTCGGCGTGTCGCAGGGCTCGGCACATCCCGGCCGCACCGTGATCATGCGCTGGAACGGCGGCAAGAAGGGCGAGCAGCCGCTCGCCTTCGTCGGCAAGGGCGTGTGCTTCGACACCGGCGGCATCTCGATCAAGCCGTCGGCCAGCATGGAAGACATGAAGGGTGACATGGGCGGCGCGGCCTGCGTCGTCGGCCTGATGCACGCGCTCGCGGCCCGCAAGGCCAAGGTCAATGCAGTCGGCGCGATTGGTCTGGTCGAGAACATGCCGGACGGCAACGCGCAGCGGCCGGGCGACATCGTCACCTCGATGTCGGGCCAGACCATCGAGATCATCAACACCGACGCCGAGGGCCGCTTGGTGCTGGCCGACGTGCTCTGGTACGTGGCTCAGAAGCACAAGCCGAAGTTCATGGTCGATCTGGCGACGCTGACCGGCGCCATCATGGTGGCGCTCGGTACCGAATATGCCGGCCTGTTCTCCAACAACGATCAGCTCGCGGAGCGGCTGACCGCCGTTGGTCAGTCCACCGGCGAGAAGGTTTGGCGGATGCCGCTCGGCCCGGAATACGACAAGCAGATCGATTCCCAGTTCGCCGACATGAAGAACACCGGATCGCGCAACGGCGGTTCGATCACCGCGGCGCAGTTCCTGCAGCGCTTCGTCGACGGCACGCCGTGGGCGCATCTCGACATCGCCGGCACCGCGATGGCTTCGCCGAAGAACGAGATCAATCAGAGCTGGGGCTCTGGCTACGGCGTCCGTCTGCTCAATCAGCTCGTGGCGGAGTACTACGAAGCCAAGAAGTAATCGGCGCGATGACCGAAGTGCTGTTCTATCACCTCCAAGGCAGGACCGTCGAACAGGTGCTGCCGCCGCTGCTCGAGAAATCACTCGCGCGCGGCTGGCGGGTGGTGGTGCAGTCGACATCCGAGGAGCGGGCCGACGCGCTCGACTCGCATCTTTGGACCTATCGCGACGACTCGTTTCTGCCGCACGCCACCTGGCGTGTGGCAGACGCCGCGCAACAGCCGATCCTGCTGACCACGGGCGAGGGCAATCCGAACGGAGCCAAGGTCCGGTTCCTCGTCGACAACGCAGCGCTGCCCGAGGATTCGGGCAGCTACGAACGGATGGTGCTGCTGTTTAACGGCGATGACGACGAGGCGGTGGCCATGGCCCGCGACGCCTGGAAGCAGTGCAAAGCGAAGGCTTTTGAGGTGACGTACTGGCAGGCCGACGAGGCCGGTCGCTGGCAGCGGCGGGACTAGGCGGGCGAGACTAGGCAACAGGCTGTGGATGCTGAAGGCGACCGCAGGGCTACGGCAAGGCCGTCACGGTGGTGCCGTAAATCGGTGATTGGACAAGTGCTTAAGATCTCTATTGGGGCGCGATCGATCGTGTATCAGAAGTTTTCCGTGCGGCCGCTGTTCATAACGCTGGCGCTGACCACGCCCTTGCTTGCGGGTTGTTCCGGCACTCCTGAATTCCTGTCGCGCGACGCCGAGTGGTTCTCGAAGCCGGGCCGGGTGTTCATCAAGAACATCTCGATCGAGACCCCGCCGCTGACGCCGGACAAACCGGTCACTCCGGAAGACCTGATCAGCGCCGACGGCCGCTGCCCTGGCATGGGGCCGGCGCCGGGCGATCCCAACGCGCCGCAGGACGGGCAGGCCGCTCCGATGACAGCAGGCGGCACGGTCGCGCTCGGCCACACCGAATGCGACGTCGCGCGCGGCCTCGGTGCGCCGGACCACGTCAGCCTGTCGAACAATGAGCGCGGCGACCGTCTCGCGGTCCTGACCTATAACCGCGGAGCGCGTGCCGGCATCTACACCTTCACGGCGGGCCGGCTCAGCGCGATCGAGCGTGCACCTGACGCTGTCCAGGAACGCAAGCCGACGCGCGCGAAGAAGCGAAGCGCGCGCTCGGCGCAGTAGCGCTCAGTTTTGCGCGGCGTCCTGCGCCGCGCTCGCCTCCAGCCACTTCTCTTCCGCAGCTTGCAAGGCCGCCTGCGCGTTGGCTCGCGCGGTGCTGAGTTGAGCGGCCTGTTTTGGATCGCGGGTGAAAAGGTCCGGGATCGCCAGCGCTGCATCGATCTTCTCGATGATCGCGGTGATGCGGTCGATCTCGGTTTCGGCGTCGGCGATCTGTTGCTTCAGCGAAACCGTCTTCTTGGGGCGCGGTGCCGACGCCTTGGCGGCGCTGTCATCGGCTTTGCGTTCCTTGGTCTCTGACGACGTCGTTCGGGCGCCACGGGACGACAGCACGGCCCGGCGATAATCGTCGAGATCGCCGTCGAACGGTTTCACCTTGTGCTCGGCCACCACCCACAATCGATCGGCGCAGGCGTCGATCAGATAGCGGTCGTGCGACACCATGATCACCGCGCCGGGGAAGTCGTTGATCGCCTCCGCCAGCGCCGCGCGGCTGTCGATGTCGAGATGGTTGGTCGGCTCGTCGAGGATGATCATGTTCGGGCCGTAGAAGGTCGCGAGCCCGAGCAGCAGGCGCGCCTTCTCGCCGCCCGACAGGCTCTTGACCAGGGTGTCGGCCGCCTTGCCGGAGAAGCCCATGGCGCCGGCACGCGCCCGGATCTTGCTCTCCGGCGCATCGGGCATCAGCCTGCGGACGTGGTCATAGGTCGAGCCGTCCTCGTTCAGCTCATCGAGTTGATGCTGCGCGAAGTACGCGATCGACAGCTTGTCCGCCCGCGTCACGGATCCCGAGAACGGCGCCAACCGGTTCGCCAGCAGCTTCACCAGGGTCGACTTGCCATTGCCGTTGGAGCCGAGCAGCGCGATCCGATCGTCCGGATCGATCCGCAGCGTGACGTGGCGCAGCACCGGATGTTTCGGGTCGTAGCCGACCGCGACGTTGTCGACCGCGATGATCGGCGGCGACAACGTTTTCTCAGGGGCAGGGAAGTTGATCTCCGGAGTGTCGTCCGCCACCAGCGGCGCGATCGGCTTCATCTTCTCCAGCATCTTGACGCGCGATTGCGCCTGCCGCGCCTTGGTAGCCTTGGCCTTGAAGCGGTCGACGAAGTCCTGCAGATGCTTGCGCCGCGCTTCGTCACGCTTGGCGTTCTTGGCGTCGAGCGCCAGCTTGTTGGCGCGGAAGTCCGCGTAGGCCGAGTAACTGCCGCGGAAGTGGACCAGCCGGCCGCGGTCGAGATGCAGGATCTCGTTGACTGACGTATCGAGCAGGTCGCGATCGTGGCTGATCACGATCACGGTGCGCGGATAGTTGGCGAGATGGTCCTCGAGCCACATCGTGCCTTCGAGGTCGAGATAGTTGGTCGGCTCGTCGAGCAGCAACAGGTCGGGCGCGGCGAACAGCGTCGCGGCCAGCGCCACGCGCATCCGCCAGCCGCCGGAGAATTCCGAGCAAGAGCGGGCCTGATCGGCGGCGGAGAAGCCGAGTCCGCTGAGAATGGCGCTCGCCCGCGCCGGCGCGGAGTGGGCGTCGATGTCGACCAGCCGGGTCTGAATGTCGGCGATGCGGTGCGGGTCCTGGGCGGTTTCCGCCTCATGCAGCAGCGCGGCCCGCTCGATGTCGGCGGTCAGCACCACCTCCAGCAGCGTCTCAGGCCCGTTCGGGGCCTCTTGAGCCAAGCTGCCGATCCGCCACCGCGGCGGCAGGGTGATCCGACCGGTCTCGGTTGCAAGCTCGCCGCGGATCGCGCGAAACAGGGTGGATTTACCGGCGCCGTTGCGGCCGATGAAGCCGACGCGAGCGCCGGGGGCGATCTGGACCGAACTTTGGTCGATCAACAGCCGTCCGGCGAGCCGGATCGAAATGTCGGTAAGCGTGAGCATGGCGCGTTTTGGCCGGGTCGGGCCGCAAAGGCAACCGGCACGAACAGATCAGTGCCGGATGAATCGCCACCCGCAGCTTGCCCGCGCGCGGCGGCGCCGATATAAGCCCGGCAACTCCTCCCGCCCTTAGCTTTCAAGGACATTCCATGGCGATCGAACGGACTTTCTCGATTCTCAAGCCCGATGCGACCGAGCGCAACATCACCGGCGCGATCAACGCGCTGATCGAAAAGGCCGGTCTGCGGATCGTCGCCCAGAAGCGCATCCGCATGACCCGCGACCAGGCCGAGACCTTCTACGCCGTGCACAAGGAACGCCCGTTCTTCGGCGAGCTGGTCGACTTCATGATCTCCGGCCCGGTGGTGGTTCAGGTGCTCGAAGGCGAGGGCGCGATCGCCAAGTACCGCGACGTGATGGGCGCGACCGATCCGTCGAAGGCGGCTGACGGCACCATCCGCAAGCTGCACGCCAAGTCGATCGGCGAGAACTCGGTGCACGGTTCGGACGCGGCTGAAACCGCCAAGATCGAGATCGCCCAGTTCTTCTCCGGCAACGAAATCGTCGGATAAGCATTACCCGTCGGACGTCCCCGGCCGCTGATCTTCGGCGGCCGCGGGATGCCGGCGCAGTCGGGGAAAGATCGTGGACTGGGTGCTGCACGTCTTTGACCCCGCGACCTTCTGGTCGATCGTCGCCCAATTCAAGAGCGGCGTTCAGCAGACCGAATTCTGGATTTCCGTCGGCAAGATCATCTGGATCAACGTGCTGTTGTCTGGCGACAACGCGCTGGTGATCGCGCTCGCCTGCCGCGGCCTGAAGCCGAACCATCGATTGTGGGGCATGGTGCTCGGCGCGGGCGCTGCCGTCCTGCTACGCATCGTCTTCACCGGCATCGTCGCCACGCTGATGGAGTGGCCGTATCTGAAGCTGGTCGGCGGCCTGGCGCTGCTGGTGATCGCCGCCAAGCTGGTGGTCCCCGAGAACGAAGATGAAGACAGCGTCCAAGCGGCCTCGCATCTTTTGCACGCCGTTCAGATCGTTGTCGTTGCCGACATCATCATGAGTCTCGACAACGTCATCGCGGTCGCGGCTGCCGCGGATGGCAGTGTGCCGCTGCTGATCCTTGGGCTCGCTATCAGCGTTCCGCTGATCGTGGCGGGCGCGGCACTGATCCTGATGGTTCTGGAGAAACTGCCGATCCTGGTGTGGGCCGGTGCTGCGCTGCTCGGCTGGATCGCCGGGCAGGTGATCGCCACCGATCCGGTCGTGCTGCCTTTGGTGAACAAGCTCGATGCGCCGATCGGCGGTCAGCTCGATGCGTGGTTCGCAATGGTTGGGATGTACACGCACCTCGCCAGCAACGGCGGCGTCGGCGAGCACTTGTTCGCCGTGGTCGGCGCCATCGTGGTGCTGATCGCGGGATCAATCTGGCGAAGCCGGCAATCGGTCGAGCAGGGCGCCTAACCGCAGCTTGCCGCTGCCGCGCCGGACAAGAAAAAAGCGAGCCGCGCGGCTCGCTTTTTCCATGAACCTGAAAGTGGGCTGGTCTCAGGCAGTTCCGGCGACTAAGCCGTGGTGGCTGTGATCGGCCCCATCGTGACCGCAGCACTCGACGGTGCGGGTGCGATCATAGGCTTCGCGCACAATGTGGTAGCAATCGCAGGTGCGGCTTTCCAGCGCCTGGCGATCCACGATCCGCACGGCACCGCGGCGCTTCTCCACCACACCTTCAGCCTCGAGCTGCAGCAGCGCGTTGGTGATGCTCGCACGGCGAACGCCCATGCTGGAGGCGAGCAGTTCGTGCGTGATGTACAGCACGTCGCTTTGAATGCGATCGTTCGCCAGCAGCAGCCAGCGTGCGAGACGCTGATTGATTTCGTGCTTGGCGGCACAGAGCACGCTCTGTGTATTTTGGGCGATCAGAGCCGGCACGTAGCGCAGCATCTCTTCACGGATCTGCGGCCGGTCGGCCATCACCCGTGCCAGATCGTCGGCCTCGACCCTCAGCGCAGTTCCCGGCATGCACACGACCGAGCGCTGCGACGCGACATCGGCTCCCAGCACCAGCGGAACCCCGACGTAGCCGAAATAGCCGACCATGGCCGTTTCAACGAAGTCGGTGCGGGTTCCAGAGAGGTGCGACACCAGGCCGTCCTCGATGAAGTGAACGCATTCGACGCGTCGGTTGGCCTCCTGCAGTACAGCGCGACCGCGAAACTCGACGGGCCGGAGCAATGGTTTAAGCGCTTCGAAATCGTCCGGTGCGAGCTGCGCCAGAATTCGATTTCTCACCGCAGGAGAGCTAGCTTGAAGATCGTTCGCCAAAATATCAACGGCTCCTTGGTGATGGGTGGATGTCCGTGGAACCGGCTGCGCCGATTCAGAAGGGAGCTTACCGGACAGAGGCGGGGGTGGCCACGTCTCGCGGGTGTCCAATATTGTCGCATCCTCGCCGTAGTGGCGACGCAGTTCGGCAGTGCAGCAAACGGCACAGCTGCTCACATGCGCGAAATTGAGTCAGTGCGAGTGAAACAGGCAGCAGCGGTGAGGCGGACGAACTACGCGTGCTGCAGATTGCAGCGTGCGCTGCATCGGAACTGATCAGTTACGCTACGTACTACACGAGATCAGCACGGTGCGTTGCGCGACACTTGCTATACCACAAATTTCGTGTTGCAATTGACCCGCAATCGGATCTGGCCCCTTCGGCTTTATGTTTCGCGACTGGGAAATCGATATCGCATTGGGTTCGCCGTTTGTGGCGTGGCACGCGGGCAGCGTGCCGCGTCTTTTTTGTATCTAGATCGGGAGGCAGGCGATGCAAAAGGGCACCGTCAAATGGTTCAACCCCACAAAAGGGTATGGCTTCATCCGTCCGACCACGGGCGATAAGGACGTTTTCGTCCATATTTCGGCGGTCGAGCGCGCTGGGCTGAGCACGCTCAACGAGAACCAGGCGATCGAGTACGATCTGGTCGAAAATCGCGGCCGTACCTCGGCGGAGAACCTGAAGATCTCCTAATTCAAGGCCGAAGGTTCGTCGGACTGCCCCCGGTCGAAAGCCGGGGGAACTTCGTGCTGCCGCTCAGCTGGCCGCGGGCACGATCAGCGTTCGCTCAGCTGCGCTTTGCGTGGCGGACCGGCAGAGATCGCCGTCGAACCGGAGCAGGCCGGCAGCGAGCAGCCGCAGCGCCTCTGGGTAGATGCGATGCTCGACCGCGAGCACGCGTGCGGCCAGCGTGTCCGGCGTGTCGTCGTCCTGCACCGGGACCGCGCCCTGGACGATGATCGGGCCTGCGTCGGTGTCCGGCGTGACGAAGTGCACAGTGGCGCCGGAGATCTTCACGCCGGCGCGCAACGCCTGGCCATGCGGATCGAGGCCGGGAAACGACGGCAGCAGCGACGGGTGGATGTTCAGCATCCGGCCGTACCAGCGCTGCGCGAACTCGGCCGTAAACAGGCGCATGAAACCGCCGAGGCAGATCAGCTCGATGCCGCGCGCGTCGAGCTCGGCCTGCAGCTTGGCTTCGAAGCCGGCGCGATCCTTGCCGAACGGCTTGCTTTCGATCACCACGGTGGCGATGCCGCTGCGCTCGGCGATCGCAAGGCCGCCCGCCGTCGCCACGTTGGAAATCACCACAGCGATCTCGGCCGGAAAGCCGTCCTCAGCCGCGGCTTCAATCAGCGCGGCCATGTTGGAGCCGCGCCCGGAAATCAGGATAGCAACGCGAGGCTTCATCGGCGCGCTCACCAGGCGAGGTCGAGGTGGCCGTCATAGACCACGCGCTGCTCGCCCTTGGCGGCAATGACCTGACCGAGCAGGTGCACGCTTTCGCCGCTGGCGGTGAGGCTCTCAATGACCTGATCGACGGCGTCGGCCTTGACGATCATGACCATGCCGATGCCGCAGTTGAAGGTGCGCAGCAGCTCGAGTTCGGCGATCTCGCCTTGTTCGGCGAGCCACTTGAACACCGGCAGCACCGGGATCCGCGGCAGGTCGATGCCGACCCCGAGATGCTTCGGCAGCACGCGCGGGATGTTCTCGGTGAAGCCGCCGCCGGTGATGTGGGCGAGGCCTTTGACGGCGCCGGTGTCGCGGATCGCCTGCAGGCAGGACTTCACATAGAGCTTGGTCGGCGCCAGCAGCGCACCGCCGAGCGTCATCACCGGCGAGAACGGCGCAGGCGCGTCATAGGGCAGGCCGGATTTCTCCACGATCTTGCGGACCAGCGAGAAGCCGTTGGAGTGCACGCCGGAGGAGGCCAGCCCGATCACCGCGTCGCCCTCGGCGATATCTTTCGACGGCAGCAGCGTGCCGCGCTCGGCGGCGCCGACCGAGAAACCGGCGAGGTCGTAGTCGCCGTCCTTGTACAGGCCCGGCATTTCGGCGGTCTCGCCGCCGATCAGCGCGCAGCCGGACTCGCGGCAGGCTTCCGCCACGCCGGCGACGATCTCGGCGGCCGCCTCGGGATCCAGCTTGCCGCAGGCGAAGTAATCGAGAAAGAACAGCGGCTCGGCGCCTTGCACCACGAGGTCGTTGACCGACATCGCGACCAGGTCGATGCCGATGCCGGTGTGCAGGCCGGCGTCGATCGCTACCTTGATCTTGGTGCCGACGCCGTCGGTGGCGGCGACCAGCACCGGATCCTTGAAGCCGGCCGCCTTCAGATCGAACAGGCCGCCGAAGCCGCCGATCTCGGAATCCGCGCCGGCCCGCGCGGTGGCGCGCACCATCGGCTTGATCAGATCGACGAGCCGGTTGCCCGCATCGATGTCGACGCCGGAGTCGGCGTAGGTGAGGCCGTGCTTCCGCTCGGTCATGCCCGGTTTTCCCAATTCAAGCTGTGCGGCACCCGGGCATCCGTCGCCAGGGCGGAGCCCGCCGTCGATTTCGCCGGCGCGACGACGCTAGACCTAAGTCCCGCTTGTCCGCGCCCGGCCGATGTTTTGGGGTGGTTACGTCGGATTCCGCCAGCGTGCAATGGCTCGCAAGGGGACCCAGCATGGTCTATGTAGAAAACCAGCCCGCTCAACCGTCGAAAGTCGAGGTTTTTCGGCGGATTTGGGCCGGAAGCCGGGAACGTTGCGTGAGCATTCCAAACATCATTACGCTTTGCCGCATCCTGTTGGTGCCGGTGATCGTCTGGGCGATCGCGTCCAATGAGATGGAAATCGCCTTCGCGGTGTTCGTGGTGGCCGGGGTCAGCGACGCGGTCGACGGGTTTCTGGCCAAGCGCTTCAACATGTCCAGTGAGCTCGGCGCGCTGCTCGATCCGCTCGCCGACAAGGCGCTGCTGGTCTCGATCTACGTCTCGCTCGGGATCTGGGGGGCGATCCCGCGCTGGCTGGTGATCCTGGTGGTGTCGCGCGACATCATGATCGTCGGTGCGGTGATGATCTCCTGGGTGTTCGGGAGGCCGATCCCGATGAAGCCGCTGATGGTGTCGAAGCTGAACACCGTCGCGCAGGTGTCGTTCGCCGCGCTGATCCTCGGCGCGCTCGCCTTCGGCTTCGAACCCGCGCCTTACGACCTCTTTCTGATGGGCGCGGTGACCGTCTTGACCTTGCTTTCCGTCTCCCTCTATCTCGTCGAGTGGATGCGGCATATGAGCACGATCGAGCCAAGCCGTTGACCGCGTCGGCCGGCCGCGTTTTGGGCCGGCATGGAGCGCCCCGTGCCAGTTCGCGTTGAACCTCGACAATTAGCCCTCGACCTGCCGCATGCCGAAAGCCTGTCGCGCGAGGATTTCCTGGAAGGTTCGGCCAACACCGCGGCGCTGTCTCTGATCGAGAGCTGGCCGGACTGGCCCAACCGTATCATGATGCTGGTTGGCCCCGAGGGCAGCGGCAAGAGCCACCTGGCAGCGATCTGGGCCGAACTGGCGGGCGCCCGGTCGACCGCGGCGCAGGCGCTGAATGCCGCAGCGGTGCCCGGCGCGCTGGCGACCGGCGCGGTGGTGGTGGAAGACCTTGTGCCGGGCAGCTTCGACGAGCGGGCGCTCTTCCACCTGATGAACATGGCGCGGGAAGACGAGGCCTATGTGCTGTTCACCGGCCGGGTCGAGCCGGCAGCCTTGTCGATCGACCTGCGCGACCTGAAGTCGCGGCTGCGGGCCGTGCCGGTGGTGTCGTTGCTGCCGCCTGACGATGCGCTGTTTCGTGCCCTGATCGTCAAGTTCTGCGCCGACCGCCAGATGTGCATCGACGCTGCGCTGGTCGGTTACCTCGCCAACCGGATCGACCGGTCATTCGTGGCTGCCCGCCAGGTGGTGGAAAAGCTCGACACCATGGCGCTGCGGCTCGGCCGTCCGGTGACCCGGGCGCTCGCCTCCGAAGTGCTGCGCGCCGACTAGCGCCCGCCCTGCGGCATATGGCGGGAAGGCGGGCCGCTTGACGGCTTCTGCGCCTCGTTTCTCAATGTCATGGAAACGTCATGCAGCGTCAGCATTGTCTCGCGGCGCCGCAGCCGCGGTGCGCCACATCCTGGTCTGGATCAATTTCTCATGGACTCCGAGCAAGTGATTGCCATCGAAGAGAAAAAAGGCGAAGCCGAGCCGGCGTCGATGATTGCTGCCGGCCCCGAGCGATTCATCAATCGCGAGCTGTCATGGCTACACTTCAACCGTCGGGTGCTCGAAGAATCGGTCAATCCGCACCACCCGGTGCTGGAGCGGGTGCGGTTTCTGTCGATTTCGGCCAACAACCTCGATGAATTCTTCATGGTCCGCGTCGCCGGTATCAAGGCGCAGATCCGCGAAGGCATCACCGAGCGCAGCCCGGACGGCCTGACGCCGTCCGAACAGCTCGCGCTGATCAACGAGGCGGTCTCTAAACTCGCCAGCGACCAGCAGTCGATCTGGCGCGAGCTGCGCGGCGTGCTCGCCGATTCCGGTATCCTATTGCTGGACGGCAAGGACGTCACCAAGGCGGAGCGCACCTGGATCGAGGATCACTTCCTCCACAACATCTTCCCGCTGCTCACGCCGCTCGCGATCGACCCCGCGCATCCGTTTCCGTTCATCCCGAGCCTCGGCTTCACCATCGGCCTGCAGCTGGCACGGGTCTCCGACGGCAAGCCGATGAACGCGCTGATCCGCATGCCGGCGCGGATCGACCGCTTCATCCGTCTGCCTGCGAACGGCCGCGACCAGACCGTGCGGGTGATGACGCTGGAGCAGGCGACCTCGCTGTTCATTGGGCGGCTGTTCCCCGGCTACCACGTCAAGGGCCAGGGCTCGTTCCGGATCATCCGCGACAGCGAACTGGAAATCGAGGAAGAGGCCGAGGATCTGGTGCGGCTGTTCGAGACCGCGCTGAAGCGGCGGCGGCGCGGGTCGGTGATCCGGATGGAGGTCGACGCCTCAATGCCGGAGGAGCTGCGCGTGTTCGTGCAGCGCGCGCTCACCGCGGCCGACGACGAGGTGTTCCTGGTCGACGGCGTGCTGGCGATGAACGAGCTGTCGCAGCTTACTCGCGTCGATCGTCCCGACCTCGAATTCGTGCCCTATGTGCCGCGGCATCCGGAGCGGGTGCGCGACCACGGCGGTGATATCTTCGCGGCGATCCGGCAGAAAGACTTGATCGTTCACCATCCGTATGAATCGTTCGACGTCGTCGTTCAGTTCCTGCAGCAGGCGGCGCGCGATCCCGACGTCGTCGCGATCAAGCAGACGTTGTACCGCACCTCGAACAACTCGCCGATCGTGCGCGCGCTGGCAGAAGCCGCCGAGGCCGGCAAATCGGTCACTGCGCTGGTCGAACTCAAGGCACGGTTCGACGAAGAAGCCAATATCCGCTGGGCACGTGACCTCGAGCGCGCCGGCGTGCAGGTAGTATACGGGTTTCTGCAGCTCAAGACCCACGCCAAGCTGTCGCTGGTGGTGCGGCGCGAGGGCGGCAGCCTGACGACCTACATCCACACCGGCACCGGTAACTACCATCCGGTGACGGCGCGTATTTATACGGACCTGTCGTACTTCACCTCCGATCCGATCCTCGGCCGCGACGCTGCGCGGGTGTTCAACTACATCACCGGCTACGCCGAGCCGAGCGACATCGAGAAGATGGCGGTATCGCCGATCACGCTGCGCAAGACCATGCTCGAGCACATCCGCGGCGAGACGACCTTTGCCCGCCACGGCAAGCCGGCCGCGATCTGGCTGAAGATGAATGCATTGGTCGACCCCGAGATCATCGATGCGCTGTACGAAGCCTCGCGGGCAGGGGTCTCCGTCGAACTGGTGGTTCGCGGCATCTGCTGCCTTCGTCCGGGCGTCCCCGGTCTGTCGGACAACATCCGGGTGAAGTCGATCATCGGCCGGTTCCTCGAGCACGGCCGTATCTATTGCTTCGGCAACGGCTACGGCCTGCCCAGTGCCAAGGCGGCGGTGTACATCTCCTCCGCCGACATGATGCCGCGCAATCTCGACCGCCGGGTCGAAGTGCTGTGCCCGATGCTCAACCCGACCGTGCATCAGCAGGTGCTGGAGCAGATCATGGTCGCCAACCTGAAAGATACCGAGCAAAGCTGGCGGTTATTGCCGGACGGATCGTCGACGCGTATGAAGGCGGCCAAGGGCGAGGAGCCCTTCAACGTCCACAACTACTTCATGACCAATCCGAGCTTGTCCGGCCGTGGGAAGTCGCTCCAGGAATCCTCACCCCGCCGGCTCACCCGGCGTGCTGAACGTCAGCAGTCCCAGCAGACTTCCTAAGGGACGACGACGTTGAGCAAGCAGCCGCACAGGCGCGAACCCAGCGTCGCCGTCATCGACATCGGCTCGAACTCCGTGCGTCTCGTGGTCTACGAGGCGCTGGCGCGCAGTCTGGTCACCGTTTTCAACGAGAAGGCGCTGTGCGGCCTCGGCCGCGAGGTGCAGACCACCGGGCTGCTGACGAAGGACGCCGTCAGCAAGGCGCTGGTGGCACTCCGGCGGTTTCGTGCGCTGATCCGGGTGATGAAGGTCGGCAAGGTGTTCGCGATCGCGACCGCCGCATGCCGCGATGCCAAGAACGGCCCCGACTTCATCGCCGAGGCCGAGCGGATCTGCGGCGTCACCATCGAGATCCTGTCAGGACCGCGCGAGGCCAAGCTGTCGGCGCTCGGGGTGATCTCCGGCGTGCACAAGCCGAACGGCGTCGTCGGTGATCTCGGCGGCGGCTCGCTCGAACTGATCGATGTCCGCGGCAACGCCGTCCGTAAGGGCGTGACCCTGCCGCTCGGCAGCCTGGCTCTGCAGGACGCCTCGCAGAAGTCACTCAAGCGCGCCGAGCGGATCGCTCAGCAACTGCTGTCCCAGGCGGGACCGTTGAAGACCGCCCGCGGCCGCACGTTCTATGCGGTCGGCGGCACCTGGCGTGCGCTCGCCCGGATCCACATCATCCAGAGCGGCCATTCGCTCAAAGTGATGCACGGCTATTCGATCTCGGCAGCCGAAGCCTTGCGGTTCGCGCAGCGGCTGCGGGTGCTGGCGGCTGCTAATCAGCTCGCCGATATCGAAGTCGTCGCGGATGCGCGGCGACCGCTGCTCGCCTATGCGGCGGTCGTGCTCGAATACGTCATCCGCATTGCGAAGCCGAAGACGATCGTGTTCTCGACCTATGGCGTGCGCGAAGGACTGCTGTACGAGCAGCTGCCGCCGGAAGAGCGCGCCAAGGATGGGCTGCTGTGCGCCGCGCAGAACCTGAACCTGCTGTTGTCGCGATCGGCGCGGCATGCTGAGGAGCTGATCGAATGGACCGATCGGCTGTTCCGCGTCGCCAAGGTCAAGGAAACCGATGAGGATCGCCGCCTCCGCCGCGCCGCCTGCCTGATGTCCGACGTCGGCTGGCGCGTGCATCCGGATCATCGCGGCGAGCAGACACTGTCGCTGATCGCCAACGCCAACTTCGGTGACGTCACCCATCGCGACCGTGCCTTCATGGGGCTGTCGGTGTACTACCGCTACGCTGGCTTCAGCGAACAGAACGAGCCGCCGATGTCGGCGCGCGAGTTGGTGACCGAAGCGCTCGACGAACGCGCCCGGCTGCTCGGCGCCGCGTTCCGGGTGGCGCATCTGATCAGCGCGGCGCGGCCGGGCGTGCTGCCTGCAACGCATTTCCGCACCGAGGGCCGCAAGCTGATGCTGGTGTTCGAGCACAGCCTGGTCGATCTCGTCGCCGATCGCGTCGGCAGCCGGTTCAAGCAGCTCGCCAAGATGGTCGGGCGATCAGGGACGATCGTGCTGCGCTGAAGTCTGCCCAGCTCTTAGTTGCTCACACCAGGATGTGGTTGACCGGCTTCGGCAAGGGCGGCAGGTCGGTTTCGCCGAGAGCTTCGCGCAGGTTGATCTCGATCGTATCGGCGAGCGCGGCGATCGGCAGATCGTTGGGCAGTTGGCCGAACGGCTCTTCCAGCTCGGAGCCGAGCGCGTCGAGGCCGAAGAAGGTGTAGGCCGCCAGCGCCGTGGCGAACGGCGTCAGCCAGCCGAGCGTGTTGGCGAAGCCGAACGGCAGCAGGAGGCAGAACACGTAAGCGGTTCGGTGCAGCAGCAGCGAATAGCCGAACGGCACCGGCGTCGAACGGATGCGTTCGCACGCAGCCTGCACCATCGCCATCTGGCCGATGGTGCGATCGATGATCTGGAACGGGATGTCGCGTAGTTCGCCGCTACGATGCAGTGCCGCCAGTTCGGCCTGCATGGCTGAGAGGATGACTTCGGGCGCGTTGCAGCTGGCCTCATAGCGCGCGCGGGTTTCGACGGTGAGATGGCGCGTCACCTTGGTGGTGTCGATTCCTGGGCGAAGATGCAGCACCAGTGCTTGGGCGAATGCCATCGCCAGCCTCAGCAGCGTCCGCCGGCTGCGCTCCGGCTCTTCGCCGGAGCAGGGCAGGATCTGCGTCTGCCGCGCCAGATTGCGGCTGAGACAAATCAGCTCGCCCCAATGCCGGCGAGCCTCCCACCAGCGATCGTAACAGGCGTTGTTGCGGAAGCCCATGAAGATCGACAGCGCGATGCCGAGCACCGTGAACGGCGCGCTGTTGAAATCGGAGACGAGGCCCGGATAGGCGTGATGCGCCCACACCACCGCGACCGACAAGGCCGCGATCAGCAGCGCCTGCGGAAAGATCCGCTGCACCACCGAGCCTTGAACCAGAAAGAACAGCTGAAGCAGATTAGGCTGCGGTCGAACGATCATTGTTCGGCGCTTGAGCTCCGAGTGGCGGCGCTGCGGTCGACCTGAATCACCTTGCCGCGTTCGATCGCAAGCGACAGCCGGCCGTGCTTCAGAGCGAGAGCCGCCTCGCCGAACAACTCGCGGCGCCAGCCGCGTAGCGCGCCGACATCGGCATTGTCATCGGCTGCGATCTGTTCAAGGTCGTCGACGGTCGCAATGACTTTGGCAGCGACGGCGTGGCGCTCGGAGGTCATCCGCAGCAGCACCTTGAGCAGTTCGACGATCGCGGTGCCGTTCGAGTTGTTCCGCGGCTTGTCGATCTTCGGCAGCGAAGCCATATCGCGCGCGAGCCCACGCTGCACCGCTGCGACGATCTCGGTGCCCCATTTCGACCGATCGAATCCCTTCGGCAGCGAGCGCAGGTTGGCCAACTTCTCCAGCGAGGTCGGCGCGTGGGTGGCGATGTCGCCGAGCGCATCGTCCTTGAGCACGCGCGAGCGCGGCACGTCGCGGCTCTGCGCTTCCTGCTCGCGCCAGGCGGCGATCTCCATCAGCACCGCAAGCTCTTTGGGCTTGCGCACGCGCGTCTTCAGCCTTTCCCAGGCGCGCTCGGGGTGGACGTCATACGTATTCGGCGAGGTCAGGACTTCCATTTCCTCGCTGACCCAATCGCTGCGGCCGCGCTTCTTCAGGTCGGCATCGAGCGCAGCGAACACGTCGCGCAGATGGGTGACGTCGGAGACCGCGTAGTGGACCTGCTCCTGAGTGAGCGGGCGGCGCGACCAGTCGGTGAAACGGTGGGTCTTGTCGGGACGATGGCCGGTGATGCGCTCGACGAGCTGGTCGTAGGCGATGCTGTCGCCATAGCCGAGGACCATCGCGGCGACCTGGGTGTCGAAGATCGGATGCGGCACGATCCCGGCGCGGTGCCAGACGATTTCAATGTCCTGGCGGGCGGCGTGGAAGACCTTCAGCACCTGCTCGTTCGCCATCAGGTCGAAGAACGGCTTCAGATCGATGCCTTCGGCGAGCGCGTCGATCACCAGCGCTTCGTCGGCACTCGCCATCTGCACCACGCAGAGCAGCGGATAGAACGTCGTCTCGCGCAGAAACTCGGTGTCGACCGTAATGACGGGATGGCGGGCGAGACGGGCGCAGGCGTCGGCAAGCTGCTCGGAAGTTGAAATCAGGTCCATTAAACTCTGTCGCGTTCGGGGGACGGTTCGGGCGACAATCGGCCGCGCCGGCTGCCCAAAGCCGTCGAATCCGGTCCACTAGACACGCTCGCCCGGCGGCGATCAAGTTCCGCAGAAGGTTTCCAGCACCCGTTCATGGGGCTGCGGCGGCTCCGCATAGCGGGCGAATTCCGCCTGTTCCTCGAAGGGGTTGGCGAGCACCGTCAGGATTTCTTCGAAAGGCGTGAAATCGTTTCGGTCGACGGCAGCCCGGATTACCGCCTCGATCCGGTGATTGCGCGGGATATAGGCCGGGTTGACCCGCCGCATTGCGGCTTGGCGGGTCGCGGCATCCTCCGGCTCGGCTGCGATCCGGGCGCGCCACCGCGGGGCCCACTCGTCGAACGGCGCCGGATCGGTGAACAGGGCCCGAACTTCACTAAGATCCGACGGATCGCCGGCGGCATCGCTCAGCCGGCGGAAGGCGAGCGTGAAGTCGGCTTCGCCCTTGGCCAGGGCAGCCAGGAATTCCTGCGACAGCTGCTGGTCGTCCGGCTGACTGGTGAACAGGCCGAGCTTGGCCGCCAGCTTGGCCAGATAGGCGGCGTTGAACCGCTCGGCAAAGCCGCCGAGCGCGGTCTGGGCGATTTCGATGCCCTTGTCGTCGTCATCCGCCAGTAGCCGCACCAGGCATTCGGCCAGCCGGGTCAGGTTCCACAGCGCGATCGGGGGCTGGTTGCCGTAGGCATAGCGGCCGAACTGGTCGATCGAGGAATAGACGGTCTTCGGATCGAAGGTGTCCATAAAGGCGCAGGGGCCGTAGTCGATAGTCTCGCCGGCAATCGAGCAGTTGTCGGTGTTCATCACTCCGTGGATGAAGCCGATCATCATCCAGCTCGCCACAAGTTCCGCCTGCCGGCCGATCACGCCTTCGAGCAGGGCCAGATAAGGCGAGGGGGCCTGCGCCGCCTCCGGGTAGTGGCGGGCGATGGCATGGTCGGCGAGCGCCCGGACGCTGTCGAGATCGCCTCGGGCGGCAAAATACTGAAAGGTGCCGACCCGGATGTGGCTGGACGCCACCCGCGTCAGCACCGCGCCGGGCTGGATCGGATCGCGCAACACCGTTTCACCGGTCAGAACCGCGGCGAGCGAGCGCGTGGTGGGGATGCCGAGCGCAGCCATCGCTTCGCTGACGATGTATTCGCGCAGCACGGGACCGAGCGCAGCGCGGCCGTCGCCCATCCGGGAAAACGGTGTCCGGCCGGCGCCCTTGAGCTGAATGTCGCGGCGGCCTCCGTTCCGATCGACCACCTCGCCGAGCAGGATCGCCCGGCCGTCGCCGAGCTGCGGCACGAAGTTGCCGAACTGGTGGCCGGCATAGGCCATTGCGATCGAGGCTGCGGTCTCCGGCATTTGGTTACCGGAGAGGATCGCGGCGCCTTCGGGCGTCTCGAGCAGGTCCGGATCGAGCCCGAGCTGGACCGCAAGCGGGCGGTTCAGCTTGATCAACCGAGGGGCGGCGACCGGCGTCGGCGCAACCCGCGCGAAGAAGTTCGGCGGGAGCGCCACGTAGCTGTTGTCGAACGGAAAATGCGCTGTCATCGATCACCAGTTAAGAACGCTTCGCCGTTTCGACAATCCGCCGGAAACCGGCCGGTTTCAACAGCTTCCGCGGAAAAGCTGCAATCCGGAGGCGGGTAGGCGAAAGGTTGTAAAGGGGACTTGCGGCCTGCTTTGAATGCGGTGGTCCCCCGTTCCGCATTTGGTTGCCGCGGTGGGTTCGCTCGGGTAAACCCTGACGCTCTCCGCAACGGCTTGCGGACACGCGATTCTGCCTAAAGACGGCTTTCCCGGGATTTCCATGCACCGTTATCGAACCCATACCTGCGGCGCGCTCCGCGACAGCCATATCGACCAGACCGTTCGCCTGTCCGGCTGGTGCCACCGCATTCGCGACCATGGCGGCGTGCTGTTCATCGATCTGCGCGACCATTACGGCATTACCCAATGCGTTGCCGATCCGGATTCTCCCGCGTTCAAGGACGCCGAAAAGCTCCGCGCCGAATGGGTGGTGCGGATGGATGGCCGTGTCCGCCGCCGCCCCGAAGGCACCGAGAATCCCGACCTGCCGACCGGCGCGGTCGAAGTGTTCGTGACCGAGATCGAAGTGCTCGGCCCGGCGGGCGAACTGCCGCTGCCGGTGTTTGGCGAGCAGGAATATCCGGAAGACGTGCGGCTGCGTTATCGCTTCCTCGACCTGCGCCGCGAGAAGTTGCACCAGAACATCATGACTCGTGGCGCCATCGTCGACTCGATGCGCCGGCGGATGAAGGAGCAGGGCTTCTTCGAATTCCAGACCCCGATCCTGACGGCGTCGTCGCCGGAAGGCGCGCGCGACTTCCTGGTGCCGAGCCGCATCCATCCCGGCAAGTTCTACGCGCTGCCGCAGGCCCCGCAGCAGTACAAGCAGCTGCTGATGATGTCGGGCTTCGACCGTTACTTCCAGATCGCGCCGTGTTTCCGCGACGAAGACCCGCGCGCCGATCGTCTGCCGGGCGAGTTCTATCAGCTTGACGTCGAGATGAGCTTCGTCACCCAGGACGACATCTTCGCCGCGATGGAGCCGGTGATCACCGGCGTGTTCGAGGAATTCGCCAAGGGCAAGCGCGTCACCAAGGGCTGGCCGCGCATCGCGTTCGCCGACTCGATGCGCAAGTACGGCACCGACAAGCCGGACCTGCGCAACCCGATCGAGATGCAGGACGTCTCCGAGCACTTCCGCGGCTCCGGCTTCAAGGTGTTCGCGCGCATGCTCGAAGAGCAGCGCAACCAGGTCTGGGCGATCCCGGGTCCGGGTGGCGGCTCCAGAGCGTTCTGCGATCGCATGAATTCGTGGGCGCAGGGCGAAGGCCAGCCGGGCCTCGGCTACATCATGTGGCGCGAAGGCGGCGAGGGCGCCGGTCCTTTGGCGAACAACATCGGGCAGGAGCGCACCGAAGCGATCCGCGCCGCGCTCGGCCTCAAGGCCGGCGATGCCGCGTTCTTCGTGGCCGGCGATCCGTCCAAGTTCGTCAAGTTCGCCGGGCTCGCGCGCACCAAGGTCGGTGAGGAATTGAACCTGATCGACAAGGATCAGTTCTCGCTCGCCTGGGTCGTCGACTTCCCGATGTACGAGTACAACGAGGACGACAAGAAGGTCGACTTCTCGCACAACCCGTTCTCGATGCCGCAGGGCGGCATGGAAGCGCTGACGTCGCAGGATCCGCTGACCATCAAGGCGTTCCAGTACGACATCACCTGCAACGGCTACGAGATCGCTTCGGGCGGCATCCGTAACCATCGCCCCGAGGCGATGGTGAAGGCGTTCGAAATCGCCGGCTATGGCGAGCAGGAAGTGATCGACCGGTTCGGCGGCATGTACCGCGCCTTCCAGTACGGCGCTCCGCCGCATGGCGGCATGGCGGCCGGCGTCGACCGCATCGTGATGTTGCTGTGCGGCACCACCAACCTGCGCGAAATCTCGCTGTTCCCGATGAACCAGCGTGCCGAAGATCTGCTGATGGGGGCGCCGTCCGAGGTGTCGCCCAAGCAACTTCGCGAACTGCACATCCGGCTCAATCTGCCCGACACTAAGTAAGCGTCAGGCAGCGAGTCGAAACCAACCACAATGGCGGGGGAACGTATGGCGTCGTATTCCGAAGATCTTCAGGCGGCAGCGCTCGGCTATCATCGCCGGCCGAAGCCCGGAAAGCTGGAGATTCAGGCATCGAAGCCGCTCGCCAACCAGCGCGACCTTGCGCTGGCCTATTCCCCCGGCGTTGCTGCAGCCTGTAACGCGATCGCGGCCGATCCGGCGCAGGCCGCCGAACTCACCGTGCGATCCAACCTGGTCGCCGTCGTCACCAACGGCACGGCGGTGCTCGGCCTCGGCAATATCGGGCCGCTCGCCGCCAAGCCGGTGATGGAAGGCAAGGCGGTTCTGTTTAAGAAGTTCGCCGGCATCGACGTGTTCGACATCGAGATCGCGGCCGATACCGTCGATCGCGTGGTCGAAACGGTGGCCGCGCTGGAGCCGACCTTCGGCGGCATCAACCTCGAAGATATCAAGGGGCCGGAGTGCTTCGAGATCGAGGCGATGCTGAAAGACCGGATGAAGATCCCGGTATTTCACGACGATCAGCACGGCACCGCGATCATCGTCGGCGCCGCGGTGAAGAACGCGCTGGCGCTGACCGGCAAGGACATCTCCAAGGTCAAGATCGTCGCGGCCGGTGCTGGCGCAGCGGCGCTCGCCTGCCTCAATCTGCTGGTGTCGCTCGGCGCGCAGCGCAAGAACATCTTCGTCTGTGACCTCGAAGGCTTGGTGTACCAAGGCCGCAATGTGCTGATGGACCGCTGGAAAGAGGTCTACGCGCAGAAGACCGACAAGCGGACGCTGGCCGAAGTCATCCCAGGCGCCGACATCTTCCTCGGCCTCTCGGGACCGAACGTGCTGTCGCAGGACATGGTCAAGCAGATGGCGGAGCGGCCGTTGGTGATGGCGCTCGCCAATCCGACGCCCGAGATCATGCCGGAAGACGTGCGCAAGGTGCGGCCGGACGCGATGATCTGCACCGGACGCTCGGACTTCCCGAACCAGGTCAACAACGTCCTGTGCTTCCCCTACATCTTCCGCGGCGCGCTCGATGTCGGCGCCACCGCGATCAATGAGGCGATGAAGCACGCCGCCGTCGACGCCATCGCGCAGCTCGCGCGCGAGGCACCGGCGGACCCGGTGTCGGTCGGTCTCGATAACGACGAAGCGTTCGGCTTCGGCCCGGGCTCGCTGATCCCGAGCCCGTTCGATCCGCGCCTGATCTTGCGGATCGCGCCGGCGGTGGCGATGGCTGCGATGGATTCCGGCGTCGCGACCCGTCCGATCACCTCGTTCGACGATTACTACGCGCAGCTCGAGCGCTTCGCGTTCCGCTCCGGCCTGGTGATGAAGCCGGTGTTCGCCAAGGCGAAGGGCCAGCCCGTCCGCGTCATTTACGCCGAAGGCGAAGACGAGAAGGTGCTGCACGCGGTGCAGACCATCCTCGAGGAAAAGCTGGCGCGGCCGATCCTGGTCGGCCGTCCGTCGGTGGTGGAAGCGCGGATCAAGCGCTCGGGCCTGTCGATCCGTCCCGGCGAGGATTTCGATCTCGTCAACCCGCAGGACGATCCGCGCTATCGCTCCTATGTGCAGTCCTACATCGACATCGCCGGCCGCGCCGGCGTGACGCCGGCAGCGGCGCGCACGGTGGTGCGTACCAACTCGACGGTGATCGCGGCGCTCGCCGTGGCGCGCGGCGAGGCGGACGCGATGATTTGCGGTCTCGACGGCCGCTACATGAACCATCTGCGCCACGTCCGAGACGTGATCGGCCGTCGTCCCGGCGTGTCGGACTACGCTGCGCTGGCGCTGCTGATCACCAAGAAGGGCCCGATCTTCATCGCCGACACCCAGGTGCGGCCGAATCCGACCGCCGAAGAGCTCGCCGAGTTGGCAGCGCTCGCGGCGGTCCACGTGCAGCGCTTCAATATCAAGCCGAAGATCGCGTTCCTGTCGCACTCGGACTTCGGCAGCTTCCCGACCGACTCGTCGCTGAAGATGCGCCGCGCCACCGCGATCCTGGCCGAGAAGCATCCGGAGATTGAGGCCGACGGCGAAATGCAGGGTGACAGCGCGCTGTCGGAAACGTCACGGCAGATGATCCTGCCGCATTCGCGGCTGACCGGCGTCGCCAACGTGCTGATCATGCCCAATCTCGATACCGCGAATGTCGCCTACCAGATGATCAAGGTGGTGGGCGAGGCGCTGCCCGTCGGCCCGATCCTGATCGGCCCGGCATTGCCGGCGCACATCCTGACCCCGTCAGCGACGGCGCGCGGCATCCTCAACATGACCGCGGTGGCGGTGGTCGAGGCACAGGAGCGGGCGGGACGGCATCAGGGAACGCTGTTCGCCTGAGGCCACGTCAGGCCTGTCGTTTTTTGTTCGTTTGAAAACCCCATGCACCGCGCCCATACTGACGGCGCGGTGCGGCGCGTTCGCCGCTGTCGATGGGGATGCACATGCCGGCCTTGATCGCACTCGGGCGCTTTCTGTTCTCCATTCTGTTCATCTACTCCGGCGCGATCAAACTGCTCGATCTGCCTGCCACCACCCAGGCGGCCGGCAAGTTCGTTGTGCCTGAGATGCTGGCGACCTACACGGCGCAGCTCGAGCAGGCGGCCGGAATGCCGTTTGCCCAGATGCTGGCGCTGGCGGCGGGCGGCATCGAGCTGCTGTGCGGCTTGCTGATCGCGCTGAATTTCGGGGCGCGCTTCTGCGCGCTGGTGCTGATCGTGTTTGTGGCGATCGGAACCTATTACTTCCACGACTTCTGGAACCAGACCGGTGCGGATGCGCAAGCCAATCTGGCGGTCGCGCTGAAGAGTCTCTCGCTGGTCGGCGGACTGCTGATCATTGCCGGGATCGGCAGGGGCGGCGCGGCGTCCGGCGGCCACGCCTGACCCTCGCTTAGCTGCGGCGCCAAGCGGTGACGCTGACCTCGTGGTCGGCGTCGAGGATCTGGCGGTCGGCCGGGTGCAGGCCGTGCGCTGACAGGATCTGTTCCGGCGTCCGCTCGGGCACACCCGGGAAGCAGGGCTCGCCACCGGGGAGCCGTGCCCGCGGAGCCTGCGACAAATAGAACGTGTCGTAGCGATCGAAGAACAGCGCGAACACTTCGGGGCCGCCGATGATTGCCACGGTGCCAGTGGTCACGCCGGCGCGGGCGCAGGCCTCCGCGAACGAGGCGCCCGCGGGATTCCACAGCAGCGCTTTCGGGTTCGACGGGTCGGGTGCCAGGCCGGAGACCTGCCGCGTCACGATCAGCCGGCGGCGCAGCGGCGAGTTGGGCTGGTCTTCGAACGAATTGCGGCCGTGCACGATCAGGTCAGCGCGGTCCAGCGCCGCGGCGAAGAACGCCTGATCACCTTTGTACTTCAAGGCGTCCGGCATCAGCCGATTAGCGTCGGCGAGGTTGCCCTCGGCCGACACGATGACGTAGCCCTCGATCGTCAACGCCGGCGTCGCCGTCATTGGCGCTTCGCAATCCGCATCTGCAAGGCGATGCGGCTTATTCGGAGATCGTCTGCACGACGGCGCTGACCGGCCGGGTGCTCACTGTCGGCAGCGGATTGCTCTTGGCGAGCTCCTCGTCGTACTGCGGCAGCGTCTGCACCGGCGCCTTGGCACGCATCTGCACGACCTTGTAGCCACCGGCCTTCAACCGCCGCAGCAGCTCCGGCAACGCCTCGGCGGTGCTCTTCTGGAAGTCGTGCATCAGGATGATGCCTTTGCCGAGCTTGTCGAGCTTGTTCATCACGTTGTCGACGACCTGCTGCGGCTTGCGCACCTTGAAGTCGAACGAGTCGATGTCGCAGGAGAACATCGCGACATTGCGGGTGCCGAGATAGGTCACCAGCGCCGGCGGATGCTGCAGCGCCGGGAAGCGGAAGAACGGCGACGGCGCGGTGCCGATCGCCCACTTCACCGCGGCGAAACCCTTTTCGATTTCGTCCTTGGCCTGCTGCTCGGTCAACTTCTTGTTGGCGAGATTGGCGTGCGACCAGGTGTGCGAGCCGACAGTGTGGCCGGCTGCGGCGACCTGCTTGAGGATTTCGGGGTGGTAGGTGGCGTGCTTGCCGATCGGGAAGAAGATCCCCTTGGTGCACTGGTCGCCGAGCGCCTTCAGCACCGCCGGGGTGTTGACCGGCCAGGGACCGTCGTCGAACGTCAGCACCACTTCCTTGTCGCGAAGGAAGTCGAGCTGCTTGAAATGTTCGAAACCGAAGCCGGGGCCGCCCGTGGTGTCGATCTCGACCACGCGGCCGACACCGAGCGCATCAGGATTGGCGCAGACCGGCTTGGCGGCGGCTGCCGCTTGTGGGGCGGGCGCTGGGGC
>NZ_QUML01000033.1:0-55222 GCF_010907025.1 Rhodopseudomonas sp. BR0G17 | reverse complement strand
GGCCAGGCGGGCCGGCATCTTCCACCACCTGATCACGCTGCCGACCTACCACACGGCTGCGCTGTCGACCGACAATCTGGCTCGCGAATATTTCGGCGACCAGGGCATGCTGGGTTATGTTAAGAATGTTCAGCGCCAGGAAATCCGTCAGGGCATCGCCTGTGTGAAGCACCAGAACATGGCCGGCTCGGACATCGGCGATGATCACAAGGAATACTTCGCCGGCGACGCGGCTCTGAAGGCCGGCGGCGAACACAACACGATGAACCAGTTCAGCTAAACGGAAAGAAGCAGGAGAAGGACCATGACAGCGGGCAGCAACTTCTGGGTGATCGGTGGCGAGTTCGGTTCGATGAACTTCCACAAGCTCGTCGAAGGGTCGGCCCAGGTGAAGGGTCCCTTCAAGACGCGCAAGGAGGCCGAAGAGGCCTGGAAGGTCCTTTCCGAAGAGAACCGCCATCGCGCAGGCGTTCGGTTCTCGATCGTGGAAGAGCCGAACCGGGCCGTCACCCCGGCCTGATGTGCTCCTGAGCCGCGGCGGCGCACGCGCCGCTCGGCGAGCTGACGAGATAGAAGACGTCCAAGGACTTTGGCGGTCCTGTCGGGGCAACCCGGCAGGGCCGCCATCGTCGTTTCGGGGGCCCGCAAACCGGATGCGGGAACGCTCCTCAGACTGCCGTGGATGAGCCAACTGGTTGATCGGTAAACGGCTTTCGCGGCCGGAGGGTTACTGATAGGTTAATCGGCGGCGGGCTCAGGCAGGCACGAGGCTGAAGTCGAGAATGGCGGACGCTCAGAACTCCGTAGGCACGGCGGCGAGGCCGATGCGGCTGAAGGATGCGTTGCGGCAGGCTCGGATCGAGGCCGCTGACCGCACCGGCGTGGTCGTCGACCTGCGCGATGCCGAAATCGCCCGCCTCGAAATCCTCAACGACTCGCTCGACCCGCTGTTCGCCGAGATCCCTGGCGGGGTTGAGCTGTTCGATCGCGGCATCAGCCAGGGCGACACCCCGCGGCTGTGGATCGACGTCGTCGCCCATGTGGTGATGGGGCGGGACAAGCGGATGTACCGCTTCGTCCAGGACACCGCCTATGGCCGGATTGTGCTGGCCGAATCCCACGAGGCGGCCAAGATCGCCGACGCGGTGACGAGCTACGTGGCCCGCCGGTTGGTCGAGCGCGAGCGGGCGCTGTCGTTGCCGCCGGTCCAAGCTGCTCCGCCGCTCCCGGCACCGCCGCGTCGCAATGGTCTATGGACCTTCGTGCTCGGCTTCATCGCCGGCGCGCTTGCGCTGTTCGCGCTCGCACTGTTCGCGGCGCTGCGGATTTCCTGACGCCGCGCGGCGTCATTGGCACCGCATCCCCCGGTCAATACCAACTCCCACCTCCCTCCGTCATTGCGAGGAGCGAAGCGACGAAGCAATCCAGCCTCGTGCACGGGGCTGGATTGCTTCGCTTCGCTCGCAATGACGGGGAGAGCAGGAGTGACCTGGCTACAGCCACTCCGGTGGCCGCAAATCCTCGATCAGCTCGCTGGCCTGAAAGCCGCGGATGCGGTGCTCGCAGCGCCAGACGTCATTGCCTTCGCTGATCTTGAACAGGTTGTAGGCCGCTGATGGGCGGTGGTGATCGTTCATCGCCGAGGCCGACGGCACGCCGACCACCGGAATCGAGCCGAACGGCGTGTCGATCCGGACCGTGGCGTGGACATGGTCATGCCCATGCAGCACCAGATCGACCGGATGCCGCTGCAGCAGCGCGATCAGCTCGGCGGCGTCGGTCAGCCGCTTGTGCCGCGACCGCGACTGCAGCGGATGATGGATCAGCAGCACCTTGAACACCCGCTCGCCGGCGAGACCCTGCAGCAGCGCTTCCAGCGCCGCACGCTGTGGCGCACCGAGCCAGCCGGTGGCGCGCAGCGGCGCGGTCGGCACCGCGCTCGACACCCCGATGATCGCGATGGCCTCGCGCCGGCGCAGATACGGAAAGCCTGGGCTAGCGCCGTCGCCGCTGATGTAGTCGGGAAAGGTTTCGGCGAAGCGGTGCGCGGTGGAGCGGACGTAGGCGTCGTGATTCCCCGGCACCAGGCTGACCCGGTCGGCCGGGCCGACGCTCTCCAGCCATTGCCGCGCCGGGGCGAATTCGTTGACCAGCGCGATATTGACGAGGTCGCCGGTGACCGCGATGTGGTCCGGCTGCTGCGCCTGTAGGTCGGCGACCAGCGTATCGAGGATGTCGCGGCGGTGGATCAGATGGCGGTTGCGCCGCCAGTTCAGGTAGCCGAGCGCACGCTTGGAGGCGAGGTGGCGCAGGCTGGTCTTCGGCGGCAGCGGCAGATGAGGGTCGGACAGATGCGCCAGAGTGAATACGGTCATCGCCCGATCCTGTCGCGACGCCGCGTGCTTGCGAGCCGGTCGCGAACTGCCGCCTGTGAAAACCTGTGCGGTTTTGGCAAGTTGGCCGGACCGGCGCAAGCCTCCGCTGCGCCTTGGCGCGAGGGCCACCGGCGGTGACCGCTGTTCAGAATCTGCGTTTGAAATTCGAGCCGGTCCTGACCCGGATGTTTCATCTGTACTGGCGGTTCGCCCGCGGCATGACGCTGGGTGCGCGCGGCGTGGTGCTCGACCCGCAGGACCGGGTGTTCCTGATCCAGCACTCTTATGTCGGCGGCTGGCATCTGCCGGGCGGCGGGGTCGAGGTCGGCGAGAGCTTCGTCGATGCGCTCACCCGCGAGCTGATGGAGGAGGGCCGCATCGCGTTGACCGGGGCGCCGGCGCTGCACGGCATCTTCTTCAACAGCCACGTGTCGCCGCGCGACCATGTTGCGGTCTATGTGGTGCGTCAATACCAACAGGATCGGCCGCCGGAGCCGAACCACGAGATCATTGCCTGCGGCTTCTTCGCCGCCGACGCGCTGCCCGCCGAAACGACGCCGGGGACCCGGCTGCGGATCGCCGAAGTGCTCGAGGGCCGGCCGCCGATCGCGACTTGGCGGTAAAATCGCCAAAGCGCTGGGCGTCGGCCCGAACTTGACCATCCGGGTTCCCTCGTGTTGCTGGTCACGCGCGACCACAGAGATGGCCCATTTCCTGACTATCGGTGCGGCTGAAGCATTTTGCGCTGGGATCGCAGGGCGCCGGAGACGGTGGAGCCCAAGTGGACGATTCGTCCCGATTCTGCGCCTGTCCGTTCAAGAGGAGCGATTTTGACGTCATCTGCACGCGCGTTGTTTCGAGCCCTGATCCTCGTCGCGACCATGACTCTTGTGGTCGCGAGTTCTGCCTTCGCCCAGATCCCCGGCACCAACGGCAATGGTGCGGCGCCCACGCAACCCGCGGCGCCGACCGACCCGCTTGGCCGCGAGACGCCGGCCGGCATGGTGGCAGGCTTCATCGCCGCCGCCGCCGAGCAGAACTACGAACGCGCCGCGATGTATCTCGACCTCAGCCAGGAGAAAGACGCCTGGGGCCCGAGCGTCGCGCAGCAGCTTCAGCGCATCCTCGACCGCGGCGGCGTGGTGTATTCGCGGCTGCGGCTGAGCACCGAACCGCAGGGCGACCAGGACGACAGCCTGCCGCCCGAGCAAGAGAAGTTCGGCATGGTGCGCACCGACCACGGCACGGTCGACCTGATCGCGCAGCGCGTCGAGGGCAAGGACGGCGTCAAGATCTGGCTGGTCTCCGCCCGCACGGTGGCCGAACTGCCCGAGCTGTCGCGCACGGTGGTGTCGAGCTCGGTCGACAAGCTGCTGCCCTATGCGCTGCGCGACGAATACCGCTTCGCCGGTGTGCCGATCGGCCACTGGATCGCGGTGGTCGTGCTGGCGTTCGTGTGCTTCGGCGCGGTCTGGTTGATCACCGGCGCAATCGGATTCATCATCCTCAAGTTGCGTCGTTCGACCGGCGACTCGCGGATCAGGCGTGTGCTGGAAGCCTCAGCGCTGCCGGTGCGGCTGTTGCTGACCGCCTGGGCGCTGCGGATCGCAATGTCACTCGCCGGCGTCGCCATCGTGGCGCGCCAGCATTTGTCCGGCGCCATCGAACTGCTCGGCTGGGTCGCGCTGTCCTGGATCATTTGGCGTGTCGTGGATTCGCTGGCGGCGTTCGCGATCGATCGCATGACGTTGCGGGGCCGACTGTCGATGCTGTCGGCGGTCACTTTCATCCGCCGCAGCGTCAAGTTCGTCATCATCGCGTTTGCGATCATCGTCGGCTTCAACGCCCTCGGCTACAACGTCACCGCCGGCCTCGCCGCCCTCGGTATCGGCGGTATCGCGATCGCTCTCGGCGCGCAGAAGACCATCGAGCATCTGGTCGGCAGCCTGACGCTGGTCACCGACCAGCCGATGCGGGTCGGCGATTTCTGCAAGTTCGGCGACACCTCCGGCACCATCGAGGACATCGGGATGCGCTCGACCCGCATCCGCACCCTCGATCGCACCGTGGTGACGGTGCCGAACGGCGCGCTTGCGGCGCTGCAGATCGAGAATTTCAGCCGCCGCGACAAGTTTTGGTTCCACCCGATTCTGGAGCTTCGTTACGAGACCTCCTCCGATCAGATCCGGACGCTGCTGGCTTCGCTGCGGGAGATGCTGCTCGACCATCCGGACGTCGACAACGACCCGGCCCGGGTGCGGCTGATCGGGCTGGCGCCGGCCGCCCTCAAGGTCGAGATCTTCGCCTATGTGCATGCGGTGGATGGCGACACCTTCCTGGAAGTGCAGGAAGATCTGATGCTGAAAATCCTGGAGCTGGTCGAGGCGGCCGGGACGGGCTTTGCCGCCGGCTCGCAGACCGTCTATGTGGCGCGCGCCAAGGGCGCCGCCCAACGCTCGGCCGGAGATGAAGATGCGCCCGCCGGTGGCTCGGACGGTGCCAAGGTGAGGGGCGGCATCCCCGAGCGGGTCTAGCCTGGCAATGGACCTGATGCGGAGGCGGTGCTATCTCGCCTCCGCCATGTCCGATCTGAAACTCACCATTCTGCCCGAATCCCCGAACGACGCGCAGGCCATCGAGCGGCTGCACGAGCGCACCTTCGGGCCCGGCCGCTTCGTGCTCAGCGCCTATCGGTTGCGCGAGCATGTCGATCATCTCCCGGAGCTGTCGTTCACCGCCTGGATCGGCACGCTGCTGGTCGGCTCGGTGCGGCAGTTGCCGATCCTGGTCGGCGACACGCCGGCGCTGCTGCTCGGCCCGCTAACGGTGGAGCCGCCGTTCCGGTCGCGCGGCGTCGGCCGGCTGCTGCTCGACCGCGCGATCTCCGATGCGCGCGCGCAGGGCCACAAGCTGATCGTGCTGGTCGGCGACGAGCCGTATTACAGCCGGGTCGGCTTCAAGCGGATTCCGAAAGGCCGCGTCACCATGCCCGGCCCCGTCGATGCGGCCCGCCTGCTGGTGCTTGAACTCGCCGAGGGTGCATTCGAAGGCGTCGGCGGTGCGATCCGCCCGGATTGGAGCAAGGCGCGCTGACGCGCCTTGCTGTGGGACGGCTTCAGAACTTCTGCGCCAGGCCGACATAGAAGCCGCGCCGCGGACCGTATTGCGGCGCGAACACGCCGATCCCCGAGCCGTCGCGGATTTCGTACACGCTGTCGAACAGGTTGACGACGTCGAACCGCACCGTGGTCGGCTTGGTCGCACTCACCAGATAGAAGTCGTGCGACACGCCGAGATTGACCTGGGTGTAGGACGGCAGCGATCCGATATTGGCAAAGCCCGAGCGCAGCCCGCTGCCATAGATCATCGACGCGCTGAAATTGGTGTCGTGCCAGCGATAGGACGCGCCGGCCGACGCCGTCACCAACTGCGCGTGGTCGGTGTAGATGTAGTTGCTGGCGATGTAGGCGAGCTCGTCCGGATCGAACAGATACTGGTTGGAGACGACCTTGGTGGCGATCTGCCGTGCCAGCGCCAGGTTGCCGTAGATCCGGAAGTTGCCGCTGGTGTACGCGCCCTTGAACTCGATGCCGACATTCTCGGCGCGGTCGTAGTTGAACGCCGACAGAACATAGGCGGCGCCGAACTGGCCATCGTCGAGCAGATCGCGCGCGGTCTTGTAGTAGGTGTCGATACCGACTTCGAGGCCGGGCAGCAGCTTCTGCGTGACGCCGACATCGAACACGTTCGAGCGCTCAGGCAGCACCGGGCTGCTCGCGTTGACGGCGGGCTGCTGCGTGGTGTTCTGCACCAGCGCCAGATTGGTCGGCGCCGCCAGCACCTGCGCGGGCGGCGTGAAGTTGCGTGAATAACCGGCGTGGAACGTGGTGTCCTCGAACGGCTTCCAGGTCAGGCTGATGCGCGGGCTGAGCTGGTTGGCGCTCGTGTATTCGTTCATCTGGTCGAACCGCAGGCCGGAGTTCAGCGTCACCGTGTTGGTGACCCGCCATTCGTCCTGCAGATAGGTGCTGAACAGCCAGCCGAGCTTGCTGCTGGAGTCGACGACGCCGAACGGCGCGTCCAGCGGATTGCCGCTGTCGTCGAGCGGCAGAACCACCGAGGAGTTGGTCACCCGGCTTTGCTCGGCGGTGACCTGGAAGCCGCCGCGCAGCGTGTGCGCATCGCTGAGCCGGTACGAGCCGTCGGCCTGAATGCCGCTGGCGACGCTCTTGCGATAGACGTCCGAGGCGACGCCGTTGAACACCAGATCGCCGATCGTGTCGGGCGTGAAGTGCAGCGTGCTATAGCGCGAGAACGCCGACAGCTGCAGGTCGAAGCCGTTGATCGACTTCTGCAGTGCCAGCACGCCGAAGCCGTTGCGCTCGCGCTGGGTCTCGGTGAGCAGCGCCGAGTCGAAGTTCGATACGCCGAACGCGGTGAAGCCCGGCGTCTGGCCCGGGTTGTTGGGGATCTGGTAGTTGTTTGCCGAGCCGCCGCCGATGAAGGTCAGTCGCGTCGAGTCGTCGATCACGGTCGACAGATAGGCGAAGCCTCTGCCTTGCTGGGAATCGTCGTGGATCGCGTTCGGCGACGAGGTCGGGTTCTCCAGCCCAAGGCCTGTTCCGAAGTAACGGCCGGAGACGAAGTACTGGGTGTTGCCGGCCGTGCCGCCATATTCGACGCTCGGCGTGATGGTCTGGCGGCTGCCGCCATAGACGCTGACGGTGCCGCTGTTGTTGAAGGCGTCGGTGCGCGTGGTGATGTCGACGACCCCGGCTGTGCGCAGACCGTATTGCGCCGGCAACGCGCCGGTGAGCAGCGTCAGTCGCCCGACCAGCGAGGTGTCGAGCATCTGGCCGAAGCCGCTGACACCGTCGGGCAACGCGATGCCGTTGATGCGGTACTGCACATTGGCGTGCTCGTTGCGGACGTGCAGATCGCCGCTCGCGGCGGAGTCCTGCGATACGCCCGGCGCCTGCAGCAGCACCTTGTCGAGCGTCGCATTGGCGCCCTGCGGCAGCGCCAGGATTGCCTCGTGATTGACGTCGAAGGCGCTGGCGCCATTCGGCGCGAAGATCGCCTGCCGCGCCGCATCGAAGCCCGCATGTTTGGCCGCGACGGCTTGTGCCGCGGTTTGCGGCGGCGTTTGGGCATCGTGCTGCGGGGAAGTGGTCGCCGCGCCGCGGCGCGCCCGGGCTGCGGTTTGAGTCTTCGGACGCCGAGCCGGCTGGGGCGCACGCTGCGGCTGGATCACGTCGATTTCCGGAAGCGGTGTCGCGCCGCGGCTGGTCGGCGCCGCGCTCTGCGCCAGACCGTGTGAACTCAGAGCGGCTAACAGCAGCGTGGCTGAGCTCGACGCCGCAAGGCCGCGTTTGATGTGACAAAGCATGTGGGTCTCCTCGAAGCCATGCGTGCGTGCGCGGGCGATGCTGATCGTCGCCGCTGGTGCGGGCGATGGCTTGCCGTCGATGGCCGACGGGCTTGGCTGACATCGAGAGCGCGCGGCATGGCGCGATCTCTTGGCTCACAGGGATCGATGTCAGCAGGCGGGAGGAGCGCGGGGATTGAAGGCGGTGCGGATGCCGCCGGACCGGATCAGGACGAGATCCGGCACGCGATGCACGAGCGTGGTGGCCTGCCGCAGCGGCAACGAGGGCGGCGATGCGTCGAGCATCGCATCCGCCATCGCCATCACGGCGCAGACCGTACAACTGTCGGCGTCGTCGTCGGACTGAGGATCGCCGTCGGGCGCAGCCGGATCGGCGGCCGTGAGTGCGAGCACGACCGACTGAGTGATGATCTGGTGGAGGTGACCGAACGCCACGACGAAGTGCAGCGCCAGCGCGATCAGCGCCAGCCGCGTTCCCAGTCGGATATGCGTCCGCACCCAGTTCATCGTTTCATCCGAGTCCAGCGGCGTGTTTTCGCGCGTGCCGGCAATTGATCTCGTGCGTCATTCCGGGGCGTCGCGTAGCGACGAACCCGGAATCTCGATGGGGAGACGGGAGCGTTTCCACAACTTCTGGATTCCGGGTTCGCGAGCTGCGCTCGCGCCCCGGAATGACGTCGTGAGGCGCCCCGCGCCCATGGCTGCTCAGAACTTCAAATTCGCGAAGGCCCGCACGCCGATGCCGGGCATCAGCACGTTGTCCTTGCTGTAGGACGTCGCGATCCGGATGTCTTCGTTGAGCAGATTGTTGCCGACGATGCCGACCAGCATCTCGCGCGCGCCCCAGGCGTTGGGGTCGAGCTTGGTCCGGTAGCTGACTTCGGCCTTCAGCAGATTGTAGCCGGGCGTCGTGGTTTCGGCGATCGGCGCTACGTCGTTCTGCGCGAAGGCGTGCAGCAGGTTGACCTTCATCAGCCAGTTGGCATCGCGCCAGAACAGGCCGCCGCCGACCCGCATCGGCGGAATTCGCGGCACGTTGGTGCCGTCCGCGAAGGTCGCCCGCACGATGTCGAACTGGTTCTCGATGCCGAAGGTGCCGCCATAGAGCTGGGCGACGTCGAGCTGGCTCTGGAATTCGCCGCCCTTGAAGGTGGCGTCACGCTGCGAGTAGATCGCCTGGTTCAATTCGAGCGTGCCGGTGCCGGGATCGACGCAGGAGGCGTCGTCGCAAGTGTTGCCGGTCAGCCGCCGATAGATGAAGCCGCTGAACTGGGTGTAGTAGGCGGTGATCTCGAACCGGAACGGTCCGGTGGCGCGGCGCAGCCCGACCTCGACCGACTTGGCGGTTTCGATCTTCAGGTTGGGATTGCCGATGTCGAAGGTGGCGGTGGCGTCGTGGCCGCCGCGCGAGAACAGTTCGGCCGGCTTCGGCGCGCGCTCGACATATTGCCCGGTGATGCTCGCCGACAGATCCCACGGCAGGGCCTGGATCAGGCCGACGCTGAAGCTCTTCGGCGTGAACGACAGGTTGCGCTGGGTCGCCGGGCCGATCGCGCTCGGATCGGTGTTGAGGTCGAAGATCTCCGGCACGAACGCCGGCGTGGTGCCAGACAGTTCGACATGCTCGATGCGGCCGGCGACCTGCGCCTTGGTGGTGCTGGTGAACTGCAGCTCGTTGAAGACGTAGCCGGCCGCCTTGGTGTTCTTGTTCGGATCGAACAGACCGTTCAGCGGGCTGCCTGGATCGTCCGGGCTCGGCGCCGTCAGTTCCTGATGGCTGGCCTGGACGCCGACCGCGGTGGTGATCGCCGCGAAGCCGGCGTTGAACGGCGCGAGCTGCACCTCGAGCCGGCCTTCCTGCTCGCGATTGGTGAAGGTCTGGCGCACGCCGTCGGTGGTCGGATCGCCGGCCGTCGCCTGGCCGACTTCGTTGTGCTTGTAGTCGGTGGCGCCGACCCAGAACCGGATCGCGTCGATCGCGGCCGCATCCGGACGATACTCGCCCTTGGCATTGAACTTGGTCTGCTTGGCATCGATCCGGGTGCCGACCTGTGAGCCCTCGACGCCGGGGATGTGATACAGCGAATTGTTCTGGGTGACCGACGCGCCGATGAAGCCGCCGTCGAACAGATACGAGCCGCCGACCGAGGCGCCCGCGGCAGTCGCGGCGGAATTCGGCTGGCGACCGTTGAACGGCATGCCGGGCGCCGCATACGGATAGCTCGGCACATTGTAGTCGCCGGCATTGCGGCCATAGACGTCGGCATGGACCGCGACGTTGTTGCCGCCGGCATCGAGCAGCACCGCGCCTTCGACGCCGCGATCGACCGAGCTGACGGCGCTGCGGACTTCGCCGTTCATGCAGCCGGCGCCGCCGAACAGCGTCGGCGGCTTGGCTAGGCCATAGCTCTGGAACGGCTGCGCGCAGGGCGGCAGCGCGTCGGGAATCCGGTTGTTGGTGGCGCTGACCACGCCGCCGATCGCGGTCGAGCCGTAGCGCAGCGTGGCCGGGCCGCGGATCACTTCGACCTGATTGGTGGAGAGCGGATCGACCGGCACGAAGTGGTCTTCGCCGAGGTCGGACGCGCCGTTGCTGCCGGTGCCGTTCTCGATGATGCTGACACGGTTGACGTCGAGGCCGCGGATGATCGGGCGGCTGGCGCCGCCGGGCGCGTATTGCGAGGCGCTGATGCCGGGTTTGTTGCCGAGCAGATCGCCCAGCGTGCCGCCGCCGCTGCGGCGGATTTCTTCGTTCGGCACCACCGTGACGGTGGCGAACTGGTCGGTGACGATCGGCAGGATGCCGGGCTGCGGCGCCGGGGTGGCCTGGGCGACTGGCGGCGTTTCGGCCGGCGCGGGGCCGCGCTGCCTCGCTGGAGCCGCGACGCGCGTCGCCGGACGCGGCTTCGCTTCGGTGTGGTGGCGGCGCTGAATCGGGCTCGGCGCCGTGACGGTGACTTCGGGGAGGGCGGTTTGGGCGCGCGCGGCCGGCGCGCCGGCGCTGCACGCGGCGAGCGTTGCGGTGCCGAGCAACAGCCCGGTCTTGAGGCGAGATGACATGGTTCTGTCCTGACTGCCGGCTCGCAGCGGAGCCGGGATCTGCGACGACGCAGATCGATCACGTTGGTCCGCACGCCGCCGGAGACCGGCTCGGCGCGGCATTCACAAGGGATCGGCGGTCAGGACAAAGGGGGGCCGCGCGGCTGAAAGCCGGCGGGCGGTGACGACAATTCGGCGTCGTCGAGGACGGCGAGGCGGTAGTGGAAGGAATGCGCCTGCTGCGGCGGCAGCGCCGGCGGTGTCGCGGCCAGCGCCAGGCTCGCCATCGAGACGACTGCGCAGATCGCGCAGAGGTCGACGCCGGGGTGATGATGGTCAGTATCGGGTTCGGCTGGGCCATTGGCCGAGTCGGCCTGGGCAATCTGCAGCGCAGGCGGTTCGAATCCGTGGAAGTGGCCGAACGCGGCGGCGAACTGCAGGGCGAGCGCGATCAACGCCAGCCGCGCGCCCCACCGGATGTTCGTCCGCACCCAATCCATGCCGCCCCAGCCTCTCACGGTGCCGGCGTCGTCCCCCGCCACGCAACGTTACAATGTAACATTGCGGCAAGCGCCTCCGCTGTCAACGGAGGTACCGATGAAGGTCGGCGGGTGTGACTTTTGCGCCAGCTTCCGGGGCCGTCACTTCGACTTCGGCAACAGCGCCTTCAGCTTGTCCATGTCGGCGATGTTCATCTTGATCCCGCCGGGCATCACGATGTCGCCGGGCTTCTGGCCGTCCTTGCAGGGGCCGAGCCATTTCGCATCCAGCGTCGTGGCGGACTCCTTGGGAACGCCGGGCAGCGGGTTCTCGTTGTGCGATGTCACCTTGACCGTGTAGGCCGAATTGAAGTCACCGGTGATCTCGGCGTGCGAGGTCGTGGTCATTCCAGCGACCTTGCACACCGAATCGTTGGTGTAGCCGGTCGCGGTCTTCTGGATCGTCGGCGCTGAGCAGGCTTCGGTGGCCAGCGGCTGCACCGCCGCATTCATCTTCTTGTCGATGGTCTCGTCGGTGCAGTGCTGGATCGCGACGTTCTGCCCGGAGCCGGAGCCCTGCATCTTCAGCTCCCACAGTCCCGGCTTGCGGGTCGGCAGGTCGATCGCCTGTGCCGCCGTCACTGGCGCGGCGAGCAGCAGGGAAAGCAGCCAGATGCGAGACGGATGGCGACGGCTCATCGCTGCGGCTCCGATCAGTATTTGGTGCGCAGCGGCCGCTCGTCGGCGCCATACGGCACCCAGCGGCACGCGAACGAGATGTAGCCGCCGTAATTGGCCTGCACGCCGAGCAGCTTCACCACCTTGCCGTAGCGGGCGCAGTGATCGACCGCCATGGCGCGGACGTCGGCGTGGCCGATCAGGCTGGTGGAGATGATTCCGCCGGTATCATTGCCCTTGAACGGCGGCACATAATCGGCGCGCGCCGCCGTGCTTGCCAGCACCGCACCCAGAACGGCCAAGCCGGCAGCCCCCATCAATCGCATCGTGATCTCCCTCTGTCGCTGCGTTCGAGTCTAGAACGCCGCCATGAGAATGGAAAGAACACGCCCCGCGTTCCGCGTGGGGTTCTGCCGAGGTGTGGCCGGCCCGCACTTGACCTTGGCATGGCTTCGCGGCACCGTCCGCCGCATCGAATTCCGGTGGATGAGCCATGCGATTCATTTCGACGTTGAAAACGCCCGTCGCCGCGGTCGCGGCCTTGCTTGGCCTGTTCGCGCTGGCGCCCACCGCTCAGGCGGCCAATCCGCTGGAGATGAACTTCTGGCTGTCGGGTCCGCGTTATGACGGCAATCTGCCGCCATGCGAAGCGGCGCTGCCGTCGATCACCCACCAGTTCGCCGAGAAGGAAGGCACCTTCTGGAATTCGGATCTGCGCATCACTGCGTATGCGAAGGTCCGCGACGTCGCGTTCCGTCCCTGGCAGAGCGACAACATTCCGCGCCGCTTCTGTGCCGCCGACGCGCTGCTGAACGACGGCAAGACCCGTCCGGTGTATTTCTCGGTCATCGAGGACGGCGGTCTCGCCGGCTTCACCGATGGCGTCGAGTTCTGCGTTGTCGGCGTCGACCGCAATTGGGCGTTCAATCCGGCCTGCAAGGCCGCCAAGCCCTGAGCGGCGCGCCGCGCTGAACCGCGGCGCTATCGACCATTTGCGTTCTTGAAACGTTCCTGAGTCCTGGTAGGCTTTTCGCACTTCCAGCAGCAGGGCCCTGTCACATGCTTGGATTTGTACGTCGACGACGGTCGTTGATCGCCGCCTGCGCGGTGGTGGGGGCTCTGTTCACCTCGGCCGCAGCCGAGGCGCAGGATCGCCGTCAGAATGCGCCCGGTGCGTTCGATTTCTACGTGCTGGCGCTGTCGTGGTCGCCGTCTTATTGCGAGCAGGCGTCCGAACGCGGCCTCAGCGGCCGCTCGCAGCAGTTGCAGTGCGGCGGCCGGCCGTTCGCCTTCGTGGTCCACGGGCTGTGGCCGCAATACGAGCGCGGCTTTCCGGAATATTGCGAGCGTCCCGCGCCTCGGCTCGACCGCCGCATCGTCGACTCGATGCTCGACCTGATGCCGGCGCCGGGGCTGATCTATAACGAGTGGGACAAGCACGGCACCTGCGCAGGGCTGTCGCAGCGCAGCTATTTCGAGCAGATCCGCAAGGCCCGCGCCGCGGTCCGGATTCCGCCGGACTTCATCGACGCCAAGGAGCCGCGCACCGTCACCGCCGACGAGGTCGAGGCCGCCTTCATCAAGGTCAATCCGGGCCTGTCGAATTCGGCGATTGCGGTGATGTGCGACCGCAAGCGGCTCAGCGAGGTGCGGATCTGCATGAGCAAGGATCTGCAATTCCGGGCCTGCGAGGAAATCGACCGCCGCGCCTGCCGCCGTGACCAGCTCGAAGTCCCGCCGCTGCGCGGCGGTTGAGCCCCCCACGCCTCGCTGCAGACCTTCCCGAAGGTGTCCCAGGCCGCACGATGGCTTGACACCGCGCGCGGCTCCGCGTCACGGTCCGGGTCCCTCCTGAACGCGATGAACTGAATCCCAAATGACAGGCTTTGCCGTAATCCGCGACGATACGCCGACGGCCGTGATCCCCAAGGGCGCGGTGGTGGCGATGGGCAATTTCGACGGCGTCCACCGCGGCCACCGGGCCGTGATTGGCGCCTGCCTCGACATGGCGCGGATCAAGAAGGCGCCGGCCCTGGCGGTGACGTTCGAGCCGCACCCGCGCAAGTTCTTCAGCCCCGACGTGCCGCAATTCCGGCTCACCGACGAGACCGCCAAGCTGCGGCTGCTCGCCGGCACCGGACTCGACGGTGCGGTGATCCTCAGCTTCGACGCGCGTCGGGCGTCAACCACGGCGCACGACTTCATCCAGCACGAGCTGATCGGCCGGCTCGGCGTGCAGGGCATCGCGATCGGCTACGATTTCCACTTCGGCAAGGGCCGTGGTGGTTCGCCGTCGATGCTGGTCGCCGAAGCGCCGTCGCTCGGGATCGAAGTCGACGTCCAGCCGCATGTCGATTTCGGCGACCATCCGGTGTCGTCGAGCGCGATCCGCAAATGCCTGGAGGAGGGCCACATCGCTGCCGCCACCGAGATGCTGGGCGGTCCGTGGTTCGTCACCGGCGAGGTGATCCATGGCGACAAGCGCGGCCGCGACCTTGGCTATCCGACCGCCAATATCAGGCTCGATCCGGAGTGCCGCCTGAAGCACGGCATTTATGCGGTGCGGGTCGGCCGCGGCGGTAAGCACTACGACGCGGTGGCGAATTTCGGCCGCCGCCCGACCTTCGACAATGGCGCGCCGCTGCTCGAAGTGTTCGTGTTCGATTTCAATGAACCGCTGTACGGCGAGACGCTCGACGTCGCCTTCATCGCCTTCATCCGCGACGAGGAGAAGTTCGAGAGCATCGAGGCGCTGATCCGGCAGATGGACGACGACTCCGCCCGCGCCCGCGCGGCGCTCGCCGCCGACCACGGCGCGTTCCCCAAGCTCGGCAGGTTGCGATGAACCGGACCGAGAAGGAGAAGATGCTGGCGGGCGAGCTGTATCGCCCCGGCAGCCCGGAGCTCGCCGCCGACGAGGCCGCCAACAAGGCCTGGATCGTCCGCTACAACGCCTCGGGCGCGCTGCCGGCGGCGGAGCGGCACGTGCTGCTGTCCGAGCATTTCGGCCATGTCGGCAAGAGCGCGGTGGTGCGGCCGCCGTTCTTCTGCGACTGCGGCTACAACATCTTCCTCGGCGATAACGTTTTTCTGAATTTCAACTGCGTGATCCTGGACATCATGCCGGTCCGGATCGGCGATCGCACCCAGATCGGTCCGGCGGTGCAGATCTACGCCGCCGACCATCCGCGCGACGCCGCCACCCGCCGTGAGGGCCTGGAGTTCGGCCGCCCGGTGACGATCGGCAACGACGTCTGGATCGGCGGTGGTGCCATCATCCTGCCCGGCATCAGCATCGGCGACGGTGCCGTGATCGGAGCCGGCAGCGTCGTGACCCGCGACGTCGCCCCCCATTCGATCGTCGGCGGCAACCCGGCCAAGCCGCTGGGGAAGGGCGGCCAGACGCAAGGATGACCGCCGCAGGGCTTTGCGATCCTGCGACCGCCTGCTAATGAATGCCCGCATGTCTGCACGGCGCGCCATCATCAGCATTATCGGCCCGGCTTCCGCCTGAGCTTTGAGTTCGGCGCAAGACCGGGACCCGTCTCACTTCATCGCGATCGATCGTGTCAGCGCCTCTTGACCCAGAGCTTCCATGTCCGACAAGCCTGAAAAATCCGACGTCAACGATTATTCCAAAACGCTCTTCCTGCCGCAGACGGAGTTTCCGATGCGCGCCGGACTGCCGCAGCGCGAGCCGGAGCTGCTGAAGCGCTGGGAGGAGATGGACCTCTACGGCAAGCTGCGCGAAAGCGCCCGGGGCCGCGCCAAATTCGTGCTGCACGACGGCCCGCCCTACGCCAACGGCAACATCCATATCGGGCATGCGCTGAACAAGATCCTCAAGGACGTCGTGACCAAGAGCCAGCAGATGCTCGGGTTCGACTCCAACTACGTGCCCGGCTGGGACTGTCACGGCCTGCCGATCGAGTGGAAGATCGAGGAAGAGAACTACCGCTCCAAGGGTAAGCCGAAGCCGAACTTCAAGGACTCCGCGGCGATCATCGCGTTCCGCAAGGAGTGCCGCGCCTACGCCACCAAATGGCTGAACGTGCAGCGCGAGGAGTTCAAGCGGCTCGGCGTGATCGGCGACTGGGATCATCCCTACGCCACGATGAACTACTTCGCCGAGGCGCAGATCGCCCGCGAGCTGATGAAGTTCGCCGCCAACGGCACGCTGTATCGCGGCTCCAAGCCGGTGATGTGGAGCGTGGTCGAAAAGACCGCGTTGGCCGAGGCCGAGGTCGATTACGAGGACTACACCTCGGATACGGTGTGGGTGAAGTTTCCGGTGATCGAAGCCCGCTTGGGTGAGCCTCATGAGCAGATGACGCCCGAGCACCTCGAGGAGAAGCGAAATCTCCGCGACGCGCTGCTACAAAGCTCAGTTGTAATTTGGACGACCACCCCATGGACCATCCCGGGAAATCGGGCGATCAGCTTCTCGCTGGACATCGAGTACGGCCTCTACGAAGTGACCGAAGCTCCGACTGATAATTGGACGAAAGTCGGTGAGAGGTTGGTTCTCGCTGACAAGCTTGCAGAATCAGTTTTGAATCAAGCCAGGGTGGTTGGCAAAAGGCTGTCTAATGTAGAGTTCGACGATCCCGCACAGAGTATCTCTCTAACTTGCTCGCATCCCTTCGCGCGAACAATCCCCGGATACGACTTCAAGGTTCCGCTCCTGTGGGGCGATCATGTTACTGACGATACCGGAACGGGGTTCGTTCACACTGCGCCTGGGCACGGGCGCGACGACTTTGAAATATGGACCCGCTTTGCGCGCAAGCTGCAAGAATGGGGGATCAAGTCGACTATCCCTTACACTGTCGATGAAAACAGTGCCTTTACCGAACAGGCGCCGGGCTTCACGGGCAAACGTGTTCTAAATGATAAAGGCGAAAAAGCCGACGCTAACGACGCCGTGATCGAGCAACTTGGCGACGCTGGAATGCTGCTCGCTCGCTCAAAGCTCAAGCATCAGTATCCACACTCCTGGCGTTCCAAAAAGCCGGTGATCTATCGCAATACGCCTCAGTGGTTCATTGCGATGGACAAGCCGATAACGGACGCACTTCTGCCAGAGCTTCCTCCGATAAAGTTCGACGACGTCGAATTCATCGACGATGAACCGGTCGATGACACCATCCGCAATCGCGCCCTGCACGCCATCTCCGTCACGCAATGGGTGCCGCCGGCCGGGCAGAACCGCATCACCGGCATGATCTCTGGCCGGCCAGACTGGGTGATCTCGCGGCAACGTGCTTGGGGCGTGCCGATTGCGGTGTTCGTGCGTGAGACCGGGGACGGCTCGGCCGAGATCCTGGTCGACGACGAAGTCAACGCGCGCATCGCCGAAGCCTTCATGCAGGAAGGCGCCGACGCCTGGTACGCCGAAGGCGCGGCTGAGCGCTTCCTGGGCGATCGCGCCGCGGAAGGCTGGCGAAAGGTCGACGACATTCTCGACGTCTGGTTCGACTCCGGTTCGACCCATGCGTTCGTGCTGGAAGATGCGCAGAACTTCCCCGGCCTCGCCGGCATCCGCCGCAAGGTCGACGGCGGCGCCGATACGGTGATGTATCTGGAAGGCAGCGATCAGCATCGCGGCTGGTTCCATTCGTCGCTGCTCGAGAGCTGCGGCACCCGCGGCCGCGCGCCCTACGACGTCGTGCTGACCCATGGCTTCACGCTCGATGAGCAGGGTCGCAAGATGTCGAAGTCGCTCGGCAACACCACCGATCCGGCCAAGGTGATCGCGTCCTCCGGCGCCGATATCCTGAGGCTGTGGGTGTGCGCCACCGACTACGCTGACGATCAGCGCATCGGCCCCGAGATACTCAAGAACGTGGTCGAGACCTATCGCAAGCTGCGCAACTCGATCCGCTGGATGCTCGGCACGCTGCATCACTTCAAGCGCGACGAGGCGGTGGCGTTCGCCGACATGCCGGAGCTGGAGCGGCTGATGCTGCATCAGCTCGCCGAGCAGAGCGCGACGGTGCGCGCTGCCTATGCGGAGTTCGACTACAAGACCGTGGTGGCCTCGCTGGCGGCGTTCATGAACACCGAGCTGTCGGCGTTCTATTTCGACATTCGCAAGGACACGCTGTACTGCGACCCGCCGTCGTCGCTGGCGCGCAAGGCGGCGCTGACCACGATCGACATCATCTGCGACGCGATCCTGAAGTGGCTGGCGCCGATGCTGTCGTTCACCGCTGACGAAGCGTGGGGCATGTACCGGCCTGACGCCGAGCCGAGCGTGCACCTGACGCTGTTCCCGCTCGACCTCGGCGAATATCGCGACGAGGCGCTGGAGAAAAAGTGGCGGGTGATCCGTACGATCCGCAAGGTCGTCACCGGCGCGCTGGAAGTCGAGCGAGCCGCGAAGCGGATCGGCTCGTCGCTCGAAGCCTCGCCGATGATCTATCTGCCGGAAGCCTTCATGGGCGATCTGTTCGACGTCGACTGGGCGGAGATCTGCATCACCTCGAACGCGATGGTCGAGATCCTGCGTGGCAACGACACCCCGCCGGCCGATGCGTTCCGGCTGCCGGAGCTCGCCGACGTCGGCGTAGTGATCGAGCGGGCGCAGGGCACCAAATGCGCCCGGTCGTGGAAGATCCTGTCGAGCGTCGGCTCGGACGCCGAGTATCCCGACGTCTCCCCCCGCGACGCTCAGGCGCTGCGGGAGTGGAAGGCGCTGGGCGGCGCGGCGTCTTGAGAGGCGTGACACGCGCACCGGCCCCTCATGGTGAGGAGCGCGCCCTCGGGCGCGCGTCTCGAACCATGAGGTGGCGTGGCCCTCATCCTTCGAGACGCGGCGAAGACGCCGCTCCTCAGGATGAGGGGGCCGTGCCGGTGGTTCCTTCGCCGTCATCGCCGAGCATGACGACGCCTCGTTTTGGGATGGGCGCTGCATCATGACCCCCGTCCGCCTCGGCGTTCTCGCCGCCATCGTCGCGCTGGCGCTCGACCAGGCCAGCAAGCTTTGGCTGCTGCACGGGTTCGAGCTGGCGCGGAAGGGCGTGGTGCAGGTGCTTCCGTTCTTCGATCTGGTGCTCGCCTGGAACACCGGGATTTCCTACGGCTGGTTCTCCGGCCAGGGGCCGACCGGGCAGATGCTGATGCTGGCGTTCAAAGTGGTGGCCGTGGTGGCGCTGGCGATCTGGATGGCGCGCTCCACCACCAAACTTGCGACGATCGGTCTCGGTCTGATCATCGGCGGGGCGATCGGCAATGCGATCGACCGGCTGGCCTATGGCGCGGTGGTCGATTTTGCCCTGCTTCACGCCGAAATTGGCGGCAAAACCTACAACTGGTACGTGTTCAACATCGCCGACGTGGCGATTGTTGTCGGGGTGGCAGCCCTGCTGTATGACTCCCTGATAGGGCTACCCGCCGCAAAAGCGCCCTGATCCCGGCCGATACCGACCGCGCGGAATTGGGCCTGCTTCCGGGTTGCGGCCCGATCGCAAGACGTGAATAGGATCAACGCCATGCGCCAGACCGACAGCCGCCTTCCGAAGACGGGAACGTCCACCGCCGCGCTGCTCCGCACCGCCCGGGTCGCCGCCGTTGCCCTCGGGGTCGGCATGGTGCTGACGGTCGGAATCGCCCGCGCCCAGGACCAGGAAGAGGCGGACGACTCCACCTTCGAGGAAAAGATCATCAAGGGCCTGATGTCCGGCATCGGCGCCACCAACATGGACAATTCCGGCATCAATTATCGCGAGCGCTCGCCGCTGGTGGTGCCGCCGAAGCTCGAACTGCCGCCGCCGGAAACCGCCGCGGCCGCCGCGCCGGCGCCGAACTGGCCGAAGGACGCCGACCTGCAGCGCCGCAAGGAAATCAAAGCGGCCGAAGCCAAGGCCAAGCCGAATCCGTGGGAATCGGCCCAGCCGCTGACGCCGTCGCAGCTCAAATCGGTCCGCGCCGACGCCGCCAAGGGCGGCAACGATCCGATGCAGCCCGGCAACCAGCAGAACAATCCGATGTTGAGCCCCTCGCAGCTCGGCTTCAACGGCTCGTTGTGGGGCGTGCTCGGCGGAGGCAGCAAGACCGAAACCGCGACCTTCACCGGCGAGCCGACCCGCGAGAACCTGACCCAGCCGCCGTCCGGCTACCAGACGCCGTCGCCGAACTTCGCCTACGGCACCGGACCGAAGGAAGCGCTCGGCAGCAAGCGAATGGACATCATGTCGGGCAAAGAAACCAGCAATTGAGCCTGGTTGCCGTCTGTCCTCGTTCACCCCGGCTCGCCGCATCGCGCGGCATTCCCATCTCTCGTTCTGTCGAACAGCGTGCGCGTCAGCGCCGCTGCCGACGGTTTGCGCCTTGTTCTTCGGACAGGCGCTCGGCCTGATCCGTCCTCCAGCCTGGATGATGCCTGATATGACCGCATCCGCCGCTCCGCGCCGCCGCCCGCTCGCCGCGCTCGCCGTCCTTGCCGCCGTGGTGGTCGGGACGCCTGCCGCCGCGCAGACCGTCACCGCCGCGCCGCCCGCGACCTTCACGCTGCAGAACGGCCTTCGGGTGGTGGTGATCCCGGATCACCGCACGCCGGTGGTCACGCAGATGATCTGGTACAAGGTCGGCTCCGCCGACGAGACGCCCGGCAAATCGGGATTGGCGCATTTCCTCGAACATCTGATGTTCAAGGGCACCGAGAAGCATCCGGCCGGCGAGTTCTCGCAGACCGTGCTGAAGATCGGCGGCAACGAGAATGCGTTCACCTCCTACGACTTCACCGGCTACTTCCAGCGCGTGCCGAAGTCCCACCTCGAACAGATGATGACGTTCGAGGCCGACCGCATGACCGGCCTGGTGCTGAAGGACGAGAACGTGCTGCCGGAGCGCGACGTCGTGCTCGAAGAGTACAACATGCGGGTCGCCAACGATCCGGATGCGCGGCTCACCGAGCAGATCATGGCGGCGCTGTATCTCAACCATCCCTACGGCCGGCCGGTGATCGGCTGGCATCAGGAGATCGCCAAGCTCGATCGCGAGGATGCCCTGGCGTTCTATCGCCGGTTCTACGCGCCCAACAACGCCACGCTGGTGATCGCCGGCGACATCGAGGCCGATGAGGTCCGCCCGCTGGCCGAGCGGATCTATGGAACGATCCCGGCGCAGCCGGCGATCCCGCCGCAGCGTATCCGCCCGCAGGAGCCGACACCGGCGGGGCCGCGCACGGTGACGCTCGCTGATCCGCGCGTCGAACAGCCGGCGGTGCGGCGCTATTATTTGGTGCCGTCGGCCCACACCGGCGCCAAGGGCGACAGCGCTGCGCTGGAAGTGCTGGCGCAACTGCTCGGCCACGGCAGCAATTCGTATCTGTACCGCGCGCTGGTGATCGACAATCCGCTGGCGATCACGGTGGGCGCCAACTACCAGGGCAATGCGCTCGACGACAGCTACTTCATCGTCGCCGGCACGCCGAAGCCGGGTGTCGATTTTGCGGCGATCGAGAAGAAGATCGACGAAGTGATCGCCGATGTCGTCGCCAATCCGGTTCGCTCCGAGGATCTGGAGCGCGTCAAGACCCAGCTGATCGCCGCCGCGGTCTATGCGCAGGACAATCAGGCGACGCTGGCGCGCTGGTACGGTCAGGCGCTGACCACCGGCCTCAGCGTCCAGGACGTGCAGAGCTGGCCCGACCGCATCCGTGCCGTTACGTCCGATGATGTGCGTGCCGCCGCCAAGCAGTGGCTCGACCGCAATCGCTCGGCGACCGGCTATCTGGTCACCGGACCCGCCGCCAAGCAGGAGGAGAAGCGCTCGTGAGCATCGATCTGTTGTCCGCGCGGCGCCTGACCGCTGCTCTCGTCGTGACCCGCGCCGGCTTTGCCAAGCAATTCGCGCTTGCCGCCTGCGTCGGCCTGGCGGTCGCTTTGTCCGCGGTGCCGTCTCATGCGGCCGCCAAGATCCAGCGGCTGGTGACACCCGGCGGTCTGGTCGCGTGGTTCGTGCAGGATGCCACCGTGCCGCTGATCTCGATGGAGTATTCGTTCGACGGCGGCGCCAGCCAGGATCCGGCCGACAAGCCGGGCGTCGGCCACATGGTCGCCAACCTGCTCGACGAAGGCTCCGGCGACATGGATTCGGCGACGTTCCATGAGCGGCTGGATCGCCGCGCCATCCAACTGTCCTACTCGGTGACCCGCGATTACTTCCGCGGCTCGCTGCGGATGCTGAAGGACGACCGCAACGAAGCGTTCGGTCTGTTGCACACCTCGATGACCCAGGCGCGGTTCGAGCCGAAGGACGTCGAGCGGATTCGCGCGCAGCTGTTGTCGACGCTGCGCCGTCAGGCGCTCGATCCGAACAACCTCGCCAGCCGCAAGTTTCTTGAAGTTGCGTTCGGCGATCACCCCTATGGCCGACCTTCAACCGGGACGCCGGAGAGTCTGCCCAAGGTCACCATCGAGGACATGAAGGGCTATGTCGGCCGGGTGCTGGCGAAGGACACGCTGAAGATCGCTGTGGTCGGCGACGTCGATGCCGCTACGCTGGCCAAGCTGCTCGACGACACCTTCGGTAGCCTGCCGGCCAAGGCGCAGCTCACGCCGGTGCCGGACGTCGTCGCCGCCAAACCGCCGCAGCGGACCAACGTCACGCTCGACGTGCCGCAGACCGTGGTGATGTTCGGCGGACCGGGCATCAAGCGCGACGATCAGGATTTCATGGCCGCCTATGTGGTCAATCACATCCTCGGCGGCGGTTCGCTGTCGTCGCGGCTGTATCGCGAAGTGCGCGAGAAGCGCGGGCTCGCCTATTCGATCTACGAGCAGCTGCTGTGGATGCAGCATTCGGCGCTGTTCATCGGCTCGACCGGCACCCGCGCCGACCGCGCCACCGAGACGATCGACGCCATCACCGCCGAGGTGAAGCGGATCGGCGAGCAGGGGCCGAGCGAGCAGGAGCTTGCCGAGGCGAAGTCCTACATCAACGGCTCGCAGATGCTGTCGCTCGACACCTCGGCCAAGCTGGCGCAGGCGCTGCTGCAGTATCAGAACGACGGCCTGCCGATCGATTACATCGACAAGCGCAGCGAAGTGGTCAACGCGGTGACGCTGGCAGATGCCAAGCGCGTCGCGCAGCGGCTGTGGTCGAACGGTCTGCTCACCGTGGTGGTCGGCCGCCAGCCCCAGGCTGCAGCCCAACCGGCCGTCAAACCGGCCGGCGCTCCGCCGGTGCCGCGGGCGAATTAGCACCACGCTCAGACTCGCATTCGCCGCGACCTCTCTCCGAGCACGACTGAACCTCTCCCCGCCGGCGGGGAGAGGGGGCGCAAGCGGCTCGACCGTGCTAAACAGCAGGCCGCCGTGCGGTCCGCGCGGCATCAACCGCTTTGGTGCCCCATGCTGCGGATCAGCCGCAACCTCGTGATCGAGGACGACGACATCGAGATCAGCTTCATCCGCGCCTCCGGGCCGGGCGGGCAGAACGTCAACAAGCTGTCGACCGCGGCCCAGCTTCGGTTCGACACTGCCAAGATCGCGTTGCCAGAGGATGCCGCCGCGCGGCTGGTCGGGCTCGCCGGCCAGCGCATGACCAAGGACGGCGTCATCGTCATCCGCGCCGACCGCTTCCGCACCCAGGAGCGCAACCGCGCCGATGCGCTGGAGCGGCTCGAAGAATTGCTGAAGGCTTCGCTGGTGCGCCCGATCCCGCGCCGCGCCACCCGGCCGACGCTGGGCTCGAAGAAGCGCCGCCTCGAAGGCAAGAAGCGCCGCGGCGACATCAAGGCCGGGCGGAGCGGCAAGAGCTTCGATGATTGAGTCCCTTTACCCTCCCCTGGAGGGGGAGGGTCGCTCGCTTTAGCGAGCGGGGTGGGGTGGCGAAGAGTTCATCCGCCGCGCCCGCGGCTCACCCCACCCCGTCACGCACTCCGCTTCGCGGACCGCGTGCCGACCCTCCCCCTCCAGGGGAGGGTGAAGAGAGCTCTGGTTTGCCGCCGCATCGCCATCCGCACCAAGGTCGCTTAAACTTCAGGTCCACAAAGAGTCGCCGTATGCCCGTCCGCCAACTTCCCGAAACCATCGTCAACCGCATCGCCGCCGGCGAGGTGGTGGAGCGGCCGGCGAGCGTGGTGAAGGAGCTGGTCGAGAATGCGATCGATGCCGGCGCCAGCCGGATCGACATCTTTTCGGACGGCGGCGGGCGGCGGAAGATCGTCATCGCCGACGATGGCTCCGGCATGACGGCAGCCGATCTCGCACTCGCGGTCGATCGTCACGCCACCTCCAAGCTCGATGACGAGGACCTGCTGCAGATCCGCACCCTCGGGTTTCGCGGCGAAGCGCTGCCGTCGATCGGGGCGGTGGCTCGGCTGTCGATCACCACGCGCCATGCAACCGAGCCGCACGCCTGGAGCCTGCGGGTCGAAGGCGGTGACAAGACCCCGATCGCGCCGGCCGCGCTAACGCAGGGGACCCGCGTCGAAGTCGCCGATCTGTTCTTTGCAACGCCGGCGCGGCTGAAGTTTCTCAAGACTGATCGCACCGAGGCCGAAGCGATCCGCGAAGTGGTGCGGCGGCTGGCGATGGCGCGGCCGGACGTGGCCTTCACGCTGGCCGGCGAAGAGCGCGCGCCGGTGACCTGGGCGGCGGCGCTGCCGGGCGCGCCGGGGCAACTGATCCGGCTCGGCGACATTCTCGGCGCCGAGTTTCGCGCCAACGCCATCGAAGTCCGCGCCGAGCGCGAGGGCGTGATCGTCGAAGGCTTCGCGGCGGCGCCGTCGCTGACCAAAGCCAATGCGCTCGGGCAGTATCTGTTCGTCAACGGCCGCCCGGTGCGCGACAAGCTGATCTTAGGGGCGGTGCGCGCCGCCTATTCGGACTACTTGCCGCGCGACCGCCATCCGGTGGTGGCGCTGTTCGTGACGCTGGATGCGCGCGAGGTCGACGCCAACGTCCATCCGGCCAAGACCGAGGTGCGGTTCCGCAACTCCGGTCTGGTCCGCGCGCTGATAGTGCACGCGCTGAAGGATGGCTTGGCACGCGAAGGCCGGCGCACCGCGGCCAACAGCGCCAGCAGCGTGATCTCGACATTTCGTCCTGCCTCGATGCCGCCGGCGAATTGGGACTGGCGTTCGTCGCCGTCCTACCCGGTCGGCGGCAGTGCGGCGCCGTCGTTTGCCGAGCGTACGCAGGCGGCGTTCGATGTCGGCGCGCCGAGCGCCGACATTCGTCCGACCGAGGTGACGCCGGATCTGCTCGACCGGCCGCTCGGTGCTGCGCGCACGCAGATCCACGAGACCTACATCGTGTCGCAGACCCGCGACGGTTTGATCGTGATCGATCAGCACGCCGCGCACGAGCGGATCGTCTATGAGCGGCTCAAAGCTTCGCTCGACGCCAACGGCGTGCAACGCCAGATCCTGCTGATCCCCGACATCGTCGAGATGGACGAGGCGACGGTTGAGCGCCTGGTCGCGCGGGCCGAGGAGCTGGCGAAGTTCGGCCTGGTCATCGAGAGCTTCGGCCCCGGCGCAGTTGCGGTGCGCGAAACGCCGTCGCTGCTCGGCAAGACCAATGCGTCAGGCCTGCTGCGCGATCTCGCCGAGCACATGGCCGAATGGGACGAAGCGCTGCCGCTGGAGCGCCGCCTGATGCACGTCGCCGCCACCATGGCCTGCCACGGCTCGGTCCGCGCCGGGCGCGTGCTCAAGCCCGAAGAGATGAACGCACTGCTGCGTGAGATGGAAGCGACGCCGAACTCCGGCCAATGCAACCACGGCCGCCCGACCTATGTCGAACTGACGCTGGCCGATATCGAGAAGCTGTTCGGGCGGAGGTAGTTGGGCGTCGACGCGTAGTGCGCGGCCGCGCCCCGAGCACGGCGCGCTCCCTCTCCCGCTTGCGGGAGAGGGCCGGGGTGAGGGCGCCCCAGGCAGTGAGCCAGCGATCCGTAGAGAGGAGTGCCCTCACCCGGATCGATGCGCGATCCGACCTCTCCCGCAAGCGGGAGAGGTTACGCTGCGGTCGGGTCTGAAGCTTGTTACCAAAGAGAGATTCCGGGTTCGCTGACTTCGTCAGCGCCCCGAAATAGCCCGTCGAGAGGTGGCTCAGATCACCTTGCGGATCCAGCCGTGCTTGTCCGGCGTGCGGCCGTATTGGATGTCGACGAGCTGCTTGCGCAGGCCCATCGCCACCTCGCCGGCCTGGCCGCCGTTGATGGTGAAGTCGCCGTGGTTTGAGCACACCTTGCCGATCGGCGAGATCACCGCGGCGGTGCCGCAGGCGAACGCTTCCTTGAGCTTGCCGGAGGCCGCGTCGGCGCGCCACTGATCGATCGTGTACGGCTCCTCGCGGACCACGCGGCCGGCGTCGCGCGCCAGCGTGATGATCGAGTCGCGGGTGATGCCGGGCAGGATGGTGCCGAGCGGCGGCGTCGACAGCGAGCCGTCGTCGAACACGAAGAACACGTTCATGCCGCCGAGCTCTTCGACGTAGCGGCGCTCGAGCGCATCGAGGAACACCACCTGGTCGCAGCCGCGCTCGATCGCCTCGGCCTGGGCGCGCAAGCTGGCCGCGTAGTTGCCGCCGCACTTGACGCCGCCGGTGCCGCCGACCGCCGCGCGGGTGTAGGTCTCCGACACCCAGATCGACACCGGGGCGGGGCCGCCCTTGAAGTACGAGCCGACCGGCGAGGCGATCACCGAGAAGATGTACTCCGCCGACGGCTTGACGCCGAGGAATACTTCGCTGGCGATCATGAACGGCCGCAGATACAGGCTGCCTTCGCCGCCCGGAATCCAGTTGCGGTCGATCTTCACCAGCTGCTCGATCGCCTCGATGAACACCTGCTCGGGCAGCTGCGCCATCGCCATGCGGTCGGCGCTGTCGCGGAAGCGGCGCGCATTGGCGTCGGGGCGGAACAGGTTCACGCCGCCGTCGTCGCGCTTATAGGCCTTGAGGCCTTCGAAGATTTCCTGCGCGTAGTGCAGCACGGCGTGGGCCGGATCGAGCGGGAAGTTCGAGCGCGCCTCGATGCGGGCGCCGTGCCAGCCGTGCGCCTGGTCAAAGCGGACGATCGCCATGTGGTCGGTGAAGACCCGGCCGAAGCCGAGGTTTTCCAGCTTCGCGTCGCGTTCCTTGTCGGGGGTCGGGGTCGCCGAAGGCTGGATGTCGAAGTTCAGCCAGAGCGAGCCGTCGATCTTATCGAACGAAACTCCCATCGATCTTCTCCTGGACCGGCGCGCCTGCGGGTGGCCGTGGTTGTCGCGGATCCGGCTGCGAAAGCCGGCCGCAAAAGTGGTTATCGGTCCCGGCGCATCGCCGGGAGATGTTTTGGCGGAATTGCCGAACTCCGCTAATGTTTCGGCCGAGCCGTCCGACCATCGCATGCAGGCCGCCGGGCAGCTTCCTTTATCGGACTGCACGGGCAGGGGTCGCAAGCGGAATAGTCGATTATTTCGTCTTGGTCGGCGGTTTTGTAACATAAAGACCTGATATGTCAACATGGCTGACATAAATTTCAACGAGATGGTCCGGCCGTCCGGCGAGCGCTCGCCGGCCGCCCCTGATCCGCATCCGCCGCGGTGGGACATCATCGAGCTGCTGTTCTTCGCCTATCGGGACTTCGTCGGTGACGCCGACCATGTGCTCGAAGCGTTCGGATTCGGCCGCGCCCACCACCGGGTGGTGCATTTCGTCTGCCGTTATCCCGGCCTGACGGTGGCCGATCTGCTCGACGTGCTGCGGATCACCAAACAGTCGCTCAGCCGGGTGCTGAAGCAGCTGCTGGACGAGGGCTACATCGTGCAGAAGGCCGGCGACAGCGACCGCCGCCAGCGCCTTCTTTTCGCCACCCCGAAGGGCGAGGCGCTGGTGGAGAAACTCGCCCGGCTGCAGACCGAGCGGATCGATCGCGCGCTGCGCGACCTCGCTCCCGGCGGCGCCGAGGCGGTCGCCAAATTCCTGCGCGCCATGATCGATCGGGACGATCCGGACAAGGTGCTCCAGACCATCCTGCACGGCGGCGCCACCGCAAAGGACGTGACGTGATCCAGCTCGCAGCACTGGCGAAGAAGCCGATCCGCCCCGCCGACGATGCGCCGCATCTGCTGCTGGTCGACGACGATCGCCGCATCCGCGATCTGCTGTCGCGGTTTCTCGCCTCCGAGGGCTATCGGGTGACCACCGCGCAGAGCGTGCGCGACGCCCGCGCCAAGCTCGCCGGCCTCGACTTCGATCTGTTGATCCTCGACGTGATGATGCCCGGCGAGACCGGCTTCGATCTCGCCCGCTCGATCCGCGAAACCTCGGACGTGCCGATTGTGATGCTCACCGCCCGGCACGAGGCGGAGAGCCGGATCGAAGGGCTGCAGATCGGTGCCGACGACTACGTCGCCAAGCCGTTCGAGCCGCGCGAACTGCTGCTGCGGATCGGCAATATTCTCAAGCGCACCGCGCCGGCGCCGGCCGCCAAGGCCGAGACGGTGGCATTCGGGCCTTACGTGTTTCACATCGAGCGCGGCGAACTGCGCCAGGGCGACGAGATCGTCCATTTGACCGACCGCGAGCGCGACATGCTGCGGATGCTGGCGGCGGCGCCCGGTGAGACGGTGCCGCGCGGCGATCTCAGCGGCGCCGGCAATGCCAATGAGCGCGCGGTCGACGTCCAGATCAACCGCCTGCGCCGCAAGATCGAGCGCGACCCCGCCAACCCGCTGTTCCTGCAAGCCGTCCGCGGCATCGGCTATCGCCTGGTGGCGGCGCCGTAGGGCCTGATTAGTTTGGTGATGAGCAGAGCTTTGCCCCAGGCACCGTGCAACCTCTCCCCGCAAGGGCGGGGCGAGGGAGCTCGCCATGCTGGGGGCGGGTGCGTTGCTTTCAGCATCGGCGCTGAACGGGACAGCGCTCGCGCATTTGGGCCGTCTTCGTCATGAGCACGCTCGACACCGGGCTGACGCTGATCCGCTCTGCCTATGGGCGGGTGTCGGCGGCCAATGGTTATCTGGGACAGCGCTTCAACGACTTCATGCCGAAGGGGCTGTATGCCCGCGCGCTGCTGATCATCATCGTGCCGATGGTGCTGCTGCAGTCGGTGATCGCCTTCGTGTTCATGGAGCGGCACTGGAACACGGTGACGCAGCGGCTGTCGGCGGCGGTGGTGCAGGACATCGCGACGCTGATCGACGTTTACAAGAGCTATCCGCAGGACAAGGACAAGGCGGTGCTGCGGCGGATCGCGCAGACCCGGCTTGGGCTCGTGGTCGATTTCCTCGGCCCCGGCGAAATGCCGCCGCCTGGTCCGAAGCCATTCTTCTCGCTGCTCGATCAATCGATCAGCAAGCAGATCAGTCGGCAGATCGCACGGCCGTTCTGGATCGATACTGTGGGCCGCTCCAGCCTGGTCGAAATCCGCATTCAGCTCGACGATGCGGTGATGCGGGTGTTTGCGCTGCGTAGCGCGGCCTACGCGTCGAACTCCGAGATCTTCCTGCTGTGGATGGTCGGCACGTCGACGGTGCTGCTGATCGTCGCGGTGCTGTTCCTGCGCAATCAGATCCGGCCGGTGCTACGGCTGGCGGATGCCGCCGAGAGCTTCGGCAAGGGCCGCGACGTGCCGAACTTCCGGCCGCGCGGCGCCCGCGAGGTGCGCCGCGCCGCCTATGCGTTCATCGAGATGAAGGCCCGTGTCGAGCGCTCGATCGAACAGCGCACCGCGATGCTCGCCGGCGTCAGCCACGACCTGCGCACGATCCTTACTCGTTTCAAGCTCGAACTCGAACTGATCGGCGATGCGCCCGAGACCGAAGGGATGCGCAAGGACGTCGATGAGATGTCGGCGATGCTGGAAGCGTATCTGGCCTTCGCGCGCGGCGACAGTGGCGAGCAGGCGCAGCCGACCGATATGGCGGCGGCCTTGGAGGAATTGCGCTCCGACGCCGAACGCCATGGCCACGTCGTCAGTGTCGCCTTCACCGGCCAGCCGGTGGTGACGGTGAAGCCGGCCTCATTCAAGCGCTGCCTCGCCAATCTGGTGTCGAACGCCGCCCGCCACGCTCATACCATCGCGATCACTGGCGCACGCGACCACCGCTATCTGACGGTGACGATCGACGACGACGGCCCCGGCATTCCGATGGCGATGCGCGAGGAAGTGTTCAAGCCGTTCCTGCGGCTCGACGACGCCCGCAACCAGGACGAAGGCGGCACCGGGCTGGGCCTCGCCATCGCCCGCGACATCGCCCGCTCGCATGGCGGCGACATCACCCTCGGCGACAGCCCGATGGGCGGCCTGCGCGCGACGGTGCGGGTGCCGGTGTAGGCCGAAGCGCTAACCCCACTCTCCGCCGTCATCACCCGCGTATGCGGGTGATCCAGTATTGCAGGGCGCCAGTTACTTATCATCAGCACACTGCAATACTGGGTCGCCCGGTCAAGCCGGGCGATGACGTGGGTGTGTGGGGCGACGCCGCCAACGGAAGATAGTCATCGCCGGGCTCGACCCGGCGATCCATCCTCTTCGTGAAATGTGCAGAGCATTATCTCGGCGCGCTTGCGCGCGCGATGGATGCGCGGGTCGAGCCCGCGCATGACGTCGGTATTCTACCTACTTCGCCAGTTCCTTCGACCGCTTGGTTGCTGCGGCGACCGCGCGGGTCAGCAGCGGGCGGAAGCCGTCCTCCGCCATCAGCACCTCGAGCGCGGCTGCGGTGGTGCCACCGGGGGAGGTGACGTTCTTGCGCAGCGTGGCGGCATCGAGGTCGGAGCGGTGTAGCAACTCGCCGGAGCCGGCGACGGTGGCGCGGGCAAGCGTTATCGCGAGGTCTTCGGGCAGGCCGGCTTCGACGCCGGCGCGCGCGAGTTCTTCGGCCAGCAGGAACACGTAGGCCGGGCCCGAGCCGGATACCGCCGTTACGGCATCGATCAGGGCTTCGTCGTCGACCCATTCGACGCCGCCGGTGGCGCGCAGCAGCGCATCGGCAATGCCGCGCTGCGCGGGGGTGACGCTAGAGGCCGCGACCGCGACGGTGATGCCGCGGCCGATCGCGGCCGGCGTATTCGGCATCGCGCGGACGACGTGGCCGCCGAGCTGCTCGGAGAGCGCTGCGATCGGCTTGCCGGCCATAATCGACACCACCAGGGTCGAGGGCCCGACATAGCCGCGCAGCGCCGCGGCGGCTTCGGCGAACATCTGCGGCTTCACCGCGACCACCAGCGTCGAGACCGCGCCGACATCGCTGGCAGATGCATTGAGGCGGACGCCGCGCGCGCTCAGCGCGGCGATTTCGTCGGTCGGATGCGGCTCGATCACCACGACGTCGCCGCCGTCCAACCCCTGCGCCAGCCAGCCGGTGAGCAGTGCGCCGCCCATCTTGCCGGCGCCGGCGAGAACCACCGTGCCGCCGAGCTGTTGCAGGGGAGATTGAGCAGAGCTGGTCATCGCAAACATCCATCCGCGCCGCGACGGCGGCGTGTTCCAGCCGGGTTTTATTGGATGCTCGAAGGGGTCACAAGCGCTGTGCCCCGCGCGTAGCGATCAGAAGGTCTTCATGAAGAACAGGCGCTGCGATCCGCGCGGGTGATCGGCGATGCGGCCGAACTCCTGATAGCCGTGCTTGCGGTAGAAGTCCGGCGCCTGAAACTGATAGGTATCGAGCCACACCCCGGCGCAGCCGCGGTCCTTGGCGATCTGCTCGGCGCGGCTCAGCAGCTCGGTGCCGAGCCCGCTGCGACGCGCCGTCTCCGGAACGGCAAGGAATTCGACGAACAGCCAGTCGTAAATGATCCGGCCCCACAGCCCGCCGGTGGTCTCGCCGGTGTCAGGGTCTTCGACCACGAGGCAGACTTGCTGAAAGCCCGATGGTCCGCCGGCCTTCTCATTGTGGGTAATCAGCGCGCGCAGGATCGCGGCGCGGTCGAGCTCGGAGGCGCCGTCGCGAACGACGATGCGCGGCGCCTGGATCACGCCTCGCCCTGAGTGTCGAACATCGCCGCGCTCATCGCTTCGGCGGCGGTCTTGCCGGCCCACACCGTGAACTGGATCGCCGGATAGTAACGTTCGCAGGCGTGGATCGCGCTGATCAGCATGGTCTCGCACTGCGCTTCGGTGGCGGCCAGCCCGCCCGGCAGAACCAGCGCCTGCCGGTACATCACGGTGCCGGTGTGATTCCACACGTCGAAATGTCCGACCCAGAGCTGTTCGTTGATCGCTGCGATCAGCCGCAGCGTTTCGTTGCGGCGCGCCGCCGGCACTTTCATGTCGAACGCGCAGGCCAGATGCAGCGCTTCGATCTCGTTCATCCAGGTGAACGACAGCGTGTAGTCGGTCCACTGGCCCTTGGCGACGATGGTGATTTCATCCTCGCCGGAACGCTCGAAGGCGAGGTCGTTCGATGCCGCGATGTCTTCGACGACCGCGAGCGGATTATTTCGTGAATCGATGATGCCTTCGAGCAAGGGCATGCCGTCTCGACCTTACGTTGGAATATGCTGATACGCATGAGGCAGGCCGGTACGCGCCTGTACCTGTGCTCGCGTCGGAAGGATTAGTCCGGACGAACCGAGGTTGCAGGGATGAAATGATGTGATTTGCGGAATCGGCGCAATCCCGGGCTTCGCCAATTCCACAACCAAAGAGTAACCCTCCACAGCGGAGCGAGCGGCGCGAGAACAAAACGGAATCGGATTCGCGTCAGCCGAGTCCGGGGCGCGGAATTCGCTCCACACGAGTCTTTCGCCGCATGGTCAACCTTTGATTCAGGGGCGGCCGCTGGTAGCCTGAGCCGACCTTCAGATGACAGCCCAGTGAGCCCACCGATGACCGAAACCGTGACCGATCCTGCCGAGACTGCGCCGCCGCCGGCCGAGCGGTCGTATCCGCGCTTCGCCAAGCCGCAGCGCGTCGCCTTCGTGCAGTCGTCGTGGCATCGCGACGTGGTCGCCGGTTGCTGGGAGTCGTTCGTGCGCGAGATCGTCGAGCGCGGCATCGTCGCCTCGCAGGTCGATCTGTTCGAAGTGCCGGGCTCGTTCGAGATTCCGCTGCACGTGCAGATGCTGGCGAAGACCCGGCGCTACACCGCGATCGTCGCGGCCGGCCTCGTGGTCGATGACGGTCTCACCGGCTTTGTTGCCCAGACGGTGATCCAGGCGCTGATGGACGTGCAGCTCAAGACCGAGGTGCCGGTGTTCTCCGCGGTGGCGACGCCGCACAGCTTCGAGCGCGGCGAGTCGAACACCGAGCACTTCCAGCGGCACTTCGCCGCCAAGGGCGCCGAAGTCGCCCACGCCTGTGCCGACACCCTGCTCAGCCTCGAACGCCTGCGCGGTCAGGTCGCGGCGGGGATCGTGTAGTTGAAGTAGGTCCTTCGACGCGCTTCCGAAAATAGACCTCTCGTTCGTCATTCTGGGGCGCGCGAAGCGCGAACCCGGAATCCATATTCCCTGTGTTCGTTAGTCGCGCACAGCCGTCGTCCCGCCGTGCTCCACAGCACCGGCGGTGGTTATGGATTCCGGGTTCGCGAGCTCTGCTCGCGCCCCGGAATGACACACAGAGAGGCAGCGCGATTGGGGCGCGCCCCCGAATGACAAAAGAGAGGCTGATTGCGTCGAGTGACGACGGAGGTCAGGGAAACTTAGTCGAACAGGCTCGACACCGACTCTTCCGCCGCGGTGCGGCCGATCGCTTCGGCGATCAGGGACGCGATGGTGATGGTGCGGATGTTCGGCGCCTTGCAGACGCCTTCGGTGGCCTGGATCGAGTCGGTGATCACCAGCTCTTTGAGCTTGGAGTTGCTGATGCGGGCGCAGGCGCCGCCGGACAGCACGCCGTGGGTGATGTAGGCGGAGACCGCGGTCGCGCCGTTCGCGAGCAACGCTTCGGCGGCGTTCACCAGCGTGCCGCCGGAGTCGACGATGTCGTCGAGCAGGATGCAGGTGTAGCCGGCGACGTCGCCGATCACGTTCATCACTTCGGACTCGCCGGCGCGCTCGCGGCGCTTGTCGATGATCGCCAGCGGGGTGTTGAGGCGCTTGGCGAGGCCGCGGGCGCGGACCACGCCGCCGACGTCGGGCGACACCACCATCACCTTCGACAGGTCGAAGCGCTCCTTGATGTCGCGCACCATCACCGGCGAGGCGTAGAGGTTGTCGGTCGGGATGTCGAAGAAGCCCTGGATCTGGCCGGCATGCAGGTCCAGCGTCATCACCCGGTCGACGCCGGCATGGGTGATCAGGTTGGCGACCAGCTTGGCCGAGATCGGCGAGCGCGAGCCGACCTTACGATCCTGGCGGGCGTAGCCGAAATACGGGATCACCGCGGTGATACGGCGCGCCGAGGCACGGCGCAGCGCGTCGGTGATGATCAGAAGTTCCATCAGGTGGTCGTTGGCCGGAAACGACGTCGACTGGATGATGAAGACGTCCGAGCCGCGGACGTTCTCCTGGATCTCGACGAAGACTTCGTTATCGGCGAAGCGGCGGACGCTCGCTTTGGTGAGCGGCATCTTCAGCCATTCGGCGATGTCGCGCGCCAGAGCCGGGTTGGAATTGCCGGCGACCAGTTTGACCGATCCGTTCTTGCCCGACATCGACGCGTCCCCCCTCGGCGCGGTGGATACTACGTTCAGCATATCGGTTGACTCGCGAAATCGGACTGTTTTGCGAGCGAGGTGATACCAGCCGGTCGCCAGCGATGGCAACCCGTTGTGACGGTTTTCCGGTGCGGATTCGACCTATGTAGCGTGCAATTGCAGCAATCAGCGTGCAGCGAAACTCAGGGCTGCAGAGGGCGCATCGCTGCTCGCGGCCGGTGCCGGCTCGGCGCTTGCGATCGCCGGGCCGCGCTCGGCCGGGGCTGCGGCGGGTGCAGTGTCGGCAGGTAACCCGCCGTTCACCAAGCCGCTCATCCCGGTGAAGCCGGCCTGCGCGATCCGGCGCAGCACGACGTCATCGGCCTGCTGCCAGGCATCGCGGCCGTTGCCGGCCGGTTCCTCGCCCGACAGCCGCAACGTGCGCTGCTGGTTGCGATCGTACACGTCCCACACCCAGGCGATATTGGTGCGGTTGCCGCGGACCTGTGCCGACAGATAGCTGCGGACGCGATATGCCGCGCCGCCTTCGCGCGACACCACCGGGATTTGGCGCAGCTTGGATTCGCTGTCGAGCACCGCGACCATGCGGTCGAACACCTGCGGCGGCGGGCCGTCGATGGATTCGAACGCGACGCCGCTGCCGCCAGCCGAGGCCATCGGGCCGGTGCCGCCTTGGGTGACGCAGCCGGCGAGGCCGGTCAGCAAAGTGAGCAGGAGGGCGGTGCGCGTGGTGCGCGTGGCGATCTGGCGGGGCAGGCGAGCCAACATGCAGGGTCCCGTCGAAAGCGCGGCGCAGCGGCCGCCGAACGACGGAAGCGATATCGTTAAAATGCATTAAGGTCTAGGGCGGGGCGAGTACCAGGTTAATCCTTTGCAGGCTGAAAAAATCAATTTCTCTAAAATTTTCAAAATATTAGATGGATCGGCGTCGCCTCGGGCGTAAACGAACGTGGTTAATTCCCGTTCATCTTTGGCAAGCTTCGGCGAGGCTTGGCCGGTCTCAGGCGTCCGGGTCGAGCACGATGGCGTGGACGTGGCGGCCGTAGTCCGGCTCGCTCCGATGGGTGGTGCGGCGATAGGAGAAGAACCGCTCGTCCGGATAAGTGTCGATGCCGAGGTCATCGATCATGCCGACGCCGGCGGCCTCGAGCCGCATCCGGATGAAGCCGCCGAGATCGAACATCGCGTGGCCGGGCCGCTCCGCTTCAGTGAAAAAGGCCGCATAGGCCGGGTTAGCCGCGGTGAAGCGGGCGACGAACTCGTCGCCGACTTCATAAGAAGGCTGCCGGATCAGTGGACCGATCGCCGCGACCACACGGCTGCGCTGGGCGCCGAGCCGCTCCATCTCGTCCAGCGTGGATTCCAGCACGCCGGTCAGCGCGCCCTTCCAGCCGGCATGGGCGGCGCCGATCACTTGCGCGGCTGGGTCGGCGAACAGGATCGGGCCGCAATCGGCCGTGGTGACGCCGATCGCCAGGCCCGGCGTGCGGGTGACGATGGCGTCCGCCTTCGGCCGGCTCGCCTGGTCCCACGGCGCTTCGGCGACGGCGACGTCCGGCGAGTGCACCTGATAGACGGTGAGGAAACGCTCCGGCGTGACGCCGAGCGCTTCCGCCATCCGCCGCCGGTTCTCGGCGACCTTGGCCGGATCGTCGTTGGAGCCGATGCCGCCGTTCAGTCCGGCATAGATGCCGTCCGACACACCGCCCTCGCGGGTGAAGAACGCATGGCGCAGGCCCGGCGCAGCGCCGAGCAGCGGCGAGGTAATGATCATCCGTGGGTCCCTTGCCGGCGCTCGGCTTCGCGGTCGGTGTCGTCGCTGAGCGCGACCAGCGTCTCGATCTTGGGATCGGACACTCCGATCACCTTGAACATCGAGCCCATCGCGCCGCGGCCTTCGCCGGTCAGGCGCTGCAGCGCGCCGGCGATGTCTTCGGACACCTGCGGCGTCGCCTTGGCCATCAGCGACAGCGCGCGCGTCTCGATGCCGAGCCGTTTCAGGAATGTGCCTTGCGTCACCGGGCCGTGGGCGCGGGCGCCGACGCTCTCGGCGGCGCGGCCGAGCGCATCGAAATCGACATGTGCGGTGAGGTCGGCGCGGCCGGGATGCTGCAGCGGATCGGCGTAGCTGTGGCTGGCGATCGCCTGGAAGGTGTCGCCGACGTCACTGCGCAGATGGCCGTAATCGATGATCAGCGCCGCACCACCCTGGTCACGCACTCGGCTGGCGATCTTCAGGATTTCGGTGTCGGGCCGCCATTCGAACACGGCGCCGGGCGGCGCCAGCCGCACCAGCGGCGGCAGCAATGCCTCGAAGCCGCGGATCGGATCGGCGGCGACGCCGAACACCAATTCGCCGGATGCGCCGATCTCGATCACCCGTTCGTGCCAGCCGGTTTCGCGCTTGATCGCCTGGTGGATCGGCAGCACGTCGAAATATTCGTTGGCGAGGATGACCGCAGGGCCTTCCGGCACGTCATCGAAGCTGTCGTGCCAGTGAATGTTGCGGATGCCGGCCAGCATGGTCTGCTGCTTCTGACGCAGCACCGGATTGATCTCGACCAGATGGATGCTGAGCGACTGGTACAGGACCGGCAGCACCCGCAGCGCGCGCAGCGCGTCCGCCATCATGGTGCCGCGGCCCGGGCCGATCTCGATCAGCCGCAGCGTCTCCGGCTCGTCGGCGGCCTTCCACACCGAAGCCGACCACAGCCCCAGCAGTTCGCCGAACATCTGGCTGATCTCGGGCGAGGTGGTGAAGTCGCCTTCGCGCCCGAGCGGGTCGCGGGTGACGTAATAACCGTGCTCGGGATGGCCGAGGCACAATTCCATATAGCGCCACACCGGCATCGGGCCGGCGGCCTTGATCAGCCGCTTGATCTCGGTGGCGAGCGCCGTCTGGTCGATCATGAGGCTGCCTCGCTGGAAGGTGTCGCCGCCGCCGCGGGCGTGACGCGCCCACGCCGCCACGTCGTGATCATCACCACGATGCCGACGATCACCATCGGCACCGACAGCAGCATGCCCATGGTCAGCCCGCCCCACAGGAAGCCGAGCTGCGGATCGGGCTCGCGGAAAAATTCGCCGGTGATGCGGGCAAGGCCATAGAAGGTGAGAAACGCACCGATGATCAGGCCCGGCCGCTTCAGGGCGCCGGCGCGGATCATCAGCGCCAGGATCACGAACAGGCCGATGCCTTCGAGTCCGGCTTCATAGAGCTGGCTCGGATGCCGCGGCAGCGGGCCGGCATTGGGAAACACCATCGCCCACGGCACCGAGGCGTCGGCCGGGCGGCCCCACAATTCGCCGTTGATGAAGTTGGCGATGCGACCGAGGAACAGCCCGATCGGGCCGACCGCGCAGGTGATGTCGCCGAGCGACAGGATCGGCACCTTGCGCTTCCACCCGAACAGCACGACCGCCAGCACGCAGCCCATGAAGCCGCCGTGGAACGACATGCCGCCTTTCCACAGCTCGAAGATCTCAGCCGGATGCCGGATGAAGAAGTCGAGATTGTAGAACAGCACGTAGCCGGTGCGGCCGCCGAGAATGATGCCGATGGTGATCCACAGGATGAAGTCGTCGAACGCTTCCAGCGAGATCGGCGACGGGCCGCCCCACAGCCGCTGTCGCTGCAGCAGCATCCGGGCATACAGCCAGCCGATGACGATGCCGGCAATGTAAGCCAGCGCGTACCAGCGGATCGCGAACGGACCGATCGCGACGGCCACCGGATCGAACACGGGAAAGGCGACGGCGAAGAATGGCATTGTTCGTTTGGCTTATCTCCAAAGCCCGCAACGGTACAGCGTCAATTGGCGCCGCGTGTCGTCCAGACCGATGCTTAAATCGACCTTGCGACGGGGGTGCGAACGTCGCAAGGAATGGCAAATCGGATCGGGCCGGCGCAGGTCCCGCCTGGCGGCCTTGAAGTAGGCCCGATCCATCGCCATTGTCACCGCCAATGCCCGTTTGGCTTGCAACCGCGCAAGACGCGCGACGGAGATCTCGACCATGACCCAGACCAACAACCGGCTTTTCGACGAGATCGGCCGCCTGATGAACGACGCTGCCGGTGCCGCCCAGGGCGTCAAGCGCGAGATCGACGGGGTGGTGCGCAGCCAAGCCGAGAAGATCCTGCGCGACCTCGATCTGGTGAAGCGCGAGGAGTTCGAGGCGTTCAAGGAAATGGTCCGCCTGACCCGCGAAGAGAACGAAGCCCTGAAGGCCCGGATCGCCGCGCTGGAAGCCCGCCAGGGTGGTGGCTCCGAGCCTCCGACCGCGCTGGCGTAAGGACGGCGGACAGTCGCCAATTTACCCTACCTGAGTCCCTCATGGTGAGGAGGCCGCGAAGCGGCCGTCTCGAACCATGAAGGCCGATGAGGTCAAGCTTACACCCGGGCGCATCCTTCGAGACGCCCGCCGCCGCCTTGCGGGCGGCGCCGGGCTCCTCAGGATGAGGCCGTGCTCCGAAGGCGCGATTTCCTTGTCATTTGCGGCCTTTGCGGCTAGAAACCGGCCACGTCCGCGGCCCCCGCACCCCTGGAGGCTTGCCGCGACGTGTGCAATGGGCCGCTTTGCGGCCTTTAACTTTTTACAGATCAAGGACTTAAGCAGATGACGAGCGTCTTGGAACTGAAGGCGACCGCACGTCCGAAGAGCGGCAAGGGGGCCGCCCGGGCTGAGCGTCGCGCCGGCCGCGTGCCCGGAGTGATCTACGGTGACAACCAATCCCCGCTGCCGATCTCGGTCGAAGAGAAAGAACTCCGCCTGCGGATTCTCGCCGGCCGGTTCCTGACCACGGTGTTCGACGTCGTCCTCGACGGCAAGAAGCATCGCGTCATTCCGCGCGACTATCACCTCGATCCGGTGAAGGACTTCCCGATCCACGTCGACTTCCTGCGGCTCGGCGCCGGCGCGACCATCCGCGTCAGCGTGCCGCTGCACCTGAAGGGCCTCGAAGTGGCTCCGGGCGTGAAGCGCGGCGGTACCTTCAACATCGTCACCCACACCGTCGAGCTCGAAGCCCCGGCCGAGAACATTCCGCAGTTCATCGAAGCCGACGTGTCGACCCTCGACATCGGCGTGTCGCTGCATCTGTCGGACATCGCGCTGCCGACCGGCGTCAAGTCGGTGTCGCGTGACGACGTCACGCTGGTCACCATCGTGCCGCCGTCGGGCTACAACGACGACAAGGCTGCGGCGGGTGCCGCGCCTGCGGCCGCTGCTGCCCCGGCTGCTGCGGCGAAGGCTCCGGCTGCTGCCGCCAAGGCTCCGGCCGCGGCTGCTGCGCCGGCCAAGAAGAAGTAATCCGGCGCGGGGTTCCGCGTCATGCGGCTGTTCGTTGGGTTGGGCAATCCCGGGTCGAAGTACCAGGGCAACCGGCACAACATCGGCTTCATGGTCATCGACGAAATCGCGCGGCGTCATGGCTTCTCGCCATGGCGCCGTCGTTTTCAGGGCGAGACCGCAGACGGCGTGCTCGACGGCGAGCGCATCACACTGCTCAAGCCGCTCACCTACATGAACGAGTCCGGCCGCGCCGTGCAGGAAGCGACGAGCTTCTACAAGATCGGCCAGAGCGAGGTCGCCGTGTTTCACGACGAGATCGAACTGCCGCCGGCGAAAGTTCGGGTGAAGGTCGGCGGCGGGATTGCCGGGCATAACGGCCTGCGCTCGATCTCGGCGCATATCGGCAACGATTATCTTCGCGTGCGGCTCGGCGTCGGCCATCCGGGCGCGAAGGAGCTGGTGCACAATCACGTGCTCGGGGATTTCGCCAAGAGCGAGCGGCCGTGGGTCGAAGCGCTGTGCGAGATCGCCGCCGACAACGCCGGCCTGATCGCCAAGGGTAAGGACGCCTCCTTCGCCAACAAGGTGCATCTGGCGATGCAGGCGAAGGGTTTCTACGACAACGACAAGGGCGAGCCGAAGGGCAGCAACAAGTAACAGCGTCATCGCCGGGCTTGACCCGGCGATCCATCTTCTCGCGAAGGAGATGGATACGCGGGTCAAGCCCGCGTATGACGCGGTATCTTAGTTGCGGCGTCGGCCTCGAACAGCAGGACATATCATGGGCTTCAAATGCGGGATCGTCGGTCTGCCGAACGTCGGCAAGTCGACGCTGTTCAACGCGCTGACCGAGACTGCGGCGGCGCAGGCGGCGAACTATCCGTTCTGCACCATCGAGCCGAATGTCGGCGAAGTGGCCGTGCCGGATCCGCGGCTCGATAAGCTGGCCGAGGTCGGCAAGTCGCAGCAGATCATCCCGACCCGCCTGACCTTCGTCGACATCGCGGGTCTGGTGAAGGGCGCCTCCAAGGGCGAAGGCCTCGGCAACCAGTTCCTCGCCACCATCCGCGAGGTCGATGCGATCGCGCATGTGGTGCGTTGCTTCGAGGACGGCGATATCACCCATGTCGAGGGCCGGGTCGCGCCGCTCGCCGATATCGACACCATCGAGACCGAGCTGATGCTCGCCGATCTCGACAGCCTGGAAAAGCGCGTCGACAACCTGACCAAGAAGGCCAAGGGTGGCGACAAGGATTCCAAGGAGCAGCTCGAGCTGGTCACCCGCGCACTGACGCTGTTGCGCGACGGCAAGCCGGCGCGCTTCCTCGAGCGCAAGCCCGAGGAGGAGCGCGCGTTCCGGATGCTCGGCCTGCTGACCTCCAAGCCGGTTCTGTACGTCTGCAACGTCGAGGAAGGCTCGGCTGCCGAAGGCAACAGCTTCTCCGAACAGGTGATGGCGCGCGCCAAGGAAGAGGGCGCGGTCGCGGTGGTGATCTCGGCCAAGATCGAATCCGAAATCGCCACGCTGTCGAAGGAAGAGCGCACCGACTTCCTCGACACGCTGGGCTTGCACGAAGCCGGTCTCGACCGGCTGATCCGCGCCGGCTACGAGCTGCTGCACCTGATCACGTACTTCACGGTCGGTCCGAAGGAAGCCCGTGCCTGGACCATCACCAAGGGCACCAAGGCGCCGCAGGCTGCGGCGGTGATCCACACCGACTTCGAGAAGGGCTTCATCCGCGCCGAGACCATTGCCTATGACGATTATATTCGTCTCGGCGGCGAAGCCGGCGCCCGCGACGGCGGCAAGCTCAGGCTGGAAGGCAAGGAATACGTCGTCGCCGACGGCGACGTGATGCACTTCAGGTTTAATACCTAAGGCTGACGGCGAAACTCTTCGAGCGCCGTCCTTTCAGCGAGTCATTCCGGGGCGCGCGAAGCGCGAACCCGGAATCTCTGTTCGCAACAATCTCTGGATTCCGGGTTCGCGAACTGCGTTCGCGCCCCGGAATGACGAGCGACACCTCGTCGCGGCTTATCTGAATCCCTGCTGATCGCGGATCGCGCCGAGGTGTTCGTTGATGCGGAACACGATCAGCACGAACTCGGCGACGATGCGCGAGAACACGATCCCGACCAGGATCGAGGCGAGGCTGGACAGCACCAGGATGAAACCGCCGAACGGGCTCACCGCCATCGCCGCCAGCCCGGAAAACACGCCGGAAATGCCGAACAGCACGGTCAACGCGATCACCAGCCAGTAGAAGGTCTTGATGATGGTCGGCGTGATGAAGCGGTCCCATTGAAACAGGTCCCGAAAATTGAACATCGGTGGTCTCCCCCAACAAACCGAATGATGGGCTTGTGATCGACCGCAATAACGGCCACAATCGGGCCTCCCACCAGCAAATGCCATGACAACCCTGTTCTTCGAAAATTTCGCGCCCGGCCACTTCGGCCGCTATGGACCTCGCCGTGTGACGCGCGAGGAGATCATCGCTTTTGCTTCGGAATACGATCCGCAGCCGATGCATCTGGACGACCACGCCGCCAACGCCTCGATGCTGAAAGGCATGTCGGGTTCGGGCTGGCATCTGTCGTCGCTGATGATGCGGATGATGTACGACGGCTTCATCAAGGACACCGCGTCGCTCGGCTCACCGGGCGTCGACGAGATGCGCTGGATGTCGCCGCTGCGCCCCGGTGACGATCTGTTGCTCGACGTCGAAGTGATCGAAGCACGGGTGTCGAAGAGCCGGCCCGAAACCGGGATCGTCACCTTCAAGTGCTACGTGCGCAACGGCCACGGCCAGATGCTGAGCGAGATGGTGTCGCCGATCATCGTCAAGCGCCGCGACGCGGACGCGACCAGCGCCGCCGGCAGCAACGGATAACGATCACCATGCGTTTCCTGGAAGACATGACGATCGGCGAACGCCGTGAGGTCGGTACGTTCACGTTCACGGCCGACGCGATCAAGACGTTCGCGGCGCAGTTCGATCCGCAGCCGTTCCACCTCGACGAGGAGGCCGGCAAGAACTCGCTGTTCGGCGGCCTCGCTGCCTCCGGCTGGCACGTCGCCGCGGTGTGCATGAAGCTGATGGTGGCGGACGCGCAGCGGGAATCCGCCGAGGCTGCCAAGCGCGGCGAGCTGGTGGCGACCGGCGGTCCGTCCCCGGGTTTCCGCGAGCTGCGCTGGCTCAAGCCGGTGCTGGCTGGCGACACCATCACCTACTACAAGCAGGTCGAAAGTCTGCGGCCGTCTGATTCGCGGCCGCAGTGGGGAATCATGCAGGCCCGTAACACCGGGATCAATCAGCGCGGCGAGGTGGTGTTCTCGTTCCTCGCCACGGCGTTCGTGCCGCGCCGGCCGAACGCGGAGTGAACTGAGGCGAGGGGGACACAGCCGTTCGCATTTTAACCAAATGCGAGGCTTTTGACCGAGACGGCCCCGGAACGGCCGGGATATTAAGACGTTGTGAACCCTGCGAGCGTCACGGTCGACGAACGCAGGGCTGAGGGAATTGAAGACAATGGCTGACCAAGCTGGACTGAAATGGGTGGGCGTGATCTTCGCCACCGTGACGCTGGCGGTGATGATCACCACCGGAATGGTTGTGAAGGGTTACGCGGTGGGCTCCTACAGCCTCGACTCCGCAACCACGCTCTCCGACCGCTGAGCTTAAAGCTCGCGGCTGCCGGCGTCCCCGCCGGCCATCCTCTCTAAAATCCGAGATCGCACGCAAAAAAGCAGCCACCTCGCGATGGCTGCTTTTGCGTTTTCAGAGCGGTGATTGCCGGGCTCGCCCGGCAACGCCGGATCAGCCGTGACGCAGGGTCTCGGCGGCGCGCTTCCACTGCGCGACGTTGTCGGCGATCATCCGGGTCGACTTCATCGCCGCCTGGCTGAGCTGCGCGTAGCTCGAGATCTCGCGCTGAACCCGCTGACCTTCGGCGTGCAGCAGGTCGCGCAGCGTCTCCAGCTCACCGATCAGGTTTTCGATCTCGCCGAGCGAGGTGCCGGCAACGCGCTGGATCAGCGAATTGACGTTGTTCACCGCGGCTTCGGCAGTGCCTTCGAGACCGAGCGTCGCGGCCGGAGCGGCGGCGGTGTCGGTGGTCGAGGTCATCGCCGAGGGACGGCGCAGATAGGCGATGTCGTTGCGGACGAAGTCGCGGATCCCGGCTTCGACCTCGGAAACGGCGGCGAGGTTCTCGTCGGTTTCGGTGGTCTCGATCTTCTCGGAAGGAATGGCGTTCATTCGGTTGGTCCCCTGTGTGAGCGTCACGCCGCGCGGGGATCCCCCGCACGTAATCTGCCGCCGCATGACTCCAGCGCAATTTGACCGCATCGCGGCCGTTCTGCGGCGCCGTCTCGGTGTTTCGGCGACAATCCTCAACGTCCCATTAACGACGCGGCTGCCAGCCTCAGGGGAGACGCCGGCAGCACCACAACTTGGACGATTGTCTCAGGCGATCTTGGGCAGATGGATCGGGCGGCCGAGCGCCTGTTCGACCAGGTCGAAGGTGTCGAGCACCATCCGCAGATTGGTCAGCCGGCCGCCGTGAAACTGCGTGAACAGCGCCATGCGCACGCTGATCGGCCGGTTAGTGCCGGCGGCGGTCAGCGAGTAGCGGACCATCGAGGCGGCGGAGTCGATCCCCAGCATCACCGACTCCCGGTGATAGCGATAGATCCGCACGCTGTCGGCGATCTGGCGGCAGACTTCGAGGACGGCTTCTTTGCCCTGGCGGGCACCGAAGAAGGGAAACATGTCGATCGGGCCGTAGATCGCCCAGTCGATATTGTCGTCGATGATGGTGGCGAGGTCTTCAGTCTGACGGTCGTTAAGGGCGCGATGCAATGCACGCGAGAACCGCCAGAGACTATGCTCTGTCATTGGCAATCCCGTTGGGAAAGGTTGATTGTCGATGCAAGCAGCGGCACCTGGCGACGCGGTGGTCGCCTTGCCCTTTGCAATTTGCTGCGCTGTCGGTTCCGATTAGTTACACTAAGAGCTAATTGCAATCGTATTTTGTGCATTGCACAAATTTAGAAATGCCGGCTCTAAACGCCCGTTTCACAGGCATTGGTCGGACTAAACCGCCATGGTTTTGCCGGCTTCTCTGCAGCTTTCGAGTAGTTGCGCCCGATATCGAGTAATCGCCCGGCGCGTGCCTGGAATAGTCCGAGGCGGATAGCGTACCGAGGCTGCAAACGTCAGCTAGGCGATACCGGCCGGTGAGCCGCACGGCGCATCAGCATCGCAAGATAGCGGCACGTTGCGCCATCTGATTCGCGGATCGTGAGGTGATGCGGAGCGCGAGCCGCGGGCTTGGAGCGAGACGGGCGGACGAGCCGCCCATCTCAACGGCCGAACTGGCTCAGCGCTTGGCCTTCTTGGCCGCCTTCGTCTTCGCGCCGGTCTTGGCCGGCTTGGTCTCGGCCTTGTCGGCCGCCGCCTTCGCCGGCTTCGGCTTGGCGGTCGCCTTGGGCTTGGCAGAGGTCTTGGACTTAGCCGTCGGCTTGGGCTTGTCGTCCGCCTTCGGCTTGGAAGCCGCTGCGGCGGCCGCTGCGGCATCTTCGGCCGCCTTGCGCATCGCGCGGGCGTAGGCATCGGCGGCGTTGTCGGCGGCGGTCTGCAGCCGCTTCGCCGCGGCCAGACCCTGCTCATAGGCGGCGGTCGCCAGCGCCTTGCCCTGTGCCTTGCCGCCGGCATCCTTGGCCTTGGCGGCGCGGGCCAGCAGCGCGTCGCGGCGCTTCTTCACCGCGGCGGTGAGCGCCTTGGTCTGCTGTTTTGCGAGCTGCCGGATGATCGCGTCGAGATCGGCCTCGGCCATGTTGGTAGTCCCCCAGAAGTGTCTTGTTGGCGCGCGACTATGCAGAGGCGCACCGCAGTTGGCAATTCGTCAGTTCCGCCGCGCGGCATAACCCGGCGCGCGCCACAGATTGCATGGTGCGGCATCGCTGCCGCGGCTTGACTTCGCTCTCGTCTCGGACAATCTCGCCGCCAAGCCCCAACAAACCGCAAACAACATCGGGAGAAGAACAAGATGGCAGACGCCTACATCATCGACGCAGTCCGCACCCCCCGCGGCATCGGCAAAGTCGGAAAGGGCGCTCTCGCCGACATGCATCCCCAGCACCTCGCCGCCACCGTGCTGAAGGCGATCGCCGAACGTAACAAGCTCAACACCGCCGACGTCGACGACATCATCTGGTCGACCTCGACCCAGCGCGGCAAGCAGGGCGGCGACCTCGGCCGCATGGCCGCACTCGACGCCGGCTACGACATCAAGGCTTCCGGCACCACGCTCGACCGCTTCTGCGGCGGCGGCATCACCGCGGTGAACTTCGCCGCGGCGCAGATCATGAGCGGCATGGAAGACGTGGTGATCGCCGGCGGCACCGAGATGATGTCGCTGACCGCCGCGATGGCCGCCGAGGACATGGCGGCCGGCAAGCCGCCGCTCGGCATGGGCTCGGGCAACGCCCGCCTCGCCAAGGTGCATCCGCAGTCGCACCAGGGCATCTGCGGCGACGCGATCGCCAGCATGGAAGGCATCAGCCGCGAGGCGCTCGACGCGCTCGGCCTGGAAAGCCAGCGCCGCGCCGAGATCGCCATCAAGGAAGGCCGCTTCGACAAGAGCATCGTTCCGGTGGTCGACGACGATGGCAAGGTCGTACTGGCGAAGGACGAGTATCCGCGTCCCGAAACCACCGCCGAAGGCCTCGCCGCGCTGAAGCCGGCCTTCACCGCGATGGCCGACTATCCGCTCGACGACAAGGGCACCACCTATCGCAAGCTGATCAACCAGAAGTATCCGAACGTCGACATCAAGCACGTCCATCACGCCGGCAACTCCTCGGGCGTGGTCGACGGCGCCGCGGCGGTGTTGCTCACCTCGAAGGAATATGCCGAGAAGCACGGCCTGAAGCCGCGCGCCAAGATCCTGGCGATGGCCAATATCGGTGACGATCCGACTCTGATGCTCAACGCCCCGGTGCCGGCCGCCAAGAAGGTGCTGCAGAAGGCCGGCCTCACGAAGGACGATATCGACCTCTGGGAGATCAACGAAGCGTTCGCGGTTGTCGCCGAGAAGTTCATGCGCGATCTCGACCTCGACCGCTCCAAGGTCAACGTCAACGGCGGTGCGATTGCGCTGGGCCACCCGATCGGCGCCACCGGCGCGATCCTGATCGGCACCGTGCTCGACGAACTCGAGCGCCGCAATCTCAAGCGCGGCCTCGTGACGATGTGCGCCGCCGGCGGCATGGCCCCGGCGATCATCATCGAGCGGGTGTGAGGCGAGACTGCGGGATTTCGTAGGATGGGTTGAGCAAAGCGAAACCCATCAATCCCGCGCAGCACTGCTAAGTCATCGAAAAGGGCGACGCCACACGCGTCGCCCTTTTTGCTTTTCACGACCTCTCCACGCCGTCATGGCCGGGCTCGTCCCGGCCATCCACGTCTTCTTGAGGCTTTCCCGCTCCGCTTCGTCATTGCGAGCAGCGAAGCAATCCAGCCGCGTGCACGGAGCTGGATGGCTTCGTCGCTACGCTCCTCGCAATGACGGAGCAGCCGATGAGGCTTGGTAGGATGGGTTGAGCGCAAGCGAAACCCATCACCCGCGTGCATGGGGCCTGATGGGTTTCGCTGCGCTCAACCCATCCTACGATCGCAGATCGTCCCTATATTACGTTCATGCCCGCCAAATCCTCCCCCTCTATCGCCCGCCCCAAACGCCCGCCGCCGGTGCTGATCTGCGTCAAATGCCTGTCCAAGATCGACGGCGGCAAGAAGCTGAAGCAGGCGCTGAAGGCCGAACTGAAGCGCGCCGCCGCTGCGCAGCGTGGCAAGCGGCCGAAGCTCGTCACCACCAGCTGCCTCGGCATCTGCCCGAAGCGCGCGGTGGTCACGGCGAGCGCGGCGACGTTGGGACGCGGGGAGTATGTGTTGATCGAGGATCGGTCCGAGGTAGCGGCGGCGGTCGGGGTTCTGATCGAAGAGTAAGAGTGCCGGGCTGCCGAGGCTTCCCGCTCGCGTCGTCGCTGGGGTTGGCGCGCCGCCGCTTGCAGCCCGCTGCACTGCCACGGGAGCTCGGCGAAAGAGCCGTAGCGTCTACTCCGCGGCGAGCACGCGGACGCGCGGCTCGATGGCGGGCCAGTCCGCAGCGCGGGCACGGCGCAGGTCGTAGGACGCCTGCAGGTTCATCCAGAGTTCGGGCGTCGTGCCGAAGTACTTCGCCAGCCGCAGGGCGACGGCGGCGGTGATCGCAGAGCGGCCGTGCACGATGTCGTTGACCCGGGCCGGGTTGATGTCGATATCGCGCGCCAGCCGGTTCTGACTGATCCCGTTCGGGCGCATGAATTCCTCGATCAGAATCTCGCCAGGAGGGATCGGGGGGAGCTGCTTTGGTTTGGCCATGCCGCCAGCCTCTAATGATAGTCCACGATTTCGACCATTTCTGCGCCGTCCTCACGCCACTCGAAGCAAATCCGCCATTGATCGTTGATGCGGATCGAGTATTGGCCGCGGCGATCGCCCTTCAAGGCCTCAAGCCTGTTGCCCGGAGGTTGCCGCAAATCGTCGAGTTTGGCGGCGCCATCCAGCAGCAGCAGCTTTCGACGAGCCTGCCGCTCGATCGCGCGAAACCGCGGCACGTCCTCATCGGCAAACAGCCGCGCGGTCGCCGGATCTCGAAACGAGCGGATCATCCGAACAAGCTATTCCCCGTTGGGGAATATCGCAAGCGGAATGCCCCGCCGGCGGCATGTCACCTCTTCTTCCACCCACCCCGCTTTCCCGGCGCGCCGCCGGTCGAGCGGGGGGAGGGGCCGAATTCGGGGCCGGCTTCGCGGCTGGAGGTCGGCTGATAGATCTTGCTCTCCGTGCCCGGGCCCATCTCGTCGAGCGAGGGTTTGCGCGGCTTGGGGCGCTGGACTTTCTTGAACTCGTGAAAGCCGGCGATGCCCATTTCGTCGAGGTCGGGCTTGTGGACTTTTGACGCTGTGCCTGGGGTACCCCCACCCCGGCCTTCGGCCGACCCTCCCCGCAAGGGGGAGGGTGAAGTGGCGGCGCCGCCGCGCGCTCCAGCCTTCCCGCGTCCGCCTTTGCTGGCATCGGCCGGCAAGTTCGCGGCGTCGCCGTAGCGTTTGGCGCCGGCGTAGCTGCCGGCCTTTGCCGCGACGCCGCGCTGCTTCACCGTTGGATCGTCGATCACTGCGAGCTCGGTGGCGCGCAGGCGTTTGACTTCGTCGCGCAGGCGGGCGGCTTCTTCGAAGTTCAAATCGGCGGCGGCTTCCCGCATCCGGGTTTCGAGATCGGCCAGCACCGCCTCGAAATTGTGGCCGATCACCGCGGCGTCGTCGGTGAAGCCAGCGCCCTTGCCGTCGCCGATCTCGACCAGCACGTGGTCGCGCTCGTACACGCTGTTCAGAATATCGCCGATCGACTTCTTGACGCTCTCCGGCGTGATGCCGTGCGCGGTGTTGTATTCGATCTGCTTCTCGCGGCGGCGGTTGGTCTCGTCGATCGAACGCTGCATCGAGCCTGTGATCTGATCGGCGTAGAGGATCACCTTGCCGTCGACATTTCGCGCGGCGCGGCCGATGGTCTGGATCAGCGAGGTCTCGCTGCGCAGGAAGCCTTCCTTGTCGGCATCGAGGATCGCCACCAGCGCGCATTCCGGAATGTCGAGACCTTCGCGCAGCAGGTTGATGCCGACCAGCGCGTCGAACGCTCCTAACCGCAGGTCGCGGATGATCTCGATGCGCTCAATGGTGTCGATGTCGCTGTGCATATAGCGCACGCGGATGCCCTGTTCGTGCAGGAACTCGGTGAGGTCCTCGGCCATCCGCTTGGTCAGCACGGTGATCAGCGTGCGATAGCCGCGCGCCGCGGTGGCGCGGACCTCGCCGACGAGATCGTCGACCTGGGTGCGGGCCGGGCGAATGTCGACCGGCGGATCGATCAGCCCGGTCGGGCGAATGACCTGCTCGACGAACACGCCGCCGCTCTCGTTCAGCTCCCACGCCGCCGGCGTCGCCGACACCGCCACGGTCTGCGGCCGCATCATGTCCCATTCTTCGAACCGCAGCGGCCGGTTATCCATGCAGGACGGCAGCCGGAAGCCGTATTCGGCCAGCGTCGCCTTGCGGCGGAAGTCGCCTTTGAACATCGCGCCGATCTGCGGGATCGAGACGTGGCTTTCGTCGGCGAACACCAGCGCGTTGTCGGGCACGTATTCGAACAGCGTCGGCGGCGGCTCGCCGGGCCGGCGGCCGGTCAGATAGCGTGAGTAGTTCTCGATGCCGGCGCAGCTGCCGGTCGCTTCCATCATCTCGATGTCGAAGGTGGTGCGCTGCTCCAAACGTTGCGCTTCCAGCAGCCGGCCCTGGGCGTGCAGCTGATCGAGCCGCCACTTCAGTTCGGTCTTGATCGAGGAGATCGCCTGGATCAGCGTCGGCCGCGGCGTCACATAGTGCGAATTGGCGTAGATCTTGACGAATTCCAGCTCGTCCTGCTTGTGACCGGTGAGTGGGTCGAATTCCTCGATGCCCTCGATCTCGTCGCCGAACATCTTCACCCGCCAGGCGCGATCCTCATAGTGCGCCGGGAAGATGTCGATGACGTCGCCGCGCACCCGGAAGGTGCCGCGGGTGAAGTCGGCCTGGGTACGCTTGTATTGCAGTGCGACCAGATCGGCGATCAGCTGGCGCTGGTCGATCCGTTCGCCGCGCTTCAGCGCGAAGGTCATCGCCGTATAGGTCTCGACCGAGCCGATACCGTAGATGCACGACACCGAGGCGACGATGATGACGTCGTCGCGCTCCAGCAGCGCGCGGGTCGCGGCGTGGCGCATCCGGTCGATCTGCTCGTTGATCGAGGAATCCTTCTCGATATAGGTGTCGGTGCGCGGAACGTAGGCTTCGGGCTGGTAGTAGTCGTAATACGAGACAAAGTACTCGACGGCGTTGTCGGGAAAGAAGTTCTTGAACTCGCCGTAGAGCTGCGCCGCCAGCGTCTTGTTCGGCGCCAGGATGATGGCCGGGCGCTGCGTCGCCTCGATCACCTTGGCCATGGTGTAGGTCTTGCCCGAGCCGGTAACGCCGAGCAGCACCTGGGTGCGATCGCTGCGGTCGATGCCTTCGACCAGCTCCTTGATCGCCTGCGGCTGGTCGCCGCGCGGCTGGTAATCGGATTTCAGCACGAAGCGCACGCCGCCTTCGGACTTCTCCGGGCGCGGCGGTCGGTGCGGCACCCATAGCTTGACGCCGCCGTCCTCGCCCTTGAATTCGGGGCGGCCGTCGCGGATCAGGCTCTCCAGTGCGTCGGCGGTGGCCTTGACGCCGAGTGCCTCCATCTTGCTGCGCGGCGGACGAGCCAGCGCTTCGGCGTCGTCCTCCTCGGTCGGCAGGCCGAGCTGCCGCGCCAGCTCCGGATCGAGTGTCGGAATGGTGGCGGCAGTTCCGTAATTCGCCTGCGGCGCCTCGTTCAGGCCCCCTCGGCTCGCGCCGGGTGGCTGCGGATAGGGCTGTAGCGCCGTCGGCCGCGGTGTGGCGCCGTCGCCCACCTTCGCCGTCGAAGCGCGGCCGCGATGCACGGCGGCTTCGCCGCCGGTGCGGCGGTCGTGCGAATTGTCCGGCGGCGGCTGCAAGCCGGTGCCGGAGCCGAGACCCGCATCGCCGCGATTGAGCGCCGGATTCAGAAGCTCGGCGAGCGCCGGCCCAATCGGCTTCACGTCGGGCCGATGTGCTTTGGATTTTGGGGTTTTTGCCGGCTTGCCAGGCTTGTCAGGAGTCTTCGCCATGCCGGCAATATGGGGCGAAGCGCCCGGCGAATAAAGGGCGGCCGCCCGCGCGCGTTTTGCTTATGTCGGCGCCACTCGCAGCCGCTTCATCCCGTGGGGGAGCCGCGCGTCGCACCATGCCTCGATCGCCGGCTGGCGGCGATGCAGGAACAGCCCGAGCGCGATGATGGCGATGCCGATCAGCGACAGCGCGAACGGGAACAGCAGCGAGTCGCGGAACAGTTTTTCGGCGAGATCGCCGAGATAGATCGCGATCCCGAGCGCGCCGAACACCGCGAACACCCGCCGGCCCAGCACCACGGCGATGCCGAGGAAGATCACGTTCATGGCGCAGTACAGCGCCTTGTCTAGGTTGGTCCCGTTCGAGGTCGCGGTGATGCCGCCCCAGAACGTCATCACGCCGAACAGGTACAGCCAGAAGGCGAAGTCGCCGCTGCGCTGGCGCAGATGCACGAGCATCGCGGCGATCACCATGCCGGCGCCGAAGCCGATCGAGACCTTGCGGGCGGTTTCGAAATCGCCGTGCGGCGTGCCGGTGATCCACGGCACCAGGTCCATCGACAGGAACCACAGCGCCACCGCCATCAGAAACACGATGAACGGAAAGCGGTAGAACGCCAGTGCCACCAGCGCCGCCACGATGGTGGCAAGCTCCATGAAGATGAAGCTGCCTTTGACCCAGATGTAGAAGCTGCGAACGGTGTCGGGCTTGCCGAATTCCGACCACAGCCCGAACGCCTCCTGCACGCCATACACCGCCAGCGGCATCATCCCGACCGCCACGGCGATACACAGCCCGCCCGGCGTACGTAGATTCTTCACGTGCCACAGATAGTGACCGGTCCACCAGAACGCGACGGCGTAGATCAGCGCGGTGGCGGTCAGCGCCGCGCCGCCAAGGCCGGCGAACGCCATGGTCGAGAACAGCCCCATGGCGCTGATCACGATCAGCGCGCCCGCATACCAGAGCAGATGCACGATATCGAAGCGCGGGCCGTCGCTCGCGTCCGCTGGGTGACGTGCGTCCAGGAAGGTGCGGAGCGCCGCTTCCTGCGCTGGCGTGATCACGCCAGCCTGGGTCGCGGCCTGCAGGTCTTCGGCCGAATAGCGCATCGTCACTCTCCCTCCGCCCAGCCGCCCGGCGGGCTGCCGCCGTTGGTGGTGTCAGTGAAGCGCGATCATGTTCAATTCGCGTTACGGAATACTTTGCAGTGCGGGAAAACCGTAGCTGTGGAGAGCCGAGATCGCGGGAGGAAATTTCGGTTTCGCGGGCGGGATTGCAATGGTCATTGCGGCGGGAACCGGGTGATGATCCGTGCCCTTCCGGAGATTGAGCATGGCACGAATTATACCGTCGATGATATTAGCGACCGCCGCGGCGCTGGCGCTGCTGGCCACGCCGCTCGCCGCGCAACCCAACGACGCCGAGCCGGCGACCCGCGCCGCCAATGAGGCAATCACCAAGACCTTGCCGCTCGCCGACCGCGCCGACTTCGAGGACGCGCAGCGCGGCCTGATCGCGTCGCTGTCGGACGGCGTTGTCCCCGGCCCGCCGGGTGCGCCGGCGGCGTGGGATTTGAAGCCGTATGACTTCCTCAAGGGCGATCAGCCCTCCGCGACGGTCAATCCCAGCCTGTGGCGGCAGGCGCAGCTCAACCTCGCCAGTGGCCTGTTTCAGGTGGCTGAGCGGGTCTATCAGGTCCGCGGGCTCGACATCGCCAATGTCACCATCGTCGAGGGCGACACCGGGCTGATCATCACCGACACCACGCTGACGGTGCAGACCGCAAAGGCGGCGCTCGATCTGTACTACCAGCACCGGCCGAAGAAGCCGGTGGTGGCGCTGATCTACACCCACAGCCACATCGATCATTTCGGCGGGGCGCGTGGCCTGATCGACGAAGCCGACGCGGCCAGCGGCAAGGTCAAGGTGATCGCACCGACTGGCTTCATGGAGCATGCGGTCGCCGAGAATGTCATCGCCGGCAACGCGATGAGCCGCCGCGCGCAATTCCAGTTCGGCACCCAGCTCCCGGTCGGCGATCGTGGCCAAGTCGACGCCGGTCTCGGCAAGGCTCTGGCCAAGGGCACGGTGTCGCTGATCGCGCCGAACGACCTGATCAAGCAGGCTTATGAGACCCGCAGCATCGACGGCGTCGAGATCGAATTCCATCTGGTGCCGGAATCCGAAGCGCCGTCCGAGATGATTTCGTACTATCCGCAGTTCAAGGTGTTGAACATGGCGGAGGACACCACCCACACGCTGCACAACCTCTACACCCTGCGCGGCGCCGCGATCCGTGACGGCCGGCTGTGGTCGAAATATATCGGCGAGGCGATCGAGCGCTACGGCGACAAGACCGATGTGGTGATCGCCCAGCACAATTGGCCGGTGTGGGGCCGTGACCGCGTCGTCGGCTATCTGAAGAAGCAGCGCGACGTCTACAAATTCATCCACGACCAGAGCGTGCGGCTGCTCAATCACGGCCTGACGCCGACCGAAATCGCCGAACGGCTGACGCTGCCGCCGTCGCTGACGAGTGAATTCGCCGCGCGGGGCTATTACGGCTCGGTCAGCCACAACGCCAAGGCGGTGTATCAGTTCTATCTCGGCTGGTACGACGCCAACCCGGCCGATCTCAATCCGCTGCCGCGTGCCGAGCAGGCCAAGAAGGAGATCGAGTATATGGGCGGCGCCGCCGCGGTGCTGGCGCGCGCCCGCGACGACTACAAGGCCGGGCAGTATCGCTGGGTGGCGACCGTGGCCAGCAAGCTGGTGTTTGCCGATCCGTCCAACACCGAAGCCCGCGCGCTCGGCGCTGACGCGCTGGAGCAGCTTGGCTATCAGGCCGAAGCGTCGACCTGGCGCAACGCCTATCTGCTCGGCGCGCAGGAGCTGCGCAACGGCCTGATCAAGACCGACTCCGTGACGTCCAATCCCGATCTACTCAAGGGCGTGTCGATCGATCTGGCGTTCGACTTCCTCGCGGTGCGGCTGAATGCGGCGAAGGCCGAAGGCAAGCACATCGTGGTGAACTGGACCTTCACCGATCTGAAGGAGACCTACACCATGAACCTGGAGAACTCGGCGCTGACTCACGTCTCCGGTAAGCTGTCCGACAACGCCGACGTCAGCGTCACCCTGAACCGCGCCACCTTCGACGCGATCTCGCTGAAGCAGCGCGGCTTCCTCGGCGCGGTGCTGAGCGGCGACCTCTGGGTCAGCGGCAACCCGCTGAAGCTGCGCGAACTGTTCGGCCTGTTCGAGGACTTCTCGCCGAACTTCGAGGTGATCGAGCCGGTCAAGGCGAAGGTGGAGTAGGGGGGCGGCGCACACTGCCATAACAGTGTCATTCCGGGGCGCTCGCGCTGAGCGAGCGAACCCGGAATCCCGAGCTTGTGAAGCACCTCTTTGTCCTTGCACGTCGAGATTCCTGTATCTGCGAGGTGCTGGTGCATAGTCAGCACGACGGAGGCCGCTCGGTAGATTCCCGGCCGATCATCTCGCCGTAACCCGGTGCGGGCGCCTCTGTCGGTGTTGCTTGATCGAACAGTCGCACGGGCATTGCCGTTGCGGTGATCGCCCGCATACAGGACCGATCCCATGACGATT
>NZ_QUML01000032.1:0-56268 GCF_010907025.1 Rhodopseudomonas sp. BR0G17 | reverse complement strand
CTGCTAAAGCGCGGCGTAATCCCCAAAACCCACGAGTTTGCGATGATCCCGCGTTATACCCGTCCGGAAATGGCTGCCATTTGGGAGCCGCTGACCCGTTTCAAGATCTGGTTCGAGATCGAGGCCCATGCCTCCGACGCGCAGGCTGCGCTCGGGGTGATCCCGAAGGAGGCGGCCGAGGCGATCTGGAAGGGCGGCAAGGACGCCGCGTTCGACGTGGCGCGGATCGACGAGATCGAGCGCGAGGTCAAGCACGACGTCATCGCCTTCCTGACCCATCTGGCCGAGTTCGTCGGGCCCTATGCGCGGTTCGTGCACCAGGGCATGACCTCGTCGGACGTGCTCGACACCTGCTTCAACGTCCAGCTCACCCGCGCCGCCGACATCCTGCTGGCCGACCTCGACCGCGTGCTGGCGGCGCTGAAGGCCCGCGCTTTCGAGCACCGGATGACGCCGTCGATCGGCCGCTCGCACGGCATCCACGCAGAGCCGGTGACGTTCGGCCTGAAGATGGCCTACGCCTATGCCGAATTCAGCCGCGCCCGCGACCGCCTGGTCGCCGCGCGCAAGGAAGTGGCGACCTGCGCGATTTCCGGCTCGGTCGGCACCTTCGCGCATATCGACCCGCGGGTCGAAGAGCACGTCGCAAAGGCGATGGGCCTCGCCGTCGAGCCAGTGTCGACCCAGGTGATCCCGCGCGACCGCCACGCGATGTTCTTCGCGGTGCTCGGCGTGATCGCCTCGTCGATGGAGCGGCTTGCCACCGAGATCCGCCACCTGCAGCGCACCGAAGTGCTCGAGGCCGAGGAGTATTTCTCCGAGGGCCAGAAGGGCTCGTCCTCGATGCCGCACAAGCGCAACCCGGTGCTGACCGAGAACCTCACCGGTCTCGCCCGCATGGTGCGCGCCTATGTGATGCCGGCGATGGAGAACGTGGTGCTGTGGCACGAGCGCGATATCTCGCACTCCTCGGCCGAGCGGATGCTCGCCCCCGACGCCACCGTGACGCTGGACTTCGCGCTGAATCGTTTGGCCGGCGTGATCGAGAAGCTGGTGGTGTATCCGGAGAACATGACCAAGAACCTCGACCGCCTCGGCGGCCTGGTGCATTCGCAGCGGCTGCTCACCGCGCTGACCCAGAAGGGCTGCTCACGCGAGGAGAGCTACAAGCTGGTCCAGCGCAACGCGATGCCGGTGTGGCGCGGCGAAGGCGACTTCCTGACGCTGCTGAAGAAGGATCCGGACATGAAGAAGTACATGACCGACGCCGAAATCGAAGAGCAGTTCGACCTCGGCTATCACCACAAGCACGTCGACACCATCTTCAAGCGAGTGTTCGGCGAGAGCTGAGCCGCGGCGCCGGCAGCGGCGCGCAACGAAAAGCCCCCGATTTGCGGGGGCTTTTTTGTGGCTGCGGATAGTGTAAGCAGTCTGCTCGTGATGGCAGGAGCGATGCCTCCGAATGCTCCCGACACGGACACACCCTCATGGTGAGGAGGCGCGCAGCGCCGTCTCGAACCATGTGCCGCAGGCGATGCGTCCCCTCATCCTTCGAGACGCCCGGCTTTGCCGGGCTCCTCAGGATGAGGACTTTGGTGCCGTCGAGCAGCCAAAGATCCGCTTCAATCAATCGATCCAGCGAGAAGACTTGCCGGCGATGAAGTAAGCGCCGCTTACGCCGCCTTGGCGAAGTGCTGGGCGAGGCCGGCGAACAGGCCGCGGCCGTCGGTGCAGCCCATGATGTCTTCGACGTGGTTCTCCGGATGCGGCATCATGCCGAGCACGTTGCCGCGCTCGGAGACAATGCCGGCGATCGAGGCGGCGGCACCGTTGATGTTGTGACTCTCGCCGACTTCGCCTTCCGGCGAGCAGTAGCGATACAGCACCCGGCCATCGCCCTCGAGCCGCTTCACGGTGTCTTCGTCGGCTTCGTAATTGCCTTCGCCGTGCGCCACCGGCACCTTGATCACCTGGCCGGCCTTGTAGCCGCGGGTGAACGGGGTGTCGTTGCGTTCGACGCGCAGATGCACGTCGCGGCAGATGAACTTCAGCCGCGCATTGCGCATCAGCACACCCGGCAGCAGACCGGACTCGCACAGGATCTGAAAGCCATTGCAGACGCCGAGCACCAGGCCGCCATCAGCGGCGAACTTGCGCACCGCGTCCATCACCGGCGCCCGCGCCGCAATCGCGCCGCAGCGCAAATAATCGCCATAGGAGAAGCCGCCCGGGACGACGACGAGGTCTGTGCCCTTCGGCAACTCGGTTTCGGCATGCCACACCATCGCGGCGTCGTTGCCGGAGACGAGCTTCAGCGCGCGCGCCATGTCGCGCTCGCGATTGATGCCGGGGAAGACGAGAACTGCGGATTTCATGCGGTTTCCGTTAGCGCGTGGAGGGGCAGTGGACAATCGCGTCGATGGCGATGATCACGCAGACATCGTCGGCGAGTCGTTCATTTCGAGACGACGCTCGATGTGTTCGAGCCGGCCGTCATAGCGACCGAGGATTCCATAGACGTTCTGGACGTCCTGCTGCATGGAGATCAGGTAGCCACGCATGGCGTTCATTTCAGATTTCAGCTCGTCGACCTTGTGGTCGACCTTGTCCAATCTCTGCTGAACCTGCTTGAGCACTTCAAAAATCAACTCGTTGCTCACGTCAGCCATGGCCTAGTCTCCGGAGACTAACCCTTCACCTCGATAGCATAATTCTCGATCACGGTGTTCGCCAGCAGCTTGTCGGCGGCGTCCTTGAGGGCGGCTTCGGCCTTGGCCTTGTCGGCGGCGCCGTCGAGCTCGATGTCGAACACCTTGCCCTGGCGCACGCTGGCGATGCCGGCGACGCCGAGCGACTTCAGCGCGCCCTCGATCGCCTTGCCTTGCGGATCCAGAATCCCGTTCTTCAAGGTAACAGTGACTCGTGCCTTCATGGTCGCCTCGATGATCCCCTCGTCATGCCGGGCAGAGCCTCCGCCCCATCCGTCATTCCGGGGCGCTCGCGCACAGCGAGCGAACCCGGAAAATGTCTCTTGGTAACAACTTCTGGATTCCGGGCTCGCCGCTGCGCGGCGCCCCGGAATGACATCGTTGGACGCTTAGCGCCCGCCGCCCTGAGCCTCAGCCCTTCACCAGCACCGGGCCGGAGCCGACCGGGCGCTCGTTTTCCATCAAGATGCCGAGGCGCTTGGCGACTTCAGTGTAGGCCTCCAAGAGGCCGCCGAGATCGCGGCGGAAGCGGTCCTTGTCGAGCTTCTCGTTCGACTTGATGTCCCACAGCCGGCAGCTGTCCGGCGAAATCTCGTCGGCGACGATGATCCGCATCATCTCGCTTTCGAACAGCCGGCCGCACTCCATCTTGAAGTCGACCAGGCGGATGCCGATGCCGAGGAAGAGACCGGTGAGGAAATCATTGACGCGGATCGCCAGCGCCATGATGTCGTCGATCTCCTGCGGCGTCGCCCAGCCGAACGCGGTGATGTGCTCTTCCGAGACCATCGGGTCGTTGAGCTGGTCGTTCTTGTAGTAGAACTCGATGATCGAGCGCGGCAGCTGGGTGCCCTCTTCGATCCCGAGACGCTGCGACAGGCTGCCGGCGGCGACGTTGCGCACCACCACCTCGAGCGGCACGATCTCGACTTCGCGGATCAGCTGCTCGCGCATGTTGAGGCGGCGGATGAAATGGGTCGGCACCCCGATGTCGTTGAGGTGCTGAAACAGGTACTCGGAGATCCGGTTGTTGAGGACGCCCTTGCCCTCGATCACCTGGTGCTTCTTGGCATTGAACGCGGTGGCGTCGTCCTTGAAGTGCTGAATCAGCGTTCCGGGTTCCGGACCTTCATACAGCACCTTGGCCTTGCCTTCGTAAATGCGACGTCGCCGGCTCATGGGGATGTACCGTGTTTTGTTGAAATCCATCGGGTGGTGGGCTCCGTCTGACGAAAGCGGCCCACGGCGGAGCTGCCGAAAGGCCAGGAATAGGAAACAGAACGAGAACCCAGCCTCGCTGCAACCTAGCTGATTGGCCCCCCCGATACAATCGATCCGGCCGGGTGGCCCGGGAGTTTTACCCCTCGCTGTGCGCCATTGTGGCAGTTGTCTTAACGGGCGGCTCTGGATATCTAGGCATCGAACCTGCCCACCGCAAACCGGCCCTTCTGCCGGCTCAAGATCGGAACAACAGACATGACCACGTTCGACAAGCGCGAAGAAGGCTTCGAGAGGAAGTTCGCGCTCGACGAAGAGCAGAAGTTCAAGGCCGAGGCGCGCCGCGACAAGCTGCTGGGCCTCTGGATCGCCGAGAAGCTCGGCCTGTCCGGCGACGCCGCCGCCGCCTACGCCAAAGAGGTGGTGATCGCCGACCTGGAAGAGGCCGGCGACGACGACGTGGTGCGCAAGGTCACCAAGGACCTCACCGACAAGGGCATCAACCTGCCGGAGACCGAACTGCGCGCCAAGATGGCCGAGTTCTATGCCCAGGCGGTCCAAGAGGTGAAGGCCGGAACCTGACGGGTTCCCGCCGGCCGCCGCGGCGGTCGCCTCATTGCTAGATCGAATTTCAAATGCCCGGGCCCTGTCCCGGGCATTCGTGTTTTTAGCGCCGGGCACCGGGGCCAAGCACGGCCGATGGTGTCCCGCTCTGCGACAGCCCGCCTGGCTCGGGTTAACGTTCGGCACGCAGGCGGAACAAAGCGGCGACGAATCGCTGCGAATCGGGCTTGCCGCCGCGGCGAACGCTGCAAGTTGTGCGTCCGCCTTCCCGATCACACCAAGGCTGGAGGTCGCCCCCTTGCCCTGGGTCGGTGAACGGCGCGGAAGAGTTAACATTCCCGCTCGAACGATCTGAACGCGGCGCGGGCGATGGCCGCGACGGCGGCCTGCCCCAAATGATCCCCGTCAGGGCCGGGGCGTGGCTCCTCCGGAAGCGCTCGCGGCGACGTCGCCCTTGCTCCGTCATTATCTAGGTATATATTCTTATTTCGGATTGATGCCCTGCTTTCACCGGAGCCCAACATGCCCTTCCCGGTTTTTCGCTCTCCCATTCGTGTGCTCGACTCCTCCCTCGACCGGCTGGTGCTGGCCACGCTCGACGACGGACCGCCGCCGGTCCCTGGCGGCCGTCCGAAGGGCTGCAAGCGGCTGCATACCAATGCCAAGGTCGCCCATGTGCGCCGGCTGATCGAGGAGACCTCGCTGACCTACAAGCAGATCGAGGCGAAGACCGGCGTCAGCGCCGGCACCGTCGGGCGCTGGAAGCGTGAGTTCAATTGGACGCGTCACCCATTGGCGCCGCGCGCCAGCGACACCGTGCCGACCGAGCGCGCCGGCCGCCGGCTGAAGCTGCGGATGCTCAGCAGCAAACTGCAGCAGCTTGCCGAACGCTATGTCGACGAGCTGTGGCAGGCGCCGTCGGTCGATCTCAACCGGCTGATTGAGGCGATGGAGGTGCTGAAAATGGCGCGGCTCACTCAGAAAGGTCGCGGCCGCCCCGGCAAACCCGGCCCGGCGCCCCGCACCGAACAGGACTGGCTCGACCGCGAGCCCGCGATCCGCAAAGCCCTTACCGACATGCGCCAGGGCGGCGTCTTCACCACCTGCATCCCTGCCGAAGCCATGGCGCTGCTCGACGACGCCTACACCCCTCCGAAGCGCGAAGTGGTGCGGCGCGGGCCGAGGAGGAGGAAGTAGGCGGAGCAATCCGCGGCGGCTTCGCCGTTGAAAACTCGCAGTCGCCACAGCACCACCCTCCCCCGTGCGGGGAGGGTCGACCGGCGAAGCCGGGCGGGGTGGGGGTGCCGCGAGTCGCAGCGCGTGTTGGATTTGCGCCTGGCCCTGCTTCGAGAAGACCTAGCGAGAAGCCCGCATGAGCGCAGCGACATGCGGGAGCCCATCGACAAGAAAACCCGCATCTCGCTTCGCTCATGCGGGCTAAGCTCGCTGACCGGTTGGAGGTGCAATAGGCGCTGCGACTGCGCGCTACCCACACCACCATTCGCCCTTCCAGTTCATTCCGGGGCGCAATACGCTTCGCTATTGAGCCCTACGCGTTCACGCCGCGACTACGCTGATCCGCGCCGCCGCGCGCGAGCGTGGCTTTTTGCGGATGACGATTTCGATATCCTGATCGAGCGCGGTGAGCAGCGTCATCAGCCGTTCGACCGAAAAGCCTTCCAGTTTGTAGTTTCGCAAGGCCGAGACCTTGGGCTGGTTGATCCCGAGCCGCTCGGCGGCGGCGGCTTGGCTCAGGCGAGCCCGGTCGATCACCGCGTTCAGAGCGTAGGCGAGCCTGAGCTTGGTCTGCCTCTCCTCCGCGTCGGCCATGCCTAGGTCCGCAAACACATTGCCGATGCCGCGGGTGATATCGGCTGCCGAACCTCTAGTAGCCATGGTCAACCTCATCGTCCGGTCACACGATCCTGGACCTGAAGAACCATGATCTGACCTTCAGCGCACGTAGTCAGGGCCGGCCACCATAATACATGAATCGTGTGCTGATCGCAGCCATCACTTCCCCGCAAACATCCCGTTCAACTCCGCGCCCTGCGTCGCACCGGCGAATGCCGTGAATGTGCCCTGCTCGGCGATCTCGTGCGCGGCGCCGAGGAAGCCGGCCCAGGCGCAGCGCGCCAGCGAGCCGCCGACGCTGATGCGGCGGACGCCGAGGTCGGCGAGCATCGGCACCGTCATGCTCGGCTGCGCGATCAGCACATTGAGCGGCTTCGGCGCCACCGCCTTCACCAGCGTGATAATCTCGGCCTCGGTAGTGATGCCCGGCGCGTACAGGCAATCGGCGCCGGCCTCGGCGAACGCCACCAGCCGCGCGGTGGTCTTGGCGAGATCGCGCTCGCCCTTGAAGAAGCCCTCGCAGCGCGCCACCAGCACCACGTCCTCACCCGACGCATCGATCGCCGCCCGCGCCGCCTTGATGCGCTCGGCGGCGAGCGCGTCGTCGTAAAACGGCTGCGCCGGATCGGTGGTCGTATTCTCGATCGACAGCCCGGCAATGCCGGTGGCGATCGCGCGCGTGACATTGGCGGCGACGCCGTCCGGGCTGTCGGCAAAGCCGTTCTCGAAATCGGCATTGATCGGCAGATCCACCGCCGCGCACAGCGTGGTCAGATGCGCCAGCACGTCGTCGCAGCTGACCTGATTGTCCGCCCGCCCCGCCGACCACGCAAAGCCGGCACTGGTCGAGGCCAGCGCCTGAAACCCGAGCGACGCCAGCGCCCGCGCCGAGCCGACATCCCACGGATTCGGCAGTACGAAGCAGCCGGTCTCGTGCAGCTTGCGAAACGTGGCCCGCTTGGCGGCGGTGCTGATCATCGGCGATCTCCCTGTGATGTCTGCTGTTGTTGCCGGGACGCTAGCACGGCGCCAGTCGCGGCGTCGAAGCTGCCGATGACAGCCGAAGTGTCCCACCCTGCGACAACCGCCACCGTGCGCCTTAACGTTCCGAACGCAGCCGGAACAAAGCGGTGACGAATCACAGCGAATCAGGCCGCAGGGGAGGAAGCGGCCTGCATCTCGCGCGGAGGCGAGCGCCAGCACACCAGGGATGGACCTGCGTGAGCGCTGGACGAAGGCGGCGAAGGCGAAGAACGTTAACGGCGGGACATCACCAAGTACGCCCGCTGGTCTGAAGAACCGACCAAGGTGCGGCCGTACAGGCCACCTCGGATCGCAATCGAATAGAGCGTGCACTGGACCAACGGTAACACATATGTTACCGTTGGTCATGCTGGATATTCGCTACTATTCGGCTGAACGGCAAAGCCCATTCGCGGATTGGCTCGACGGGCTCGACGTCATGGCGGCCGCCAAGGTCACGACGGCCGTGACTCGGCTGTCCATGGGCAATTTTTCCAACGTTAAGTCGGTCGGCGAAGGCGTCCTCGAAACCAAGATCGATTTCGGGCCCGGCTATCGGATCTATTTCGGCCGTGACGGCGACACGTTGGTCATTCTGCTTTGCGGTGGCACCAAGAAGCGACAACGCAGCGATATCGCGCGAGCCATCGTGTATTGGCACGACTACAAGCAGAACAAGAAGCGGCGGTCAGGACTGAGCAATGGCTAATACGAAGAGCTTCAAAGAGTTGATCCAGAACCGCGTTGCGAAAGACCCGGCATTCGCCGATGCCCTCCTGCGGGAAGCGATCGAGGTGATGCTCAAGGGCGATATCGAGACCGGAAAAGCCGTCCTGCGCGACTACATCAAGGCCACCGTCGGCTTCGAACAACTCGGCGCCGCGACCGAACTGCCGCCCAAAAGCCTGATCCGGATGTTCGGCCCCAACGGCAACCCGCAGGCGAAAAACCTGTTCAGCGTGATCGGCTATCTGCAGGATCGCGCGGGGCTAGAGCTGAAGGTGAGCAAGGCACGGCGGGCGTGAGCCGACCGCGCCGAACCGCTGACGCGGAGACCGGTTCGACAGCGTCCGGGACAATGAAATGGCGCGTAGTGAAGCCGGCGACGTGAGGCAGTAGTTCAGCGTAGCCTGCATGAGCGAAGCGACATGCAGGAGCATTGTCGATGATCCCGGGTGTCGCTGCGCTCACCCGGGCAACGCTTGCTGCTTGAGCGAAGCTACATTCAGGAAGACAATCGGCGATCCCCGGAGCGTGCACCGCTTCGCCCAGCCTCACGATGCTCGCTCAAAGCAGCGAGTTCGTAGCCTAGCTGCATCATGCGAGCCACGAGAAATGACCGCCTGTCTAAATGTAGAAGAATGGTGCAAGAGCACTAGAGACGAAGTCCTCAAGTTCGCCGTCAAAAAGCGCAGCAAAGCGGAAGAAGGAAAAACGAATTTTCTGGCCGTACGTCAACACCTCAGACCAGTCGACGTCTACTCGTATCTTCGAGCCCGCTTCGGGGAGCCAAACGGTTTTCAGAATTTTCTAAGGAGAGACGACAGCGACAATCTCATCCACTGGGATTTTCAACTCAAGGCTGGAACAGAAGACGTGTACATATGCGGCCACCTACGCGAAATACACATCGCACTCTCAGAGGCTCTGACTGACCTCGAATGGCAAACTTTGATTAAGGCCATCAAATCAGACTATCATCGTGTCGCGAAAGCAAAGTCCAAGATCACACACTCCTTCGAAAAGTACGTTGTTTTTCAGAACAAGTACCTCGCTTTGTCAGATCTGTGCGCCGACCTGCACGCGAGAATATCCGAAGCAGCAACATCAAATTCTGTCGATTACAAATTTGACGATTCGGAAGAATTCAAAAAGGAAATGAACAGAAGGTCATCCCAAGTCGCAGCAGTTTTCAACGACTGCCTAACCCTCAGACTTTTAATGCCGATCATGGCCGAGTCGTACATCAACATGCTCATCCTAACGTTCTGCCGTCGAGAAATTCTCGACGACAAGGAGCGATACAATCGTTTCTTACGCGCGAAAATTCCTCAACGTTTGAGATTGCTGAGTGAAAACTGTGATGGCTTTGAAAAGACCATCGACAAAGACATACCCGGCTACTCCAATTTCATGAATATCTTCAATCAAAGGAACTTCGCCTTGCACGGCAACGTGAGCCCACTGCAAGAGCAGATCGAAACGATCTACTTTGAAGGACGACGTCCGCTTTTCGTTAATCCAGGCAACAGCATCGAAATGCTATTCGCCTTTATGGAAAAACACGCAGATCGCCATAAACTGCTTGAAGATTACGAACAGCTTCACACCTTCTTGCATGAAGTAACTAAATGTCTCTCAGCAGACAAAAGAGCTTTCTTTGAACACGTGATCAGCGATGCTTATCCGGGATTTCGGATGGATTTACGCCGCCCAACTCGGCTTTTGCCGGACCATTATGTTTGGAGCGGGTTTCCAGGGATCCCTTACGATGACCAGCTTGCCGTAGAATGGTAATAATTGATCGCTCGTCCCTTGCCATTTGAAAGCCCATTCTCCTACCCGATCCCAACTACCTCCAATTCCTGCGCCCCCTTCCCCACCACGTCGCCGACGCTCTTGCCCATCAGCAAGCGCGCCACCGGCGATACGAACGAGATCGTGCCCTGCTTCGGATCGGCTTCGTCTTCGCCGACGATGCGATAGGTTTGGACGCGGCCGTCGGCGCGGCGGAAAGTGACGGTGGAGCCGAACGCGATCTCGTCGGTCGAGGCAGGATCCGGCACCACTTGCGCGGTGCGAACGCGCGCCGCGTAGTAACGGGCGTCGCGCAGCGGGATCGCTTCGGCGCGGCGGCGCTCGTTGACGTCCTCGATCGTACCGGCTGCTTCGAGCGCAGCGCGCGCCTCGGCCAACTGCGCCTCCAGCGCGGCCAAGCCGGCTGCGGTGACGAGGTTCGGATGCGGCGAGATCGGCCGATCCGGCAGCACGGTCTCCGAGGCGGTCTCGGCACTATCTTCCTTGGTGAAAGCAACGCTCAAGTTGAACTCCATTGACGATCGCCCGACGGCGACCTGACGCAACGATACGGCGCTCCCCGATCAAGAGGCGCGGACCCGTTCGGCAAACTCCCACCAGTGGATCTTGTTCGCCATCCAATTCCAATCCGCCATCGGCGAGGTCGATGGCAGCACATAGATCGACGTCGCTCCGATGCTCTCCTCATAACGCCCGAGGCCGACCCTGCGGCCGACGAACCGCTTCGCAGCTTCCAGACTGGTGAAGGCGAGAAAGTCGGGCCGGTTCTCTTCGATCTTCCGTCTGAGAACCACCCGGTGTTCCGGCCGCGGCCGAACCTCATGGTCGCTTCCGGCGACATCCTTGCACAGGTCCGTCAGGCCGATGCCGAATGTCGTCACCTCGCGAAACTCGTGCGGTGCCAGCTTTCGGTCGGTGAGGCCCGTTTCGCTGAGGACGCTCCAGAACTTGTTCCGGCCGTGCGCATAATAGCTTTGCGCCTTCTCCGACGCACGGCCGGCGGCGGTGCCGCAGAACACGACTCGGAGGCCGCGCTGCAGAACGTCAGGCAAGATGACCTTGGGCAAGCTCGCCTGACCTTGCTGGCGCGCCTCCTCCACTCAGTTCGCCCGCGTCCAGGTGGCGGATTTGCAGATCATGCCGCCCATCGCGCAGCCCTGGGTGGTCAGCGTGCCGCCGGAGAGGTTCATCTTGCCGGTGTAGGTCTTGCCGTCCTCCGGATTGAAGGCACTGCCGGCCCAGGCGCCCGGGCCGGTCGGCTTCATATCGAAGAATATCTTCTGGCCGACCTTGGCGGGGGTCTCGACGCCCGGCTTGAGCCACACCAGCGTGCCGCACACCGCGCCGCCGCAGGGCGCGAACTTGACCTTGGAGGCGCCGGTCTCGCGCAGCCAGGTGCCGCCGACGTCGTCGGCGCGCGCGCCTGTGGTGGCCAACGCTGCGGCGAGCAGGCCGAGGCCGGTGAGCCATCCCGCGCGGCGCATCGTCGATGTCGTTGTCATATCCCCTCCCGATTGCTTGTGCTGCGGCGAGCCGCCGCTTGGTACGAGCTGAACGTGCGCCGCGTCGCAAGTCAACGGGCCTGCCGAACGCAAACAACTCGCTTGCCGGAAAGATCACGCCAGCCAGTTCTCAACTGCCAAACCCTGCACGCGACCAAACTCCTGCGTGTTCGCGGTGACGATGGTCGCACCGAGCGACTTGGCATGAGCTGCGATGAGGAGATCGTTGCTGCCGATCGGCGTACCTGCTGCTTCAAGCGATGCGCGGATCGCCCCATAGGCTTCGTCGGCGGGGGGCTCGAACGGCAGCACGTCGATTTCTTCGAGCAGATCGGCGACGGCCTTGGTCAATCTGACCGACCCGCTCTTGGCGCAACCGTAGCGGAGTTCGGCGGCGACGATGATACTCGTGCAGACGTTGCCCTCCCCGACCTCGGCGATGCGGCGAACAGCAGCGCCATGCGGATTGCGGATCAGATCGGAGAGAATGTTGGTATCGAGCATATAGCGCGTCACAGCACCTTCTCCGGGGCCGGCGCGGGATCGTCGATGGCGGGGAACGGCTCGTCGAGCGGCGTCATCGATTGCAACAAAGCGATCAGTCCGCGTTTGCGGACCGGCTCGATCACCAACCGATCTCCCTCGCGGTGCATGATCGCCTCGTTGCCGGGCATCTCGAATTCCACCGGAATACGAACGGCCTGATTGCGGCCGTTACGGAACAGACGGACGTGGCGCCGATCGGTCATGGGCAGCCTCCTTCAAACATATGCCAAAAGCATATGTCCGGCGAGATGCCGCTGCAAGGGCACCTACTGCGCCAGCGCCGCCTCCAGCCGCTCCAGCACCGCGGCGGTGTCGGCGGTCACCTCGGCGGCCTCGACCCACACCACGCGGTAGTCGCGCTCTTCGAGCCAGCCCTTCCGCGCGGCGCGGTCGGCGGCGACCGCCTCGTTCTCGCCGTCGTTGATCAGCTCGATCGCGATGCGGCGGGTGAAGGAGACGAAATCCGGGATGTAGCGGCCGACCGGGGTCTGGCGCTTGAAGTTGCCGGCGAAGCGGCGGTCGGTGCGCAGCTTCTCCCATAAGAGCCGCTCGGCGTCGGTGGGATTGCGGCGCAGCAGCCGCGCCAGCCCGCGCAGCGAGCCGCCATCGGCCTCGGCTCCGCCGGCGGCGCGCTCGGCGAGTAGCGCGCGCAGCCGCGTGGCCTGCTCGCCATCGAGCACGCCGCCTTTGGCCGGGCCCTTGCGGCCGTCGGCGATCGCCATCACCACGCCGTGCAGCGTGTGCATGTCCTGCTTGCTCGGCTCCATCCGGGTGAAGATGTTGCGCAGGTTCACCAGCATGGTGTCGCGCTTTTCCGGCGGGCGGAGGAATTCGACGCGGTCGAGCTCGGCGACCAGATTGGAAAAGAACGCGTCGATCTGATGCTGCGAGGCGCGCGGGCTGCGCTCCGGCATCTCGTAAGGCAGCGCATTCTGGGTGGCGTGCTTGAACCACTCGTAGCCCATCAGCAGCACCGCTTGCGCAAGGTTCAGCGAAGCGAACGCCGGATTGACCGGGAAGGTCACGATGCGGTTGGCGAGCGCGACCTCGTCGTTCTCCAGGCCATGGCGCTCGCGGCCGAACATGATGCCGGTGGTGCCGCCCGACGCGGTCTCGGCGACGATCTCCTGCGCGGCGGCTTCCGGTCCGCGCACCGGCTTGGCCTGATCGTGGGCGCGCGCGGTGGTGGCGAACAGCAGCGTACAGTCCTTCACCGCGTCGGCGACGCTGTCGAACAGCTCGACCGCGTTCAGGATGTGGTCGGCACCGGCGGCCGAGCGCTGGGCGGCGATGTTCGGCCAGCCGTCGCGTGGCTTCACCAGCCGCAGCCGGGTCAGCCCGAAATTGCCCATCGCACGGGCGCACATCCCGATGTTTTCGCCCAATTGGGGCTCGACCAGAATCACCACCGGGCCGTCGAGCGCGGCCGGGGGCTTGGATCGGTCGGTGCCGGAGCCGGACATGGGCAGGTCTTTCAAAAACGGGCGCCCTCGGAGTGATCCGAGGCGGCGCGGGAGGATCGGGGGAAGCCGCGGCGGGGCGGGCCGGACGCCGGCGGCCGCCGCGCCTTTCCGTTGCCAAGGCGGCGGCGATTTCTCAAGCAAATAGTGGATTTGCCGGCCGGTTTGAACCGCTGTGAAGTACGCTTGACACAGCGCGCGCCCTACCCGCTTCCGGTCGCGGCACGCCTTGCGATCGCGGCGTTGCCGAGCCATGCGGAGCGGCGCTGCGAATCCGTCCAAATTGCTTCCGCAATCGCCTTTCGGCCCGTCCGGCGCGGTGCTATAGCGGGCGCGGCTTTAGTCCAATTCCCGCCCCTTTAAGCGCAGAATCACAAGAAGGCCCGATCCCGCATGGCGAAAATCAAGGTGACCAACCCAGTCGTCGAACTCGACGGCGATGAGATGACCCGCATCATATGGCAGATGATCAAGGACAAGCTGATCACGCCGTTCCTCGACGTGGAACTGATGTATTTCGACCTCGGGATGGAGCACCGCGACGCGACCGACGACCAGGTCACCATCGATGCGGCGAATGCGATCAAGCAGGTCGGCGTCGGCGTGAAGTGCGCCACCATCACTCCGGACGAAGCGCGGGTGAAGGAATTCGGCCTCAAGAGCATGTGGAAGTCGCCGAACGGCACCATCCGCAACATCCTCGGCGGCGTGATCTTCCGCGAGCCGATCATCTGCAACAACGTGCCGCGCCTGGTGCCGGGCTGGACCAAGCCGATCGTGATCGGCCGTCACGCCTACGGCGATCAGTATCGCGCGACTGACATCAAGTTCCCGGGCCCGGGCACACTGACGATGAAGTTCGTCGGCGAAGACGGCTCGGTGATCGAACGGGAAGTCTTCAAGGCACCCGGCGCCGGCGTCGCGATGTCGATGTACAACCTCGACGAGTCGATCAAGGATTTCGCCCGCGCCTCGCTGAACTACGGCCTGATCCGCAACTATCCGGTCTACCTGTCGACCAAGAACACCATCATGAAGGTGTACGACGGTCGCTTCAAAGACATCTTCCAGGAGATCTTCGACAACGAGTTCAAGGCCGAGTACGACGCCAAGGGCCTGACCTACGAGCACCGCCTGATCGACGACATGGTCGCGTCGGCGCTGAAGTGGTCGGGCGGCTATGTCTGGGCCTGTAAGAACTACGACGGCGACGTGCAGTCCGACACCGTGGCGCAGGGCTACGGCTCGCTCGGCCTGATGACCTCGGTGCTGATGACGCCGGATGGCAAGACGGTGGAAGCCGAAGCCGCGCACGGCACCGTCACCCGGCACTATCGCGAACACCAGAAGGGCAAGGCGACTTCGACCAATTCGATCGCCTCGATCTTCGCCTGGACCCGCGGCCTCGCGCATCGCGCCAAGCTCGACTCCAACGAAGAACTCGCCCGCTTCGCCGACACGCTGGAGAAGGTCTGCGTGCAAACCGTCGAAGCCGGCTTCATGACCAAGGACCTCGCGCTCCTGGTCGGCGCCGATCAGCGCTGGCTGTCGACCGAGGGCTTCCTCGACAAGGTCGCGCAGAACCTGCACAAGGCGATGGACGCTAAGGCCGCCTAATCAGCGCGCCGACCGAACCAACGAAAAGGCGCGGGATCGCTTCCCGCGCCTTTTTATTTGCTAGCCCGATCGGTTTAGAGTTCACCGCATCAATCTCTCGCAGACTCACAGAGAGCCACGGCCACGCTCATGACGTCACTGCTGACCTTCTGCGCCGCTGCGCTGATGGAGATCGCCGGGTGTTTCGCGTTCTGGGCCTGGCTGCGTCTCGACAAGTCGCCGCTGTGGCTGATCCCCGGCATGCTCGCGCTGGCGCTGTTCGCTTACTTGCTGACGCTGGCCGACAGCCCGCTGGCTGGCCGTGCCTACGCGGCCTATGGCGGCATCTATATCGCCAGCGCGCTGGCCTGGGGTTGGGCGATGGAAGGTAATCGCCCCGACCATTGGGACGTAATCGGCGCCGCGATCTGCCTCGTCGGCATGAGCGTGATCCTGTTCGGACCACGCTCGCTGCCGGCGTGAACTAATCAGGCCGCTGCGCCGGCTGAAGCCGGTGCCGCAGCGCTGGTGATCGGGCTGACGGCTGCATCGCTGCTGATGGCATCGACGCCGAGGCGGGCGATCATGGCGCGGGCGATTTCGTCTTCGCCCATGATCACCAAATTGGCGCCGTTGCTGCGCAGATGGATGACCTCCTCGGCCGAATGCGCGCGGGCGATGATCAGCAGGCCGGGATTGACCGCGCGCGCCTTGGCGACGATCTGACCGCCTTCGAACGCATTGGGAATTGCCACGAGGAGACCGTGCGCCTGCGCGATCTCGGCCTCGTCGAGGATCTCCTGCGCGGCGGCATTGCCGTTGATCGCCGTGAAGCCTTCACGCTGCAGCCGCGCCACCCGCTCGTCGTCGTTCTCGATCACCACCATGTCAGCACCGGAACGGCGGAGCGCGGCGCTGACATTGGAGCCGACGCGGCCGTGCCCGACCAGCACGATATGGCCACGCGGCTGGGCTGGCATTGCAGCGGCCGCAGCGTCCTTCGCGGCCTGCTTGGCGGCTTCCGCCGCCGCCGCGACTTTGGCGCTGAAGCGGTCGAGCAGCACGAACATCACGGGATTGAGCATGATCGAAATGATCGCGCCGGCCAGCACCAGATCGCGGCCACGCTCCGGCATCAGCCCGAGCGCGACGCCGAGCCCGGCGAGAATGAACGAGAACTCGCCGATCTGCGCCAGCGAGGCGGAGATCGTCAGCGCCGTCATGTTGGGATGGCCGAACAGCCGCACGATGAAGAACGCGGCGATCGATTTGCCGAACACGATGATCAGCACGGTGACCAAGAGCGGCAGCGGCTCGCGCGCCACGATGCCGGGATCGACCAGCATGCCGACCGAAACGAAGAACAGCACCGCGAACGCGTCGCGCAGCGGCAGCGTCTCGTTGGCGGCGCGATGGCTGAGTTCGGACTCCGACAGGATCATGCCGGCGAAGAATGCGCCCAGCGCCAGCGACACGTCGAACAGCACCGCCGCGCCGAACGCGACGCCGAGCGAGATCGCCAGCACCGCGAGACGAAACAGCTCGCGCGAGCCGGTGTGCGCCACATAGTGCAGCATCCACGGAATGATGCGGCGGCCGACCACCAGCATGAACACCATGAAGGCGAACACCTTGCCGAGCGTCAGCGCCACCGGCCACAGCACCGTCTGCCAATTGGCGGTGGTCGCCTCGCCCTTGAGCAGGCCGGCGACCGCGGGCAGCAGCACCAGCGTCAGCACCATCGCGATGTCTTCGACGATCAGCCAGCCGACCGCGATCCGGCCGCGCTCGCTGTCGACCAGCCGGCGCTCCTGCAACGCGCGGAGCAGCACCACGGTACTTGCGACCGACAGCGCCAGACCGAACACCAGACCGGCGCCGAACGGCCAGCCCAGCGCATGGCCGAGCCCGGCGCCCAGCACGGTTGCGGCGCCGATCTGCACCACCGCGCCGGGTATCGCGATCGCCCGGACTTCGAGCAGATCCTTCAATGAGAAGTGCAGGCCGACGCCGAACATCAGCAGGATCACGCCGATTTCGGCGAGCTCGTTGGCCAGGCTCTGATCGGCCACATAGCCGGGGGTGAAGGGGCCGATCACAACGCCGGCGAGCAGATAACCGACCAGCGGCGAGATTTTCAGCCGCTGGGCCGCGACACCGAAGGCAAATGCCAGCACCAAGCCGGCCACGATGGTGGAAATCAGTGGGGTGTTGTGCTCCATCGTTCCGTTGTGCGGCATGACGCCGCGACCGTCCACCCGAGCGGCGGCTACCGATCGCCGCAGTGCACGCTGGCGCCAGGGAACCGGCTTGGGCGGAGGTGCAGAATCGCGATCTATTGCCGCAGCCCTGCGACGATTTGATCGATGTCGTCGCCCTCCGCTACCTCACGTGATTGAAGGAACGATGTCAGTCGAAAACGATGTCGGAGTTTACCGGGAAGCCTTGGTGTTTCTCGGGACCGCAGGCGTATTGATCCCGGTGATGACGCGATTTCGCGTCAGCCCGGTGCTCGGCTTTCTGGTCGCCGGGCTGGTGCTCGGCCCACACAGCCTCGGCCGGATCGGCGCCGACCTGCCCTGGCTCAGTTACGTCACCATCACCTCGCAGGATGCGGTCGACCGGCTCGCCGAACTCGGCGTCGCCTTCCTGCTGTTCACCATCGGCCTCGAATTGTCGTTCGACCGGCTCTGGACGATGCGGCGGCTCGTATTCGGCCTCGGCATGTCGCAGGTGGTGCTGACGACCGCAGCGATCAGCGGCATCGCGCTGATCTTCGGCAACACCGTGGAATCGAGCCTAGTGATCGGCGCCTGTCTGGCGCTTTCGTCGACCGCGATCGTGCTGCAGCTTCTCGCCGAGCAGAAGCGGCTCGCCACCGTCGCCGGCCGCAGCATCTTCGCGGTGCTGCTGGCGCAGGATCTCGCCGTGGTGCCGATCCTGTTTCTGATCGTGGTGTTCGGCAAAGCCGCCGGTGACGCGGCGAGCGGCGGCGCGGTCAGCACCGGCGCAGTGTGGCTCGGTCTCGGCATGGCGCTGGTCCAGGCGGCGGCCGCGATCCTACTGATCATCGGCTTCGGCCGCCTGGTGCTGCGCCGGCTGTTCCGCCTGGTGGCGTCGACCCACAACCGCGAACTGTTCATGGCGACGATCCTGTTCGTGGTGGTCGGCACTTCGCTGGTCACCCACGTCGCCGGACTGTCGATGGCGCTCGGCGCCTTCCTGGCGGGTCTGGTGCTCGCGGAGACCGAATTCCGCCGCCAGGTCGAAGTCGATATCGAACCGTTCAAGGGCATGCTGCTCGGGCTGTTCTTCATCTCGGTCGGGATGCGGATCGATCTTGCGGAGGTCGCGCGCTATCCGGCGATGGTCGCCACCTCGGTGATCGGCATGACGGCGCTGAAGGCGGTGGTGATCGCCGGCCTCACCTGGCTGTTCCGGCTGTCGCGGCCGGTGATCGCCGAGGCCAGCCTGCTGCTCGCCGGCGGCGGCGAATTCGCCTTCCTGGTGCTCGGGCTGGCCAGCTCCAGCGGCCTCGTCACCCGCGAAGTCGAGCAGTTCATGCTGCTGGTGTCGTCGGGCACCATGATGCTGACGCCGTATCTGGCGCGGCTCAGCCGCAAGGCCAGCGCGCGTGCCCGCAAGGCGGTGGCGGTGGCGGCCGGCCACACCGACCCGACGCCGGGCGACACGCCGCGCATCATCCTGGTCGGCTACGGCCGCGTCGGTCGCATCGTCGGCGACATCCTCAACAAGCAGGGCAAGCCGTTCATCGGCATCGATGTCGATCCCGAGGCGGTCGCCCGCGCCCGCAAGGCCGGGGCCAATGTGGTGTATGGCGACGCCACCCAGCGCGCCTTCCTGCGCAAATGCGGACTCGGCGATGCGCCCGCCGTGGTGGTGACGATGCACGACGCCGCGGCCGCCGAGCATGTCGTCGCCGCGGCTCGCGCCGAGCGCGCGGATCTGCCGGTGATCGTCCGCGCCCGTGATGCCGATCACGCCGCCCGGTTGTTCACCCTCGGCGCTACCGAGGTGATCCGCGAAGTCCTCGAAGCCAGCTTCGAGATCGCCTCCACCGTTCTGCAGGCGCTCGGCATGCCGGTCGGCAAAGTCATCGCCGTGATCCACGACGAACGCGACACCAGGAAGAAGCGGGTCCGCGCCGGCGTGCCGGCGGACTGATCGGTCTTCGCCGCAAACGTTCGTTTCTCATTCCGGGGCGCTCGCGAAGTGAGCGAACCCGGAATGACGGGACGAAGCTGTTACTTCGTCGGCGCGCGGCGGAAGTGGTAGCGGTAGAGCTCACGGTCGAAGCCGAGGCCGGCATAGAGCGCGCGGCCGGCGATGTTGTCGGTAACGACCTGCAGACAGGCGCCGTTGGCACCTTGGGCGGCAGCCCAGGCGAGCAGCGCGGTCATCAGGCGCTTGCCGAGGCCCTGCCCGCGCAGCGCCTCGTCGACCACCACCGACTCGATCACCACCAGACCGCCGTGCAGCACGCCGCAGGCGGTCGCGACGATGCGGCCGTCGTGGCGGAGCGCGAAGAAACCGGTCGGCAGCGCGATTGCATCGACGACGCGGGCATAGACGGAGGCATGCGATGGTGATTGCGCCTGCAGCCGTGCGATGGCCGCCAGCCACTCGGCATCGGCGCGCGGGGTGATAGTGACATCCGGCGCCACCGCGGGAAAGTTCTCGCGCGCCAGATCGCGATACAGCGTGCAGGCTTCACCTTCGGCCGTGAAGCCTCGGGTGTCGAGCTCACGCTCCACCTGCGGCGGCAACAGCGAGACCAGCCGCACGATCAGCGGCAGCGCTTGCGCGCGATAGAGCCGATCGAACGCCTCGAGCTGCGGCGCGATCGTGGTGATGCCCGGATGCAGCGGATTGGCCGAATTGATCCGGCGCGACACGCCGTCGCCGAACCGCAGCAGCCAGTCGCCGATCAGCGCGCACCGCAACGACGGCCACGCGTTGTGGCAGGCCTGTTCGACCTGCCACGCCAATGCGTGATCCACCTCAGCCGCCGATGGCGGCCGCGATCGCTTCCAGTGCGGCGCCGGCCTTGGAGCCGTCGGGACCGCCGGCCTGCGCCATGTCGGGCTTGCCGCCGCCGCCCTTGCCGCCGAGCACTTCGGACGCCTTGCGGACCAGATCGACCGCCGAGAACCGCGACACCAGGTCGGGCGTGACGCCGACCACGATCGAGCCCTTGCCGTCTTCGCTGGTCGCCACCAGCGCGATCACGCCGGAGCCGATCTGCTTCTTGCCCTGGTCGACCAGGCCCTTGAGGTCCTTGATCTCGATGCCTTCGACCGCACGCGCCATCAGCTTGATACCGCCGATGTCACGGACGTCGGAGGCGGCACCGTCGCCGGCGGCGCTGCCGCCCATCGCCAGCTTCTTGCGCGCCTCGGAGAGCTCGCGCTCGAGCTTCTTGCGCTCGTCCATCAGCGCGGTGATACGCGCCGGCATGTCGTCCAGCGTGGTCCGCAGTTCGGAGGCAGCGAGCTTCGCGGTGGCGATCGCCGCATTGGCGTTGTGCCGCGCCGCGCGCCCGGTCAGCGCCTCGATGCGACGGACGCCGGCCGCGACCGCGCTCTCGGCAGTGATCGACACCAGGCCGATATCACCGGTGCGCTTCACGTGGGTGCCGCCGCACAGTTCGACCGACCAGCCGAACACGTTGGAGCCGTGATCGCGCGCAGCTTTGCCCATCGAGACGACGCGGACTTCGTCGCCGTACTTCTCGCCGAACAGCGCGCGGGCGCCGGCTTCGCGGGCGTCGTCGACCGCCATCAGCCGGGTCACGACCTCGTCGTTTTCCAGCACGATGTCGTTGGCGATGTCCTCGACCTTGCGCAGCTCGTCCTGTGTGATCGGCTTCTGATGCACGAAGTCGAAACGCAGCCGGTCGGGCGCGACCAGCGAGCCCTTCTGCGCGATGTGGTCGCCGAGCACCTGGCGCAGCGCCTCGTGCAGCAGATGCGTCGCCGAGTGATTGGCGCGGATCGCCGAACGCCTGGCATGATCGACGTCGAGCGCCAGCGCGTCGCCGAGCTTGATGCTGCCCTGCTCGACCGTGCCGAGATGCACGAACAGATCCCCGGCCTTCTTCATCGTGTCGGTGACGATGAAGCGCACGCCATCGGCGGTGAGTACGCCGGTGTCACCGACCTGACCGCCGGACTCGGCGTAGAATGGCGTCTGGTTGACGATGATCGCACCGCTCTCCCCGGCCTCCAGCGCGTCGACTTCAGCGCCGTCCTTGACCAGCGCAGTGACCACACCTTCGGCGGTCTCGGTGTCGTAACCGAGGAACTCAGTGGCGCCGAGCTTCTCACGCAGCGAGAACCACACGGCTTCAGTTGCAGCTTCGCCCGAGCCCGCCCACGAGGCGCGGGCCTTGGCGCGCTGCCGATCCATCGCGTCGGTGAACGAGGCGATATCGACATTGATGCCGCGGTTGCGCAGCGCGTCCTGCGTCAGGTCGAGCGGGAAGCCATAGGTGTCGTACAGCGTGAACGCGGTCTCGCCGTCGAACATGTCGCCCTTCTTCAGGCCAGCGCTCTTTTCGTCGAGGATCGCGAGGCCGCGATCGAGCGTCTTGCGGAAGCGGGTCTCCTCCAGCCGCATCGTCTCTTCGATCATCGCCTCGGCGCGCACCAGCTCCGGATAGGCCTGACCCATCTCGCGCACCAGCGCCCACACCAGCCGCCACATCAGCGGCTCGCTGGCACCGAGCAGCTGCGCGTGGCGCATCGCGCGGCGCATGATCCGGCGCAGCACGTAGCCGCGGCCTTCGTTCGACGGCAGTACGCCGTCGGCGATCAGGAACGACGACGAACGCAGGTGATCGGCGATGACGCGGAACGACGCGGCGTCCTGTTCGGTCGGGCCGCGGCCGAGCGCCGACGAGGTGGCGTCGATCAGGCTGCGGAACAGATCGGTGTCGAACACGCTGTCGACGCCCTGGAGGATGGAGGCCATCCGCTCCAGGCCCATGCCGGTGTCGATCGACGGACGCGGCAACGCCACGCGCTCGTCCTTCGTCACCTGGTCGTATTGCATGAACACCAGATTCCAGAACTCCAGGAATCGGTCGCCGTCCTCGTCCGGCGAGCCGGGCGGGCCGCCGAATATGTGCTCGCCGCGGTCGATGAAGATTTCCGAGCACGGGCCGCACGGACCGGTGTCGCCCATCGCCCAGAAGTTGTCGCTGGTCGGAATCCGGATGATGCGATCGTCGGAGAAGCCGGCGATCTTCTTCCAGTAGCCGGCCGCCTCGTCGTCGGTGTGATAGACGGTGACCAGCAACTTGTCCTTCTTCAGGCCGAAGTCGCGGGTGATCAGATTCCAGGCGAGCTCGATCGCGCGTTCCTTGAAGTAATCGCCGAACGAGAAATTGCCGAGCATTTCGAAGAAGGTGAGATGCCGCGCGGTGTAGCCGACGTTGTCGAGGTCGTTGTGCTTGCCGCCGGCGCGCACGCATTTCTGCGAGGTGGTGGCGCGCTGATAGGAGCGCTTCTCCAGCCCGGTGAACACGTTCTTGAACTGCACCATGCCGGCATTGGTGAACATCAAGGTCGGGTCGTTGCGCGGCACCAGCGGCGACGACGACACGATCTCGTGGCCGTTCTTGGCGAAGTAGTTCAGAAACGTAGACCGAATTTCGTTAACGCCGCTCATGTTCGTCCAATCACCCGGAATGCCCGCGAAACGCCCGCCGAACCCACCTCTTCCGGTGTCATGCCTTTTAGACGCGGGGGCGCGCGCTGTCTAGAAAGTGGGCATAGATCCAGTTGTTTGCCAGCCGGGAGACCCACTTCCACGGGCGTTTACGAAGACCCGTTGATAGCTCGCCGAGCCGCGTTGACAGCCTTGTTGAAGCCGTGTTTGTGTCCTACCTACCTAAGACTAAGTCGCGTCGGGAGAGATCGGCCCAATCCTTCGGTGAAGGGGGCCGGCGCCGAAGGAGCAACCGCCCCGGAAACTCTCAGGCAAACGGACCGCGCGGCCGACTGACATCTGGAAAGAGACCCTGCCGGGCGATCCCGGGACGGGTCCGCCGACGGGATAATGCTCTCAGGCACAGCGACAGATGGGGCTCGAACGGTGACGAGAAATCGGTCTCGGGAACCTTGGGAGCCTGGATATGCTGGCGGGTGACGACACCCAATCCTTGAAACGCACGCCGCTCTACGCGCTGCACCTGGCCCGCGGCGGCAAGATGGTGCCCTTCGCCGGCTACGACATGCCGGTGCAATACCCGCTTGGCGTGCTGAAAGAACATCTGCACACCCGCAGTGCCGCAGGGCTTTTCGACGTTTCGCATATGGGCCAGATCGAGCTGCGGGCAAAGTCCGGCAAGCTCGAAGACGCCGCCCGCGCGCTCGAAGCGCTGATCCCGCAGGACATCGTAGCGCTGCCGCCCGGCCGCCAGCGCTACGCGCAGTTCACCAATGAATCCGGTGGGATTCTCGACGACCTGATGATCACCAATCTCGGCGACCGGCTGTTTCTGGTGGTCAACGCCGCCTGCAAGGCCGAGGATGAGGCGCACCTGCGCGCGCATCTGTCGGATGCCTGCGACATCACTGCCCTCACCGATCGCGCGCTGATCGCGCTGCAGGGCCCGAAGGCCGAAGCCGCGCTGGCGAAATTCTGTGCAGACGTCACCACGATGAAGTTCATGGATGTCGCCGAGCTCAGCCTCGACGGCCTTGCCTGCATCGTCTCGCGCTCCGGCTACACCGGCGAAGACGGCTTCGAGATCTCGGTGCCGGCGGACGGCGCCGAACGGCTTGCGACCGCGCTGCTCGACAACCCCGACGTGCTGCCGATCGGGCTCGGCGCCCGCGACAGCCTGCGGCTGGAAGCAGGCCTCTGCCTCTACGGCCACGACATCGACACCACCACCACGCCGGTCGAAGCCGCGCTGAGCTGGTCGATCCAGAAGAGCCGCCGCAGCGGGGGCGTCCGTTCTGGCGGCTTCCCCGGCGCCTCGGCGATTCTCAGCCAGCTCGATGGCAGCACCGAGCGGCTACGCGTTGGATTGCGACCCGAGGGCCGCGCCCCAGTGCGCGAGAATGCACCGATGTTCGCCAGCGCCGATTCGACCGAGGCGGTCGGCACGGTCACCTCCGGCGGCTTCGGGCCGAGCCTGAATGCGCCGGTGGCAATGGGCTATCTGCCGGCCGCGCTGGCTGTGCGCGACACCGTCGTTTTCGCCGAAGTGCGCGGCCAGCGTCTGCCGCTGCGCGTCGCGGCCATGCCGTTCGTTCCGAATACCTACAAGCGCTGAGGACTTGTCATGACCACGCTCTACACCCCCGATCATGAATGGCTGAAGATCGAGGGCGACGTCGCCACGATCGGCATCACCGACTACGCCCAGGAACAGCTCGGCGACGTGGTGTTTGTCGAGCTGCCGAAAGTCGGCCGCGCCGTGAAGAAGGCTGAAGCCGCCGCCGTGGTCGAATCGGTGAAGGCCGCCTCCGACGTCTACGCGCCGATCACCGGCGAAGTACTCGAAGTCAACGAGACGCTCGGCACCGAGCCCGGCCTGGTGAATTCCGACGCCGGCGGCGCCGCGTGGTTCTTCAAGCTGAAGATCGCCGACAAGAGTGAACTCGACGGCCTGATGGACGAAGCGGCCTACAAGGCCCACACGGCCTGACGGACCGTCCGTTCGCCTGAATTCGTCATTGCGAGCGAAGCGAAGCAATCCAATTCCAACGCACTGTGTCTCTGGATTGCTTCGTCGCTTCGCTCCTCGCAATGACGACGCTGAGATTTAGACGCCTGAGATTTCCGAGCAACCAGCCCTCGGGGCCGTTGCATTTGACGAGGACCAGAGCATGCCGCATCGCCGACCGATCGACGCCGCCAACGACTTCGTGCGTCGGCATATCGGGCCCTCGCCGCAGGACATCGCGGCGATGCTGGCGACCGCCGGCGCCGGCAGCCTGGAGCAACTCGTCGCCGAGACGCTGCCTTATGCGATCCGGCATCGCGAGCCGCTGAAGCTCGGCGCTCCGCTCACCGAGAGTGAAGCGCTGGCGCATATGAGCGAACTCGCCGCGCAGAACCAAGTCTTCACCTCGCTGATCGGTCAAGGCTATTACGGCACGATCCTGCCGACCGTGATCCAGCGCAATATTCTGGAAAATCCGGCTTGGTACACGGCCTATACGCCGTATCAGCCCGAGATCAGCCAGGGCCGGTTGGAAGCGCTGTTCAACTTCCAGACCATGATCTGCGACCTCACCGGGCTCGACGTCGCCAACGCGTCGCTGCTCGACGAAGGCACCGCGGCGGCGGAAGCGATGGCGCTGGCCGAGCGCGCCGCGGCCAAGAACGCCAAGGCATTCTTCGTCGATGCCGATACCCATCCGCAGACCATCGCGGTGCTACGCACCCGCGCCGAGCCGCTCGGCTGGCGCATCATCGTCGGCGATCCGGAGACCGAGCTGGAAGGCGCCGACGTGTTCGGCGCTCTGCTGCAATATCCCGGATCGTCGGGCGCCTTGCGCGATCCGCGCGCGGTGATCGCGGCGCTACGCAAGAAGGGCGCGCTGGCCGTGGTCTCCGCCGACCTGCTTGCGCTGACGCTGATCACCCCGCCGGGCGAACTCGGCGCCGATATCGCAATCGGCTCGGCGCAGCGCTTCGGCGTGCCGATGGGATATGGCGGACCGCACGCCGCGTTCATGGCGGTGCGCGACAGCCTGAAGCGCAGCCTGCCCGGCCGCATCGTCGGGCTGTCGATCGATAGCCATGGCCAGCCGGCCTATCGGCTGGCGCTGCAGACCCGCGAGCAGCACATCCGCCGCGAAAAGGCGACCTCGAACATCTGCACCGCGCAGGTGCTGCTGGCGGTGATCAATGCGATGTACGCGGTGTATCACGGCCCCGACGGCCTCGCCGCGATCGCGCGCCGCGTCCACCGGCGCACAGCCGTGCTGGCGGCCGGCCTGCAGCAGCTCGGCCTGACGCCGACCCACGGCACCTACTTCGACACGCTGACGATCGAAGTCGGCGATCGCCGTGACGCCATCGTGGCGCGCGCGGAAGCCGAGAAGATCAATCTGCGGATCAATGCGTCTTCGCTCGGCATCTCGCTCGACGAGACCACCACGCCTGCGATCGTGGAAGCGTTGTGGCGCGCCTTCGGTGGATCGCTCGACTACGCCACTGTGGAACGCGACGCCGGCGACGCGCTCGGCACCGCATTGCCGGCGGCGCTGAAGCGGACCAGCGATTACCTGACCCAGCCGGCGTTCCAGGACTATCGTTCGGAAACCGAACTACTGCGCTACATGCGCAAGCTGTCCGACCGAGATCTCGCGCTCGACCGCGCGATGATTCCGCTCGGCTCCTGCACCATGAAGCTGAACGCCACCACCGAAATGATGCCGCTGACCTGGCCTGAATTCGGCAGCCTGCATCCGTTCGTGCCGAAGGCGCAGGCCGCCGGCTATCACGTGCTGTTCGCCAGGCTGGAAACCTGGCTCGCCGAGATCACCGGCTACGATGCGGTGTCGCTGCAGCCGAATTCCGGCGCGCAGGGCGAATATGCCGGCCTGCTGGCGATCCGCGGCTATCATCTGTCGCGCGGCGAGCCGCACCGCAAAGTCTGCCTGATCCCGTCGTCGGCGCACGGCACCAACCCGGCCTCCGCCGCGATGGCCGGCATGGACGTGGTGGTGGTCGGCTGCGACGCCCATGGCGACGTTGATGTCGATGACCTTCGCGCCAAGGCCGAGGCGCATTCGGCGAACCTCGCCGCGGTGATGATCACCTATCCGTCGACCCACGGCGTGTTCGAAGAGCATATCCGCGACATCTGCGACATCGTCCACGCCCATGGCGGTCAGGTCTATCTGGACGGCGCCAATCTCAACGCGCAGGTCGGCCTCGCCCGCCCGGGCGATTACGGCGCCGACGTCAGCCATCTCAATCTGCACAAGACCTTCTGCATCCCGCATGGCGGCGGCGGTCCGGGCATGGGCCCGATCGGCGTCCGCGCGCATCTGGCGCCGTTCCTGCCTGGCCATCCGGCCGAAGGCGAGCCGCTCAACGGCGGCCTGCATGGCGGCGGCACGGTGTCGGCGGCGCCGTGGGGCTCCGCCTCGATCCTGACGATCTCCTACATCTACATCCTGATGATGGGGGCGGCCGGCCTGAAGCGGGCCACCGAGATCGCGATCCTCAACGCCAATTACATCGCTGCAAAGCTGCAGCCGCATTTCCCGGTGTTGTATCGGAACGCGCGCGGCCGGGTCGCGCACGAGTGCATCGTCGATCCGCGTGCGCTGAAGACCACCACCGGCGTCACCGTCGACGACATCGCCAAGCGGTTGATCGACTACGGCTTCCACGCCCCGACCATGAGCTTCCCGGTGCCGGGCACGCTGATGATCGAGCCGACCGAGTCGGAATCGAAGGCTGAGATCGACCGGTTCTGCGACGCCATGATCGCGATCCGCCGCGAGATCGCGCAGGTTGAGGACGGCCGCTACAAGATCGAACAGTCGCCGCTGCGCCACGCGCCGCACACCGCGCACGATGTCACCAGCGCCGAATGGACCCGGCCCTATCCGCGCACCGAAGGCTGCTTCCCGGCGCCGAACTCGCGCACCGACAAATATTGGAGCCCGGTCGGCCGCGTCGACAACGTCTACGGCGACCGCAACCTGATCTGCTCCTGCCCGCCGGTCGAAGACTACGCGCTGGCGGCCGACTACGCGCGGGCTGCGGAGTAGCTGCCGCCGCTGGCTCGCCGCATTGGGAGGCCGGCAGCCTCGGCCCCAGGCAGCCTCGGCCACGAAGAACAACGTCATCGCCGGGCGCGACCCGGCGATCCATCCTCTTCGCAATTGCCTCGGTTGAGCGCGCTGCGCGCGATGAATGCGCGGGCCTTCGCCACGCCGGAGCGGCTACGGCCGCGGGGGCCCGTCAAGCCAGCGCATGACGTCTGTTTGAACAGCGCTTCGGCACAGCCTCTTCACTCCTGAGCAGCAATCAGGCCGTCCCAGAACGAATGCGGCGAGCGCCGCGGGATCCCCGGCAACAGGGGACCGCAACACTCGCCGTCTTAAAAAAACGTCGGCTCCAGGCCGGCATACCGCTCGCCGACCTGAAATCATGCGACAGGCATCAGCCGGCCGCGAGCCATCTCACTCCTCGATCGGCTCTTCGCCGTCGGCGTCGCGCTCCGGCGAGCCGGCCAGGATCTGTTCGGCGATCAGGCCGGAGTTCTGACGGATCGCCGCTTCGATCTTGGCGGTCATGTCCGGGTTGGAGCGCAGGAACGACTTGGCGTTCTCACGTCCCTGGCCGAGCCGCTGGCTGTCATACGAGAACCAGGCGCCGGACTTCTCGACGATGCCGGCCTTGACGCCGAGGTCGAGGATCTCGCCCATCTTGGAGACGCCCTCGCCGTACATGATGTCGAATTCGACCTGCTTGAACGGCGGCGCCAGCTTGTTCTTCACCACCTTGACGCGGGTCTGGTTGCCGATCACCTCGTCGCGCTCCTTGATCGCACCGATGCGGCGGATGTCGAGGCGGACCGAGGCGTAGAACTTCAGCGCGTTGCCGCCGGTGGTGGTTTCCGGCGAGCCGTACATCACGCCGATCTTCATCCGGATCTGGTTGATGAAGATCACCATGGTGTTGGACTTGTTGATCGACGCGGTCAGCTTGCGCAGCGCCTGGCTCATCAGGCGGGCCTGCAGGCCGGGCAGCGCGTCGCCCATTTCGCCTTCGAGTTCGGCGCGCGGCACCAGCGCCGCCACCGAGTCGACGATCAGCACGTCGATCGCGCCGGAGCGCACCAGCGTGTCGGCGATTTCCAGCGCCTGCTCGCCGTGATCAGGCTGCGAGATCAACAGGTCGTCGACATTGACGCCGAGCTTGCGGGCATAGACCGGGTCGAGCGCGTGTTCGGCGTCGATGAAGGCGCAGATGCCGCCCTTCTTCTGGGCCTCGGCGACGCAATGCAGCGCCAGCGTGGTCTTGCCCGACGATTCCGGCCCGTAGATTTCGACGATCCGGCCCTTCGGCAGGCCGCCGACGCCGAGCGCGATGTCGAGTCCGAGCGACCCGGAGGAAATCGTCTCGATTTCCATCGCGCGGTCGTTCTTGCCGAGCTTCATCACCGAGCCCTTACCGAACTGACGTTCGATCTGGGACAGCGCGGCGGAGAGCGCCTTGGATTTGTCCATGGAAGAACCTTCGACGATACGCAATGCGGTGGGGGCAGCCATCAACGTGCTCCTTATGGACGGATTCGCCAACTGGACAAACAGGCGCCGGGCTCAGCCGACAAAATCAACGTACCCTATTTGTTCTCCGTTCGCAATATGTTCTTGTCGAAATCCGGTGCTTTCACGAGGGGCGGCAGCACAATTTCGGACTCCGGCGGCCGCTCAAGCTGGAATGCATCCGCCAGTCCTGACGACGTGCGGTCGGAAGGCGCCCTGGGCCGATAGCAGTGCCGAGCCGGCCTCCGCGACGGCATCGAACAGAACGCCAAGCTACAGAGTCGCTAAACTAACCAGGTCGGGCGAGCCGCCTGCTAAGCAGCAAGTCGCGGCGTCATTTCTGCGGGCCGAATAGCATCAGCAAGCGATTAGCTCGCGCTTGCAGCTTGGTCGGGCTTCCTACTCAAATCAGCTCGCGTCCCGCCGTACGAACCGCCGTCCCCGCGCCGCGCCTTCATCCTTTCTCAACCCGGCTTCGCCACAACTGAAAGGATGGATAGCCTTCTTGCCACTCCGAAGATCCCGGACAAAGTGCGGGTGCTGTGCGGCCGCTGCCGCGAGCCGTTCCGGGAGAAGATCAAGAACATGCGGGAGGGGTTTCAGACCCAGTGCCCGAACTGCAACCGGCTGATCACCTTCTCCAGCGACTCCGCCGATCTCGGAGTGCAGCGGGCGATGACCGAGGCGCGGCGGATCCGCAATGGCGGCGCCGCGGCGGCGGTGTATGGCGGCGGCACTGAGCGGCTGTGAACGCTGCGCCGGCCGGCTCAGCGCAGGTTCTGGATGCCCCACATCACCAGCAGCATCGCCGGCACGCAGACCGCGGCGTAGATCGCCCATTTGGTCAGGCCCGCGCCGGTGCCGCGCTTGAAGGCTTCGAGCAGCCGATAGGTCGCGACGATCCAGGGCAGGATGATTCCGACTGCGACGGCGTCGACCACGTACCAAAAACTCATCTTCCATCGTCCCGTGCAATGACCGCGCGCCAGCTTTACCGCAGCCGCCCCGCTCCACCATCCATTCCTTCGGCTGAGGGCAATCGGCCGCAGCAGCGGTATCGGCAGATCAGGGTTTTCCTGACAGCGCCGACCGCTCCCCCTGGAACTGGCGGACAGCATTTCGGATCGACAGGCATTTTCGCTCGTACTAGCCTGAGGGTGCCATCCGCTTCGACAGGAGACGTGACTGACGGGCGTGCGCGCTGCGATGGCCGCCGCGTCCTATGGGAGCAAACGAACAGGAGAGCGTCTTGGATAAATTTCTCCGCGACGAAAACCTGAAATTGTATCGCCGACTACTGTCGGAGACGACCGACGAAGACCGCCGCCGGGTGCTGAAGCAATTGATCGCGCAGCTCACCCAGCATCATGCCCATCAGGGGCATGGCGGTTCGTAACGCCAACGGTATTTGATTTTACGCATAGGCAATGCCGAGCAGCCGCCGCTAGCCTACCGCCGTCATTGCCGAGCTTTCTAGAGGTGGGGAGTTTCGACCGTGACCGGAGCCCCGAACACGGCCTCGTTCGGGGCTCCTTGTTTTTTGTGGGTACAGTTTTTTCTGGGTCGGTGACCGCGCTCGGCCCGTCGCCGCGCCAGACACGTCGCCCCTCCCTATCGTCGTTCCTCTGATCATTGCGAGTGCCGCGCAGGTTCCGTTTCATTCGGAACCCGACATGCTCTAGGCTTCGCGCCGCGGGTGCGCAGGACAGCGCCCCACCTTGCATCAATCAGGCTCGTCACCGCCGCGTGCAGCTTCGGCACCGGCTCTTACCGACAAGGAGACAGGAATGCGCCGGCAGGCCATGGACAGATTTCGGATCGGCACGCTGATCGCGCTGACGGGCGCGGCGATCGCCCTGGCGGGCTGCGGCGAAGGTTCGCGCGGACCGCAAGGCGAAGCCGGTCCGCAAGGCCCTGCCGGCCCGGCGGGACCGGCCGGCCCTGCCGGCAAGGACGGCGCCTCGATCTCCAGCGTCCGCACCCTGACCTCGACCAGCTGCCCGGCCAACGGCTGTCCCACCGCCTGCGGTGCCGACGAGGCGCTGGTCTCGGCGCTGTGCGTCGGCAACGGCTCGGCACGGTTCAGCGACAACATCACCATCGAGAACGGCATCATGACCGCGCGCTGCGGCGCCAGCTCGGTGCGCATCGAGGTGAGCTGCGCCCGCAAGTAATCGCGCGAGGGTTGAGCAAACCAGCACAGGCCGCCGGCGTCCGACGCCGGCGGCCTTTTGCGTTCAGGATCAGCGGCTTGACGATTCGGTTGTGAACGCCCGCATCGATTACCGGCAGTATTAACCGGATTAAGCTTGCATGCGATTCAGTCGCAATTTAACGGTAAAATCATACGCTAATTGATCTAGATCAAGCGCATGGACGGCCGCACCCGGCAAGTCGTTCTCCTAGAACTAAAGGCGGAACCGGCCTTCCAATGTCGCATGTGCTCTATCAGTGTCCCCGGACCGGGATGAAGGTCCAGGCTTGGCTGCAGGAAGACCCCGGAAGCTCGGCACAGACCACGTTCGAGCTGGTGCATTGCCCGGCGTGCGCGCAGATGCATTTCGTCGACCGCCGCACCGGCAGCCTGCTCGGCGACAAGAAGAAATAGCCGGCGCCGCGATAGCGCCGCCGGCCACAGACGGACGAGGTCCGCCGCACTCCATCCATCAATGGCGATAGCTATTCGGGCTTTCGGGCGGGCTCGACCGCGCGGGGCCGGTCCGGCAGCACCGCATTGCGCAAGGTGGGATGCACCTCGATCCGGCCGTTGTAGTCGATGAAGCCGGCCTTGCGAAACTTGTTCATGAAGAAGCTGACGCGCGACCGGGTCGTCCCGATCATCTCCGCCAGCGTCTCCTGGCTGATCTCGATCGGCACCGGCCGCGACGCCTCGGCCGGGTCCGCAAGCAGCAGCAGCAACCGCGCCAGGCGCTTCTCGCTGTTGTTGAACAGCTGATCGATCAGGTCGTCTTCGACGCGTGAATTGCGCGCCACCAGGTGCCGGGTGAACAGCTCGCACATCGCCGGCTCACGCTGCAGCGTCGCCATCATCGACGCGTTGGTGATGCTGGTGAGGGTACAGTCTTCCAGCGCAATCGCGGTCGCACGGCGGCGATGATCGAGCAGACCGCTTTCGCCGAAGAATTGTCCGGGCTGCAGGATGGCGACCACCGCGCCCTTGCCCTGCTCCGACATCACCGACAGCTTGATGCGGCCTTGCTGGATGTACATCACGCAGTCGGCGGCTTCGTCCTGCGTGAAAATGGTCTGGCCGGCGCGAAATTGCAGAACGGCGCGTCCCGTACCTGCACTGCGAAGAAAGACCTTTGGATCGAACGGCACCTCGCGCGACGTCACGTGATATCCTGCGAACGAAAACGAATGAGTGAGTCGGATCCGGCCGCGCAACGAGTTGCGTACGCCGGGGTTCCGTCCGCGCATCATCCTCAAATCGCAGAAAAAATCTGTGCCGTTTTGACCACCTGCCTATCGCCGCAGCAGTGGCCGTTAGACGAGCTTAATTGCTCTGGTGAGTCTTGCGCTTGGCCTTGGGCTGGGTCGCCTCGGCGCCGCGGACGCCACCCCACGGATCGTTCGGCGCCTGCGCATCCGGAATCTTACGCAGCGATTCCTGGTAGGCCTTCTGCCGGACCGCGTCCTGGGCCTTCTCTTCCGGGGACTTGTGCTCGATCTCCGGCACCAGATTGACGTGCGGGCCCTCACCCTGGGCCAAAGCCGGCCCCGTCAGCAGGGCCAGGACGGCAACGCCGTGCAGAATCTTCATCGCAAACTCCCTTTCGCGCGAGCCGTGCCCGGCCGCAGCGCTACAGATGATCCGACCGGCAGGATTTCGGCGATTGCCAATCTTCCCAGATCGGACCGCATTTGGTGCAACCGTTCAGCACGATCGCCGTCACCACCAGGCCGACCACCAACGCAACTCGTCTGACCATCGTGTCCCCTTTCGGATGCCGCCGAACTTAAGGGATCGACCGTGTCGTTTTCAAGCCGTCCCGAATCGGATGGGATGCTGCGAAACGCCGCGAAACATGCGGATAATCAACGACTCAGGGAGAGACGCATGGCAGAGCAGCAGGTGGCGGAGTTCGGCCTTCAGGAGGCGCGGCAGATGCTGCAGGAGGCGTTCGCGCCGTGGGTGCTGGAGCTCGGCCTGTCGATCGAAACCCTCGAGCTCGATCCGCCGTCCGGCGGCCCGGCCGACTGGCAGCCCGGCGCGACTTTGCGGATGGCATTCTCCGAGCGGCTGTGCCGCAGCGGTGGCGTGGTCTGCGGCCAGGCCCTGATGGCGCTGGCGGACACCGCGATGGTGTTTGCAGTCTGCGCCGGCAACCGCGGCTTCCGGCCGATGACCACGGTCGATCAGACCACCCATTTCCTGAAAGCCGTCGCCTCGACCGACGTGATCGCCGACGCCCGCCTGGTCAGGCTCGGCCGCACCATGAGCTTTGGGCGGGTCACGCTGCTCGGTGCCTCCGACGGCAAGCCGGTGGCGATGGTGTCGAGCGCGTTTGCGATGCTGTGAGCGGGCCGGGCGGCGGCTTCACGGGTGCCGCTCGGACAGCCGTCCAGATGCCGCGTTCAATAGCGGCCGCGGCTCGGTCCGGTCTGGCCGCCGCCGCGATACGGACCGCCGTAGCCGCCGCGGAAACCGCCGCCGAATTGAAACACCGGCCCCGGCGGCGGATCGTAGATCGGCGGCCGCCGCACCACGACGTCGTCATCGTCCTCGACATAGACCCTCGTCCGTGAGGCCTTGCCGCCGCGCTTGGGCGGATCGTCGCGCTCAGCCCGGCTCTTGGTCTTCTTCACATCGGTCTTCTTGGGCTCAGCCTTCTGCTGCAGCACCGGCGCGCTCGGCCCGCACGGACAGGTCGGCGCCACGGCGGCAACCACCGGCGTCGCGAGCCCGGCCGGCACCACCACCGCGTTGTCGGGGCGATTGCGCAGCCGCTCGGCGAGCTTGCGCGCGGTCGCAGTGAGGTCGCTGTCCGGATATTCGGTCAGGAATGCCGAATACGCCGATCCGGTGTTGACGAGCACCGCCCGGCTCCAGGCCTTCATCCGGCGATGGCGGTCGAGCCAGCGCTTGGCCTCCGGCGCAAACGGCGGCTCGGCGTAGAGCCCGACAAAAGCTTCATAGGCGTCGGCCGAACCGTCGGAGACGATCAACGTGTTGGCCTGATCCACCGGCTTGCCCTTCAAGAAGGCGCGCCACTCCTCGACCGTGCGCGGTTTCGGCGCAGCGGTGTCGGTCGGCGCGGCGGCGGATGCGGCGAAGAACTGGAAATCGTCGACCAGCGACGAGCTCTCCCACGGCGTCTGGCGGCCTTCGGTGGCCTGATGCACCGCGAGCCGCACCCGCTTGAGGGTGTCTTCGATCTTCACCCCGCTCTCGCGCCCCGCTTTGAGCAGCGCAGTGGTGTAAGGGCTGTTGGCGCCGCCCCCGTCCTCGGCCTCGGCGCCGGGCGAGGTCGAGTACGACAATAGCGTGCCGGGCGCGCCGGACTTGGTATCGACCAGCGCCAGCCCCTGCCCCGTCGTCTTATTGATGCTCGGAAACGGATTGTTGCGGCAGGCATCGAGCATGATGATCCGGCTCTTGCTCGGCACCGAGCCCAGCGTGTTGAGCAAGTCGTCGAGCCGCACCGCCTGCAGCGGAATGTCGGCCTCGCGCTTCGGATCGACGTCGACCGGGATCAGATAGTTCTCGCCGTCCACCTGGATGCCGTGACCGGCATAGAACACCAGCGCGACGGTCTCCGGCCCTTTCGCCGCCACCGTGGCGGCGAAGTCGCCGACCTTGGCGCGAAGCTCGGTCTGGCCAAGATCGGACGCCTCGGTGACCTCGAAGCCGGCCTCGCCGAGCAGCGCGGCGATCGCCTTGGCGTCGTTCACCGGATTGGGCAGCGCCGGCACCGCCCGATAGGCCGATTGCCCGATCACCAGCGCGACCCGGCTTTCCGCGGCCGCAGCGGCCACTCCGCACAGCAGGCTGGCGGCGGTCGCCGCGGCCCTCAGCATCGCGCGTCGCATGGCGTCTCCTTGCCGACCAATGACCGCTCTTGGTCGCCGCCCGGCGAGAGCGGGTTCAGGCGACGTGGCAAATCGACGCCGAAAGGCCGCGTGCGAGGAAAGCTGCGGTTAACATTGTCGGCAAATTGCCTCGTGGAACCAAGGTGATGTTGGGAGTCGGCGGTTAGTCTCCTAGCTGTCGCGCCGGGGGCTTGCTTCGGGCGCGCTTCGACAATTCAGGACCGAGAGCTTTGGCCGAGACGTTCCCCACCACGCCGTTCGTGCATCGCCGCGCCGTCGCGCCAACGACCGCCGCTCCCGGCGCGCTGCCCGAGGTCGCCGCGATCGACAAGGCAGCCTGGTGCGATCTGGCGACCCGGGTGATCGAGCCGAACGGTTACTACCTGCCGGAATGGGTGATTGCAGCTAACGGTGACGACGCGGTCCCGCGCGCACTGACCGCGCAGGATTCCGCCGGCCGGCTGATCGGCCTCCTGCCGGTGATCTCATGCTGGCGCGCGTTCCGTCTGCCGCTGCCGGCGCTGGTATCAGCCGATCCGTTCCGCTCGCTGGATACGCCGCTGCTTGACCGCGATGCAGCCGATGACGCCGCCGCCAAGATGATGGCGCAGGCGCGCGCTGCCGGCGCCCGCGCCCTGGTGCTACGCGACGTCGCCCGCGAAGGCGAAGCGATGGCGGCGTTCACACGCGTGCTTGCCACCGAAGGGCTCAGCCCGCGCCTGATCAACGGCTGGACCCGCGCCGGCCTCGACGCCAGCCGCGATGGCGAAGCCCTGCTGCGCCAGGATCTCGATACAAAGAAGCTGAAGAACCTGCGCCGTCTCGAGCGTCGTCTCGGCGAGCACGGCGAGGTACGCTTTACCGTGGCCAAAACTGCCGACGAGGCAGCGCGGGCGTTCGACATTTTTCTGGCGCTGGAAGACAGCGGCTGGAAAGGCCGCCGCGGCAGCTCGCTGAAGCGGCAGCCGGAGCTTGCGGCCCGGCTGCGCAGCGCCGCGATCGCGCTGGCCTCGCGTGGCCAATGCGAGGTGATCACCCTGTCTGCCGGCACAACGCCGATCGCAGCCGGCATCGTGCTGCGCCACGCCGACCGCGCCTATTTCTTCAAGCTCGGCATCGACGAGAGCTTCGCCCGCTGTTCGCCCGGCGTGCTGCTGACACTGGCGCTGACCCGGCATCTCTGCGCCGATCCGGACATCCGCTTTGCCGACTCCACCGCCAGCGCCCAGCATCCGATGATCGATCCGATCTGGCGCGGCCGGTTCGCCGTCGGCGACCTGGTGTTGCCGCTGCGCAAACGCGATCCGCTGTTCGCGCCGATCGTTGCCGCGCTGTCGGCGCGCGACCGGCTGCGGCACTTTGCCAAGCGGCTGTTGAAGCGCTGATTACTCCGCGGCTTCCGCGTTCAGCTCCGCCGACAGCTTACGGATGGCACGGGCGATCAGCGCCGGTTCCTGCGCGCCGGACACCGCGTATTGGTGCATGAACACATAAGTCGGCACGCCGGAAATTCCCTTGTCGGCGGCTTCCTGCGCCTGCGCCGAGACTTCCTCGACGTCCTGATCGGTGGCGAGCCGGGCGCGGATGTCTTCGGCATCGAGGCCGCATTCGGCCGCCGCCTGCACCAGCACCTCAGGATCGGTGAGATCACCACCGTCGCGGAAGTACAATTCCATCAGCCGCTGCTTCATCGCCGGCCCGTGGCCAATGGCGCTCGCCCAGTGAATCAGGCGATGGCAATCGATCGTGTTCGGCTGCCGCTGCACGCGCTCGGGGTGATATTCCAGTCCCTCTTGCGCGGCGGTCTCGGCGATGCGGCCGGCGATCTCCTTGTAGCGCTCCGGTGATCCGAACTTCTTGGTCAGATACTCGTCGCGGCTGATACCCTCGCGCGGCACCCAGGGATTGAGGAAGAACGGCCGGTAGATCAGCTCGACCGGCACCTCCGGCGCCAGCGCGATCGCCTGCTCGATCCGCTTCTTGCCGATGTAGCACCAGGGGCAGACCACATCGGACACCACGTCGATCGTTAGCGGCTTCAGCGTGCTCATCGGCGCCTCCTCGTTGTCGTTGCCGGCACAGTCCCACACAGATGGGACGCAGGCAACGCCGGACAAGGCGGATCAGAGCCGCGCAGCCAGCTCGCGCAATCGCGTCCCCGTGATCGCATCGGCCGGAAAGAACGTCTCGATCGCGATTTCCGACAGGGTGACGTCGATCGGCGTGCCGAACACCATGGTGGTGGAGATGAAGCTCAGCACCTCGTCGCCGAGCTGCAGGCGAAACGGCACCGCGACCGCATCCGCTGCGATCGGCGCGGCGCGCGCCGGCACCGGATAGGTCTTCAGTTCGTCGTACAGCGCGATCAGCTTCGGATCGGCGCTGGTCTCGCACTGCCGGTGTAGTCGCTCCAGCAGATGCGCGCACCACTCGCCCAGATTGGCGGTGCGTGCCGCCAAACCTTCGGGATGAAACGACAGCCGCAGCACGTTGAGCGGCGACGCAAGCAGATGCGGCGCAACGCCGTCGAGCATCGGCGCGACCATGCGGTTGGCCGACACCAAGTTCCAGTGCCGATCGACCGCCAGCGCCGGGTTCGGCTCGTGCGCGGCAAGCACCTGATCGACCGCAGCCCGCACCGAAGCGAGCGCCGGATCATCCAGCGAGCGCTGCGGGAACGCCGGTGCGAAGCCCGCCGCGACCAGCAGCACGTTGCGCTCACGGAGCGGAACGTCGAGCCGCTCGGCGAGCCGCAGCACCATCTCGCGCGACGGCGCGGCGCGTCCCGTCTCGACGAACGACAGATGCCGCGCGGAGATTTCCGCGTCGAGCGCGAGATCGAGCTGACTGAGCCGGCGGCGCTGCCGCCACTGCCGCAAGTAATCACCGATCCGGACCGGCTGCGCGCCGGCGGCGGCATTGATCGAAGACACGTTGGTGTTCATGCGCGAACGCTAGCACGCACACCGCACAGCATCCATGACCTCCGAGGTAAAGCGTTTCTGACCTGCCAGGTAATCGAATTGGGTCGCGCATCCCGGCATCCTTCGGGGCATCGCTGCAACCCAAGGAGATGTTCCATGATCCAATCCTCTATGACCCATCCATCCACGCTGCTCCGCCGCGCCCTGCAGGCCGACGCTGTCGTCAGCGGCGCGATGGCGTTGCTGCTGAGCTTGGCGGCCGGCACGCTCTCGCGCCTTCTCGCCCTGCCGCAGCCGCTGCTGCTGGAGACCGGACTGTTCCTGATCGGTTACGCCGCCCTGGTCGGCTGGCTCGGTACCCGCAGCGTGCTGCCACGAGCGCTGGTGCTGATCGTGATCGGCGGGAACGCACTATGGACGCTCGCGAGCGTCGCACTGCTGCTCAGCGGCGCAGTCGCACCGAACGCCCTCGGCATTGCTTTCGTGCTGATGCAGGCGACGGCGGTCGGGATCTTCGCCGAGCTGCAGTTCATCGGGTTGAAGCGGAGCGGCGCAGCGGTCACTGCATAAGCACCGCTTCTCCGTCATTGCGAGGAGCGTAGCGACGAAGCAATCCAGCAGCTCAGCGCACGGAGCTGGATTGCTTCGCTTCGCTCGCAATGACGATTGGAGAGGCTGCGACTACAATCAGGCTGCCTTGGACTTGCCGGTGGTCGTTTTGCGAGACGTGGTCTTGGCCGGCTTCGCCGCTTTGGTCTTGCCGGCCTTTGCCGTCACGACCTTCGTTTTCGCTACCTTGCTGGCGCCCTTCGTCGTCGCCGTCGCTTTTGTCTTCACCGCTTTCGGCGCCTTCGACTTGGCGACCTTCTCCGGCTTCGACGGCTTTTCCGGCTTGGCCTTGCCGACCGCCTTCGCGGCCTTGCGGGCGGCCTTCTCGGCTTCGGCTTGCGCCTTGCGCTCGGCCTTCAGCTTCAGCTTGGCTTTCTCGGCACGGGCTTCGGCAGCCTTCTTCTTGCGCTTCTTCTCGCAGGAGACGCACTTGCAGCCGATCGGCTTCAGATAGGCTTTGAAGTAATCGGTGCCGTAATCGTAGTTGATCTCTTCGCCCGGCTCGATGTTCTTGATGGCGCGGATGATCACGCGCTTCTTGCGCGGATTGACGTCGGACTCAGCGTTCGGCTTGCAGGCGTGGTTGATGTAGCGCGCGACGTTCTTGCGCACCGAGCCGTCGATGGTCCAGCGCTTGTTCAGCTCGAACAGGTATTTGTTTTCGATGCCGTCGTGCTTCTTGTTGTGCGCGTCGAGCAGCGGCCCGAAATACCGGATGATCTTGGCGCCCTTCTTGATCGGCTTGACGGCGAACAGGCCGAGCCCGGTCTTGGAGCGGCCGACGCGGTAATGGTCATTCGACAACAGCGGCATGGTTCTTCGATTCGAACACGGCTAAAGGACGGGCACACGAAGGCGCCGTTCTAGAGCGATTCCGCCGCAAAGGGCAGTACCTGAGCGGAAATTGCTCGAACCTTCCCCAGCCGGACGCCGACCGACAAAGGTTCCGCTGCGATGCAAGGCCTGCCAATGCGACTGCTCCCTGCCCTCGCCCTGCTGCTCCCGCTCACTATTTCGGCCGCGTTCGTGGCGCCGGCCCGGGCTGACGGCGCCAGCAGCGTCTATAGTTCGACTGCACCCAAGGCGTGCCGGGTCGCGCGGCCGGGCGGCGCGCCGGAAGATAGCGGCGAGTGGCTGTGCCCTGGCCAGGACGGGCTGGTGGTGGTCGTATCGGAGATGGACCTGCGCCAGAGCGTCAGCGTCGGCCGCAATTACAAGGATGCCAGCGCCCAGCCGGCGGCCAAAACCTCGTTCGGCCCGTTCAACTCCACCACCGATACGGTCGAATGGCGGCTCGACGGCGCCGGCAAGCCGTTCGCCATCATCCAGCGCTGGCACCTCGCCGACAACGACGATCTTGGCAAAGGCGGCCGGCCCAACACCAAGCAGATGCTGGTGGTGACGCGGCTGCCGCCCGGCGCGGTGTGCCACGTCGCCTATGTGGACGTCGCCGCCAACCGCAACGCCAACGAGGTGGCACGGCAGGCGGCCGACGAGCTGGCGCGCGGCTTTGCCTGCGGCAAGGACAAGCCCAAGCCGTTCGGCAGCCCGGGGCGCGCCACCGCCCTGGTTGGGCCGAACTGAGGCTTCCCCGGCCCCAAAACAGCACGCGCCCCTTGTCGGCGGGCGGCTGCGGTTTACTTCCCTCGAGGGGCCACGCACAATCGGGCGGGGCGACGTCGCTCCGCCGCGGTTCTCCGCAGGCGGCGCGACAGCGGAGAAACGTGCAATGAAGGCGGTGTTCGCCAAGCTCGGCAGCGACTTCTTCTCCACCATCGTCTTCGTGGTGCTGTATTTCTCGACCGGCAACGTCGCGCTGGCGACGATTGTCGCCGTGCTCGGTGCGGTCGGGCAGTTCATCTACGCCAAAGTGAAGGGCCAGCGGCTCGACGTGATGGCCTATGCCAGCGTCGCGCTGGTGGTGGTGCTCGGCGGCGCCACGCTGCTGACCAACGATCCGCGCTTCGTGCTGATCAAGCCAAGCGTCGGCCACATCGCCGTCGGGCTGCTGATGCTGCGCCGGGACTGGATGCTGCGCTACGTGCCGCCGATCGTCGGCGACACCATCCCGGACTATGTGCGGATCGCCGGTTACGCCTGGGCGGCGCTGATGCTGGTGCTCGGCGCCGGGGTAATCGCGGCGGCGCTGACCGGCGATATCAAGCTGTGGACGTTCTACGTGATGGTGATCGCGCCGGCGTTCAAAGTCGCAGCGTTCGCCGCGCAGTATCTGGTGTTTCGCTTCGCGATCCGCAGCCGGCGGCGGGCCTCAGCCGCGACTGCAGCACCGGCCGCATCGACGCCGATCACGGCCGAATCTTAGCGGCGACTACATCCGCGGGGCGGCGGCGAGCGCCAGCGCGCGATCTTCGTTCGGTGCCAGCTGCGCAGTGGCCCGCGCGTAGTGATGATCGCCTTCGTACACGACCACGATGCCGCCGACGCCATTGTCCAGCGCCGAAGTAGTGAATGCCGCCAGCCCGGTGCGATCGAGCGGCACGTGCGCGGCAATCAACCGGTCGCCGTCGCGAAAGCTCACCGTGCCGGTCGGCAGGCCGTGCGGACCGGTCACGGCGGCGGTCAGCGTCACCACCGCGCCGGGTGCCGGAGCAGCATCGGACGACGACAGCATCAGGCGCGGCTGAGCCAGCACATCGAGCGCGACCTCGGCCGACTGGCTCGGCAGTACGATCAGCGGCAGCCGGCTGGCGCTGCCGGCGTAATCGGCGCGCAGCAGATGCCGGCCCGGCTTGAGGCCGTCGACCATGAGGCTCGGTTTGCCGGCATCGATCCAGCCCAGCACGGTGCTGGTCGACAGATCGTAGAACACTACCCGGCCGTCAGGAACGCCGGCGCCGTAACCGGTGCGGACGGTTGCGTTCAACACGAACCTGCCGGGAACACTGGGCTCGGCGATGATATCCAGGCGGGTGACGGTCGTCTCGGACACCACCTCAACCTGCGCGGCGGCAGGGAGGCTGGTCAGTCCGGTCAGCAGCGCCGCAACGGCAAGCGCGGCACTCACGTATGACAAACGCATGTCGGGTCTCCACCTTGAAGGCGTTGGAAACCTCGAGACGTCCTCCGAAGTTAACATAGGATAGCACGACGCGTGCACTGCACCACAGGTATCTGCATGCGCGGCCGGCAGAGCAGAACACCGCCCGATTCACGATGACGGACTATCGCGGCCCCTGGCCGCAGCGGGGCGGCACGTTCGGGCTTGTTTGTCGCTCCCGCACCATACTAAGAGGGGCGGCCCGGTGAACTCACGAGGACCGGGACCAAGGGGAGAAACACATGGCAGTCGACGGAAACTGGAAACTTACCATGAGCACGCCGATGGGCGAGCGGCAGGCCGACCTGACGCTGAAGGCCGACGGCTCGACGCTCACCGGCTCGCAATCCGCCGACGGCGATGCCGGCGAGATCTTCGACGGCACCGTGAACGGCGACGACGTCGCCTGGAAGCTGTCGATCACCAACCCGATGCCGCTGACGCTGAGCTACACCGGCAAGGTGAGCGGCGACAGCATCTCCGGCGAAATGGGCATCGGCCCGATGGGCTCGTTCCCGTTCACCGGAACCCGGGCGTAAGCCTTCGACGTCGCGGCCGTCCGACGCAGCCGCAGTTACCAATGTCATCACCGGGCCGGCGCGCAGCGCCGAGCCCCGGTGATCCATCACTTGAAGAAGATGGATGGCCGGGTCGAAGCCCGGCTATGATTGTTTCGGGAGGGCTCAGAAGCCCTGCCCCAGGCAGTCATTCCGGAGCCCGAGCCCGCGGGCCCTAAGGCAGTCATTCCGGGGCGCAGGCGAAGCCTGCGAACCCGGAATCCCGAGGTGTTCTGCGTTGAGCCGCTCGGGGTGGCCTGAACTTCGAGATTCCGGGTTCGCTCACTGCGTGAGCGCCCCGGAATGACGGTGCGAGGTGTTTCGCGACTGAAGCTTCGCCTCAGCCCAGGTTCAGTTCCTTGAAGAAGTCGTTGCCCTTGTCGTCGACGATGATGAAGGCCGGGAAGTCGACGACGTCGATCTTCCAGATCGCCTCCATGCCGAGCTCGGGATATTCCAGCACCTCGACCTTCTTGATGCAGTGCTCGGCGAGGTTGGCCGCAGCGCCGCCGATCGAGCCGAGGTAGAAGCCGCCGTACTTCTTGCAGGCCTCGCGCACCGCCGGGGCGCGGTTGCCCTTGGCGACCATCACCATCGAGCCGCCGGCCGCCTGGAACTGATCGACGAACGAGTCCATCCGCCCTGCGGTGGTCGGGCCGAACGCGCCGGAGGCGTAGCCGTCCGGGGTCTTGGCCGGGCCGGCGTAGTACACCGGATGGTTCTTGAAGTAATCGGGCAGCGGCTCGCCCTTCTCCAGCCGGTCGCGCAGCTTGGCATGCGCAGCGTCGCGCGCCACGATCATGGTGCCGGTCAGCGACAGCCGGGTCTTGATCGGGTGCTTGCTCAGCGTGGCGAGGATGTCCTTCATCGGCTGGTTGAGGTCGATCTTCACCACCTCGCCGCCGAGCGCCTGCTCCACTTCCGGCAAATACTGCGCCGGGTTGTGCTCCAGTTCCTCCAGATACACGCCATCCTTGGTGATCTTGCCGAGCATCTGCCGGTCGGCCGAGCACGACACGCCGAGGCCAATCGGCAAGGAAGCGCCGTGGCGCGGCAGCCGGATGACGCGGACGTCATGGCAAAAATACTTGCCACCGAACTGCGCGCCGACGCCGAGGCTCTGCGTCATCTTGTGAATTTCCTGCTCCATCTCGACGTCGCGGAACGCGTTGCCGAGTTCGGAGCCTTGGGTCGGCAGCGCATCGAGATAGCGCGCGGAGGCGCGCCTCACCGTCTTCATCGTTGGCTCGACCGAGGTGCCGCCGATCACGATCGCCAGGTGATAAGGCGGGCACGCCGCGGTGCCGAGCGTCATGATCTTCTCTTTCAGGAACGCCAGCAGCCGGTCGCGCGTCAGCAGCGACGGCGTCGCCTGGAACAGGAAGCTCTTGTTGGCCGAGCCGCCGCCCTTGGCCATGAACATGAACTTGTAGGCATCATCGCCCTCGGCGTAGATCTCGCACTGCGCCGGCATGTTGTTGGCGGTGTTCTTCTCCTCGAACATCGACAGCGGCGCGACCTGCGAGTAGCGCAGGTTACGGCGCAAGTAAGCGTCGCGCGCACCTTCCGACAACGCGGCTTCATCGTCGCCGCCGGTGATGACGTTCGAGCCCTTCTTGCCCATGATGATCGCGGTGCCGGTGTCCTGGCACATCGGCAGCACGCCGCCGGCGGCGATATTGGCGTTCTTCAGGAAGTCCAGCGCGACGAACTTGTCGTTCGGGCTCGCCTCCGGATCGTCCAGGATCTTGCGGAGCTGCTTAAGGTGGCCGGGCCGCAGATAATGGTTGATCTCGCCAAACGCCGCCTCCGACAGCGCCCGCAGTGCCTCGCGCTCCACCACCAGCATGTCGCGCCCGAGCACCTTCTCCACCCGCACGCCATCCGACGTGATCTTGCGATAGACGGTGTCGTCCTTCCCCAGCGGAAACAGCGGGGTGTGCTTATAGGGCGGAACCGGGGTGGCGGCAGACGGAACGGGGGTGGGAGCGTTCATGGACAAGGCCTCGAATGGGTAAATTCGCGGCCCTGTCTAGGCGGTTTCGGCGGGATTTTGAAGGGTTCAAAACGGGAGGGTGGCAGGCGGATCGGAGCGCGAGGTTCAGAGTTCGCGGTCCCGTGCGCCATGAAGGACCGCGATGACGATCACCCGTTGCTCGTCCTCATCCACTTCGTAGACAAGGACGTAGGGCAGCCGGGGGACAACCCACTCGAAGGTGCCCGTAACCTGCCCCAGCCGCCCCATCAGCGGAAATGAGAGCAGCAGTTCGGCGCTGCTGAAAAGGCGGCCGACCACGCGCTCGGCGTTGGTCGGACTGTCGATGGCTATCCAATCAAAAATCTGTTCGAGATCGTCGAGCGCACGATCGTCGAAAACAAGCCTCATGGCCGGGGCTGCGAGCCCAATCGAGCGATCCGCTGCTTAGCGTCCTCGTGAGATACCAGCTTGCGTTGCTGGTCGGCCCGGCGACGCCGAACTTCCTCCACCTGCGCTTCGGTCAAGCGCAGATCGTGCATCTGCTGGACGTAATCCAGCAGCGCGACCGCGGCGGCATCCTGCTCGGACTCCGAGAGCCTCGCGACCTGCTGCAGTGCCTGTTGAAGGAGTTCGGTCATAGGACAAGCCTACTACTTTGCCCTGGGTTGCGCCACTTCCGATTGAGACAGGTTTGTTTGGGATATTTGCGTTTCCCGCGCCCTCCGCTATGAACTTCGCCCGAACTGATCACGGAGGGGTTGATGATCGCCGCTGCCGACCATTCGTTCCGGATACCAAGCCGTGCCGCTTGGCTCGTTGGCGTCGCCATCACCGCCTCGACATTCGCCGCCTCCCCCGCTCGGGCGGATCGCTGCGACGATCTTGCCAAGCAGCTCAAGGCGCAGATCGATGGGATCAGCATCGGCAAGACCGCGGCCAACATGATCTACCTGTCGCATCCGGCCGCGAAGGCGCTGCGGCTGGGGTGTCCGAGCCGCACGGTGAAGAACGAGGTTTACGGTCAGGCGCCGGCGCGAAAACCGTCGCCGGAATTTCAGGACCTGATCGCCAGCGCCGCCGCGATCGTGTTCACGATCCCGAAGCCGGACACGCTGCGCGGCGTCAATCGCTGCTTCGGCCGGGTCGGCATCCTGCGCGGCAACGACATCAAGACCCGCTTCCGCCGGCTCGACATGCGCTGCATCCGGACCAAGACTGACGCGTCGATCTCGATCACCCGCGACAGCAGCGAATAGCTGCGCGGCCGCTCCGGCGGCGTCCATCCCCCTCGTGATGTCCCGCAATCCAAAGCCCGGCATTTGAAGCAAATGCCGGCGCAGGGGTGCGCGCAAAGTTCACCGGGCAGCGCGATGATCACGGTTGATCCGATGCCTACCCGGGCGCGGTCGGTGGCAAGCCGCCGCCGGCGCACCATCTGATCGGGGGACGTTGGCCAACACGAGGAAAGACTGATGAGCAGCATTTCGAACGTGTCGTCGACTCCTGTCTCCCAACCGACGACGCAGGCGAGCCCTCCACCGCCGCCTCCGCCGCCGAAGGACGACAAGGACACGACCAGCATCCAGCCGCCGAAAGCGGCGCTGCCGCCCGGACAGGGCACCCGCGTCGACCAGCTCGCTTAAGCGACGCAAGTTCCGATGCGACGACCGGCCCCGCCTTGCGCGGGGCTTTGGCGTTTTGAGGGACGGTGTTCGCCCCCCCCCTGCGCCAGCTATCGGGCACAACCCTTCGTCTGCTAGACTCCGCCGGCACGACCAGCGGAGTGCCTCCTGATGAGCGACGTCAAAGTCCTGACCGGCGGCTGCCATTGCGGCCTGGTGCGGTTCGAATGCACCACCGACCTTGCGATGGTGACGGCGTGCAATTGCTCGATCTGCACCAAGAAGGGGCTGCACTTCACCTTTCTGCCGCCGAAGAGCTTTCAGCTGCGCGCCGGCCAGGACAGCCTGAAGGAATACCTGTTCAACAAGCGCGCCATCAGCCACCAGCTCTGCGGCGAATGCGGCGTCGAGGTGTTCGCCCGTGGCGCCAAGCCCGATGGCACCGAAGTGGTGGCGCTGAACGTGGCCTGCATCGACGGCATCGAACTGTCGCAGCTGAAAATGACGCCGATCGACGGGCGGCATCGGTAGTCGGCGGCCACGCCTTCCGCCGTCATTCCGGGGCGCTCGCGTCCGCGAGCGAATCCAGAATCTCGAAGTTGTTGTGCTCGGGTCAGATTCCGGGTTCGCGCCTGTCGGCGCGCCCCGGAACGACTTGGGGAGAGTCGTTTATCCAAAAGTCCGGCTGTTACTTATCCAGCTCCTTGTAGTGCCGGAAGATGCCTTCTTTGTTGAACGGAATGCGGCGGTCGCTGGCGAGGTAGGCGGCGATGTTCGGGCGTTCGGCGATCCGGTCGTGCAGTGCGACCAGCTTCGGAATGTCGCGCTCGAATGTCTTCATGTGCCTTGGAAAGGCGTAGCGCAGGCCCTCGACGATCTGAAACAGCGACAGGTCGGCATAGGTCAGCTTGCGCCCGGTGAGATAGGTGCCGCCGCCGCCGGCAACCAGGCGTTCGAAATAGCCGAGGAATTTCGGCGCGCGATTGTCCCAGAACTCGGCGGTGCGTTTCTTCGCCGGCTTCCGCTGGTCTTCGTAGTACAGCATCGTGCCGATCGGATGGTGCGTGTCGTGCACCTCCTGCACCAGGTCCGCGATCGTGAGCTGCAGCTGATGCACCCACAGCCGGCCGGCTTCGCTCGCGGGTGCAAGGCCATGACGGCTGCCGAGATACAGCAGGATGTTGGCGGTCTGGCCGATGAGCAGCTTGCCGGCTTTGAGAAACGGCGGCGCAAACGGCGGCGTGCCCTGCTCCGCCTGCATCAGCTTCATCATCGTGGACATGCCGGCCTTGTTGCGGCGCGCGGCATCGACATAATCCGCGCCCGCCTCTTCCAGCGCCAGCCGCACGAATTCGCCGCGGCCCTGAATGGTCGGCCAGTAGTACAGTTCGTAAGCCATCGGTTCGGCTCCTGTGCTGATCGCCGCGGCTCTGCCCGCGCCGCCCCGCTCCGGAGCCTAACAAAAAAGCGCCGCGGAAGGTCCGCGGCGCTTCGATGCTGGATCGCTCGGGAGCAGAGCGTCAGTTGGTCTGCTGGATCGCGGCCAATTCCCAGCTCGCGCCGGGGCGCCGGGTAAAGGTCCAGATCTCGGTGACCTCGATCGGCGTGTCGCTGCCGGCGACCAGACGATTGGTGCCGCGCTCCAGGGTCTTGTCGACCAGCGAGAACCGCATCGCCACGGTGGCGTAGTCGGTTTCGCCCTCGCGCCAGGCTTCGGCGAGATCGCCCTGTAGCAGCTTCACATCCGACACCTTGTTGATGTCGTTGTTGGCCTTGTTCTCCTCCAGGTCCTTGGCGAAGTACGACGCCATTTCCGGAGTGGCGAGCTGGCGCAGCCGGTCGATGTCTTCATTCGACCACGCCGCCTGGATGTCGCCGAGCAGACGCTCGAACGCCTCATAGTCGTCCGGCTTGATCTCCAGCGGCCGGTCGTTGCTGGCGCTGGCGCCGCCACCGAAGCCGAAGCCGCCGCGCGAGGCCGGCTGCGCCGCCGGGTTGGCCGATTGGTTCATCGCATAGGCGCCATCGGGCCGCGGGCCCTGGCCGGCCACCGGACCGGGCGCATAGGCCGCCTGCGGGTTGTTGCGACGCTGCCACCAGCCCCAGGCCAGACGCGCCAGGATCACGACCAGCGCCACCTGCAGCACCAGCCCGATGATCGAGGCGAAGCTGCCGAGACCCGACAGGAAGCCGCCGCCGAACAGCATGCCGAGCAGGCCGGCGCCGAGGAAGCCAGCGGCAAGGCCGCCGAGCATGCCCATACCCGGGCGGTTGAAGAAGCCGCCCTTGTTGGCGGCGGCGCCCGCCGCCGGGCCGCTCATGCCGGGGCTGCCCGGCTGGCTATAGGTGCGGTTGAACGGTTGAGCGGCACCCGGCGCCGTGTTGGTGCTGGGCGGTGCCGAGAAGCTGCGCGAGCCGCGCGAACCGGAGCTCGAGCCGCCGCCGATGCGCGCGTCGGCCGCCGACGTCAGCGTCAACGACAGCGGCATCGCGAGCGACATCGCCACAGCAAGAGCGGTCATAAAGCCGCGGGTGCGGTGCAAGAAATTCATGTTACTCCCTCAATCCCCGGCAGGGGGAAGCTCCGTTAAAAATGGGCACCAGCCTCCAAAAAGGAAGCGGGCGCGTCGTCGCACACCTGCGGCCCTCGGTCGCGGGGAGTACGATGAAGCTAACGAGGCGTTAAGAAATGCGCCGTCGCATTGCAACTGATCGGCAATGCGAACTGGCACCACCATTAGTCTCGTCATGCCGCCTCGTCCCGGGCATCCGCGACACGCGGCGATATCAACGACAAAAACGCGCGTGGCCGGGACAAGCCTGGCCACGACGAGACTAGGAGCAAGGCGCGCATCGGAAGCGAGCGCTGTCCGCCGCAAGCCTCAGTTCGGCGCCATCGTCTCCTTCACCTTTGCGACCAGCGCGCTGAGTGCGAAGGGTTTGGCCAGGAAGGCGAACTGCTCGTTCTCCGGCAGGCTCTTCTCGAACGCATCCTCGGCATAGCCCGACACGAAGATGATCTTCAGCTCCGGATTGCGAGCGCGCATCGCCTTCAGCAGCGTCGGGCCGTCCATCTCCGGCATCACCACGTCGGACACGACGAGATCGACTTCGCCGCCATGGGCATCGAATTCTTCCAGCGCTTCGACGCCGTTGGAAGCTTCGATCACCTCATAGCCGCGCGAGCGCAGGCCGCGGGCGTTGAGCGAGCGCAGGCCTTCCTCATCTTCGACCAAGAGGATGGTGCCCTGCCCGGTCAGGTCGGCGCGCGGCTTGGGCGCCGCCGGTGCCGGCTCGGGTACCGTGCCGCTTGCCGCGGACGTCTCAACCTGCGGCTCGGCGACCTGCTCGTGGCGCGGCAGATAGATGCGGAAGGTGGTGCCCTTGCCGATCTCCGAATCGACGTACACAAAGCCGCCGGTCTGCTTGATGATGCCGTACACCGTCGACAGTCCGAGGCCGGTGCCCTTGCCGACTTCCTTGGTCGAGAAGAACGGCTCGAAGATCTTGTCGAGAATTTCCGGCGGAATGCCGGTGCCGGTGTCGGAGACTTCGACGCAGACATAGTCGGCAGCCGGCATGCCGTTGTGGCCGAGCTGCGAGGCGGCGGAGGCGGAGACGTTGGCGGTGCGGATCGTCAGTTTGCCGCCGTCGGGCATCGCGTCGCGGGCGTTGACGGCGAGATTGACGATCACCTGCTCGAATTGCGAGACGTCGGCCTTGGTCCGCCACAGATCGCGGCCGTGCTGCATTTCCAGCGAGATCTTCTCGCCGATCAGCCGCTTCAACAGCCGGTCGATGTCGGTCAGCGCCTCGCCGAGATCGAGCACCTGCGGACGCAGCGTTTGTTTGCGCGAGAACGCCAGCAGCTGCCGCACCAGCGTCGCGGCGCGGGTGGCGTTCTGCTTGATCTGCATGATGTCCTGGAACGACGGGTCGGTCGGCTTATGCGCGTTCAGCAGGAAGTCGTTGGCCATCATGATGGCCGACAGCACGTTGTTGAAGTCGTGCGCGATGCCACCGGCGAGCTGGCCGATAGTGTCCATCTTCTGCGCCTGGTTGACCTGGTTTTCCAGCGCGCGGCGCTCGGTGGTTTCGAGCATGTGGACGATGGCCGCTTCGTTATCGGTCTCATCGCTGACCGCGGTCACGAAGAACTGGCCCCAGCGCTCCTTGGCGCTGGCAAGCATCACTTCGACCGGCGCGATATCGGCCTGCCCCTTGGCGGCCTGCTCGATCGCGCCTGCCAGCACCGCACGGTCGCGCGCCGACGCCGCCGCCAGGATCGACTTGGACGCCGAAGCGCCGGCCGGGTCGAGGCTCTGCGCCAGCTTGGCAAGCCGCGCATTCGCCCGCACCACCGCACCAGTCTTGTCGACGGTGGCGATCGCCATCGGGGTCTGGTCGAAGAACCGCATGAACCGGATTTCGGCGGCGCGCTGCGGATCGAGCCGATCATCGCGGGCGCGGCTGATCACCAGCGTGCGCGACGGGCCCGGAGTGCCGTCGGCGCCGAAGGCAAGCTTGTGATAGAGCCGCACCGGCACGGTCTGGCCGCCGCGCTTCTTCAGGTCGATGTCGAAGACTTCGGTTTTCACCTCGCCCGGCTCGGGCACGATCGAGGTCAGCAGCGCGGCGCCGTCGCCCGAAACCACGTCCGACAGCTTCAGGCCACCGGAGCCGATCTCGGCGAGGTCATGATCGAGCCAGTTCGCCAGCGTGGCGTTGACATAGACGAGGTTGCCGGCCGGATTGACCGAGAAGAACCCGCAAGGCGCATGGTCGAGATATTCGATTGCGTGCTGCAGGGTCTGGAACACGTCCTCCTGGCGCTCGCGGTCGCGGGTGATGTCGGCGATCGACCACACCGTCTGCCGCGCCTCGCGCTTGCTGGTGCCGAGCGGGCGAACCCGCAGACGCATCCAGCGGCCCTCGGTGCCGTCGGCACCGGCAACCCGCACTTCTTCCTGCAGCCGGCGTCCCTCGCGCGCCGCCTTGAGCAGCCGGAACACTGCCTCGGAAACATCGGGATTACCGATGAACACCCGCTCCACCGGGCGGACGTCCTGCATCGTCGCCGCACCCGTCAGTGCCAGATAGGTCGAATTGGCATAAACGACGTGGCCGCCGGCGTCGGTAACCGCGATGCCATCGAAAGCGTTTTCGGGAATCGCCCGCAGGATCGGATCGTCGGCGGAGCGGTCGGCGAAGCCGATGATACCGGCCGCGAACGCGAACAGCATGAACAGACCGACCATCGCCAGCAGCGCCAGCAGGCCGAGAATGTAAGGCTGGGCGCCGGCTCGGCCGAGCGTCATGAACGCTACGGCGGCGGCGACGATGGCGCCGGCCAGCAGCAGCACAAGCGCGATACTGCCGCCGCGGCGGGCCGGCTCCGGCGAGGCCGGACGCGGCTCGGGCGAAGCTTGTTGATCGTTGATGGTCATGGTCACCGAACCGGTCCCTTGCCCGCCGGGCACGCGGCGGCGCGGCTCCAACTGCCTGAATCGCGGCCGGAAACGCAAGACCATCCTCCGGCCCGTCCGCAGGCCATCAAGGACAATCCGCTCCGGCTTCCCGCGCCAGGGCGGCGCGCCGCCCGCCCCGCTCCTCGCTGCTGATGCATCGCCCCGCTCAATTGCTGCGGCCGGACCACGCCCGCTTCAGGTTCATGACGTAACCGATCACCTCGGCGACCGCCTGGTAGTGTTCGACCGGGATCTCATCGTCGATCTCCACCGTGGCGTACAACGCGCGCGCCAGCGGCACGTTCTCGACGATCGGCACGTCGTGTTCCTTCGCGACTTCCCGGATCCTGAACGCCACCGCGTCGACACCCTTGGCGACGCAGATCGGCGCCGACATGCCGCGCTCGTATTTCAGCGCCACCGAGAAGTGGGTCGGGTTGGTGATGACCACCGACGCGTTCGGCACCTCGGCCATCATCCGCTTCTTCATCCGCTGATAGCGGAGCTGCCGCAACCGGCCCTTGATGTGCGGATCGCCTTCCGACTGTTTGAATTCTTCCTTGATCTCCTGCAGCGACATCTTCTGCTTTTCGTGCCACTGCCGATACTGGAAGAAGTAATCGCCGACGGCCACGAAGGCGAGCATCGCCACCACCGCGCCGAGCAACTTCAGCGTCAGCGCCACGGTGACGCCGAGCAGCGCGGAGACGTCCATCTTCAGCAGCGCGTCGAGCCGGTCGTGCTCGGGATACAGCACCGCCACCATCACGATGCCGAGCGCCACGACCTTGAACAGGCCCTTGAGGAAGTTGGCCATCGCCTGTTTGCCGAACAGCCGCTTGGCGCCTTCGAGCGGCGACAGCTTGCTGAATTTCGGCGTCAGCGCCTCGGCGGAAAACACCAGCCGGTGCTGGATCATGTTGCTGGCGATCGCGACGATCACCAGCATCAACAGCGGAATGCCGATCGCCGCCAGCGTCGCGTAGGACAGGCTCTTGGCGAGCGCGATCAGCCCGTCGCCGTCGACGCGCAGCATCCAGGATTTTTCGATCAGATTGCGCATCGGCGCGAGAATGCCGGCGCCGATCGACTCGTGGAACGAGGACAGCACCAGCGTGGCGCCGGCGATCAGGAACCAGGTGTTGACCTCCTGGCTCTTGACGACGTCGCCGCGCTTGAGTGCATCGTCGAGACGTTTTTGTGTCGGCTCTTCTGTTTTCTCGTCACTGTCCTCGGACATCGTTCAGCTCCGAACGACGCCGAGCGTCAGCGTGGCATCAGATCGTGCATCACGCCGCCGAAATAGCCGAGGAAAGCGCTCATCATCGTGGTCAGCACCACCGCGAGTACGATGAAGCCGATCACGATCGAAAGCGGAACGCCGACGAAATACACCTGCATCTGCGGCATCAGCCTCGCCAGCACGCCGAGCCCGATGTTGAACACCAGGCCGAACACCAGGAACGGCGCCGACAATTGCAGGCCGAGCTTGAACGCAGCTGCGAACGCCTTGGTGGCCAGCGCTGCGACGTCGCCGGTGTGCATTAATTCGCCCGGCGCGAACACCTTGTAGCTGTCGCTCAGCGCCTGGATCACCAGATAGTGCATGTCGGTGGCGAACAGCAGCGTGACACCGAGCATCGTCAGAAAGTTGCCGACCACCACGCCCTGCTGGCCCTGGGTCGGATCGACCGCCGAAACGAAGCCGAGCCCGAGCTGCTGGGCGATCACTGCGCCCGCGACCTGCAGCGCCGACAGCGTCACCCGCGCGGTGGCGCCGAGCACGATGCCGACCGCGATCTCCTGCAGCATCAGCACCAACAGCGGCGTCAACGACGACATGTCGATCTGATAGGCCGAGCGATGCAGCGGCAGCATGATCAGCGTCAGCATGAGCGCGATCGACAGCTTCACCCGCGTCGGGATGTTGCTCTCGCCGAACGCCGGCATCAGCATCACCATCGAGCCGATGCGTGCGAACACCAGCATGAAGGTGGCGGCGAGCGCCGGCAGGAAGGTCAGGTCGATGCGCATCGCGACTGTCTGATTCGGAGCGCGCGTCAGAAGGTCGTGCGCCACAGCCGCGCGATGCGGCGGCGACGGATGCGACCAGCGAAGCGGCGCGGGCTCCGATCATGCGTCAACCGCCGATGATTCGCGATGAGATCCGTATCATCTGCGAGTGCAGCGCGTCGGCCATGAAGGGCAGCGCCAGCACCAAGGTGACGAACATCGCCAGGATTTTCGGCACGAACACCAGCGTCTGTTCCTGGATCTGGGTCAGCGCCTGAACCAGCGACACCGCTACGCCGACCACCAGGCCGACCACCATCAGCGGCGCCGACACCACGACGATGGTCCAGATCGCGTCGCGGGCGACGTCGAGGGTTTCGGGGCCGGTCATGAGAGAATCCTTGTGTCGACGATTGTGGCAGTGGTGGTGTTCGGTCTCGCCATCGTCATCGCGAGGAGCGGAGCGACGAAGCGATCCAGGAGCGCGGTGCGCTCGGCCCTGGATTGCTTCGCTTCGCTCGCAATGACGATGCCTATTGGTAAGGTGCCGCCGTCAGATCGGCATCCGCATGATTTCTTCGTAGGACTGGATCACCCGGTCGCGGACCGACACCAGCGTCGACACCGCGACGTCGGTTTCGGCGACCGCGGTCACCACATCCATCACGTTGGATTTGCCCGACGCCATCGCCATCGACTGCGCGTCGGACTTGCGGCCGGCGTCGAGCACGCTGCCCATCGCCTGCTTGACCAGGTTGCCGAACGACGGAGCGTCTTCGCCCCCCTTGTCTGCGCCGGCCGGCTTGGCCAGGCGGGCGAGGCTCGCATAGGCATTCGCTGCTGAAATCGGGGAGGCCATGGGTCAGTGTCCTGGTGCGATGCTGGGGAAGCGGATCAGGCTTTGAGAATGTCGAGCGTGCGCTGGATCATCCGGCGGGTGGCGCTGATGACGTTGAGGTTGGCCTCGTAGGACCGCTGCGCATCGCGCATGTCGGTCATTTCGATCACCGGATTGACGTTCGGATACTTGACGTTGCCGTTGGCGTCGGCGGCCGGATTGGTCGGCTCGTATTTGACGCGGAACGCCGAGGTGTCCGGCTTGACGCGGCCGAGCGCCACGACGCGGGCGTCGAGCGTGCGGTCGAGCGCCGACGTGAAGGTCGGCACCTTGCGGCGATACGGGTCGCCGCCCGCGTTCTGCGCCGTGGAGTCGGCGTTGGCGACGTTTTCCGAGATCACCCGCATCCGGCCCGCCTGCGCGCGCAGGCCGGAAGTGGCGATACCCATCGAGCGGGCGAAGTCGTTGCCGTCGTCTGCCATGGTTTAGCCTCCCGGCGCTTCTCAGCGCTTGCCGATTGCGGTCTTGAGCAGGCCGAGACTGCGGCTGTAGAGCGAGGTCACGGCGGCGTAGTCCATCTGGTTGGACGAGACCTTCAGCATCTCGTCCTCGAGGTTCACGGCGTTGCCGGCCGGACGGGTCTGGAAGCCGCCCTTGTTATCGGTGGAGAAGCTCGGCGAGCCGCCGGGCGGGGTCAGATGCGACGCGCTGGTGCGCATCAGCGGCAGCGATCCGCCCGGACCGCCGGCGGCCTGACCTTCCGGGGTGAATTTGGGCTCCACCAGATCCCGCGGCCGGAAGTTCGGCGTGTCGGAATTGGAGATATTTTCGGCAAGCACCTTCTGGCGCTCCTGATGCCACTGCATCTTGGTGCGCAACGCGTTGAGCTCGGGGAGATCGTTGATCGGCATAGCCGCCTCCGCCCCGGTCTTGCCGCCACGCGATTCCGCCGGGTAGGCAGAATTTGCCGCCCCTATGGTTAACGACTGGTTAAGAGGTCCGAGCTGCATGCCGGACGCAGTGGTAACTGCGGCGAAAACGGCACCAAACGCGGTTTGGGCGGCATGATTGGTGGATTATAAGAAGAAACGGATGGCAGTTCTTGCCGGGGATTATTAAGAAGGGACGAGGCGGGCCGCCGCGCGTCACCGGAACTGGTCGCGTTCGCATTCCGGAATGGGCGCTTCCGGAAAGCGCCAGGGCGCCAGCGTTGTTTGCCGGGGATACAGCATGTCATCGCAGCCATTGATGTTTTTTCTCGCATTTCTGGCCGTTCTGGCGCTGATTGGCGCCGCCGCCTGGCTGGTACGCCGCTTTGCCGGCAATCGGCTCGGCACCAATGCCAGCCGCGGCCGGATGCCGGGGCTCGCCGTGATCGACGCTGCCGCCGTCGATGGCCGCCGCCGTCTGGTTCTGGTCCGGCGCGACAATGTCGAACATCTGCTGATGATCGGCGGGCCGAGCGACATCGTGATCGAGCCCAACATCGTCCGCGCCACCCCGTCGCGGGATCAGTTGCCGACCCGCGCCGGTGTCGAGCCGCGCCTGACGGCGCCGGAGCCCGGCCAATGGGAGGCCGATACCGCCGCCGAGCTGCCGGAGCCGGAACTGCCGCCGATCCCGACACGACCGTTGCGCCCGGGTGCGGCCGAGGAGCCGCGTCGCGCGCCGCCGCCAATGCCGGAGCGCCGTCCGGCCGATCCGTTCGCCAGCCTGGTACCTGAACCGATCGCCCGCCCCGAGCCGCCGATGCCACGCGTCGAGGCACCGATCATGCGGGCTGAACCTCCGATCATGCGGGCGGACCCGCCGATCCTGCGGCCCGAGCCGCCGATCACGCGCCCCGAGCCCCCGATCCTGCGGCC
>NZ_QUML01000031.1:0-58229 GCF_010907025.1 Rhodopseudomonas sp. BR0G17 | reverse complement strand
CCGCCACCATGTTGGCGAGGTGGCCGATCGCGGCCGGATCGCCTGAATGGCCGAGCGCGATGATCGCCACCCGCCGCTCGGCCGGGTCGGCGGCCTGCAGGCGGTCGTCGGCATCGTCGAGATCGTCGTAGGATTCGAACGGGCTCGACATGATCACCTCAACAGATACGGGATGTTGACGGTGACCGCCCCGGTCGGGCAATCGGCTTCGCATGGCATGCAGTACCAGCATTCATCGTAGGCCATGTAGGCCTTGCCGGTCATGTCGCTGATCCGCAACACGTCGAGCGGGCAGACATCGACGCAGACGGTGCAGCCCTTGTCGGCGATGCACTTGGCGTCGTCGACGACGACCGGCACCGTGGTCTGATAACTGGCGAGAGGCATGTGTCCGTTCTCCTGGTTAGGTGCGGGCGTCAGGCGGTGGCGCGGATGCGCTGCTTGTCGTAGAGGTCCTTCTCTTCGTCGGCGATCGGCACGACATAAGGCTCGACCGCCCGTTTCTCGCTGGTCATCTTGTCGTTCTGCTTGCTGAGCAGCGTGTGGCAGAACCAGTTCTCGTTGTCCTTTTCGGGAAAGTCGGTGCGCCAGTGATACAGCCCCCACCGGCTCTCTTCGCGATACAGCGAGGCGTGCGCGGCCATGTCGGCACAGTCCATGATCGACGCGGTTTCCAGCGCGCGCAGCAGTTCGTGCGAGTTGCGCGCCATCATCCGCTGCTCCATGTCGTCGCGGACTTCGGCGAGCCGGCGCATGCCGAGCTCGTATTTCCGCGTCACTTTCGGCGGCTGCAGATAGTCGTTGACGAGGCGCCGAGTCTTGTACTCGATCTGGTTCGGCGGGATGCCGTCCTCACGCCGGGTGGGCGCCAGTACGCGGTCGCGCTCGCGTGCGACCTCGGCGGCGTCGATGTCCGCGAAGTCGTGGTTGTCGGCGAACTCCATCGCGTCGAGCCCGGCGAACGAGCCGTTGGTGAAGGCGCCCAGCATGTAGTTATGCGGCACGCTGGCCATGTCGCCGGCGGCATACAGTCCCGGCACGGTGGTGCGCGCGTTGTCGTCGACGAACACGCCGGAGGCGCTATGGCCACTGCACAGGCCGATCTCCGAGATGTGCATCTCGATCGATTCCTGGCGATAATCGATGCCGCGACCCTGCTGGAACAGGCCGCGGGTCGGACGCTCGACCTTGTGAAGAGTCGCTTCGATCTCCTCGATGGTCTTGTCGTGCAGGTGCTTGAGCTGCAGGAATACCGGGCCTTTGCCGGACAGCAGCTCGTTGTAGAATTCCAGCATCATCTGGCCCGACCAGTAGTCGCACTCGATGAAGCGGCGGTCCTCGTTATTGGCGGTGTAGGCGCCGAACGGACCGGCCACATAGGCACAGGCCGGACCGTTGTAGTCCTTGATCAAAGGGTTGATCTGATAGCACTCGAGATTGGCGAGCGCAGCGCCGGCGTGGTAGGCCATTGCGTAGCCGTCGCCGGAATTGGCGGCGTTCTCGTAAGTGCCGAACATGTAGCCCGAGGTCGGCAGCCCGAGCCGGCCGGCGGCGCCGGTGCACAGGATCACCGCCTTGGCCTTGAACACCAGGAATTCGGCGGTGCGGGTGTTGACGCTGACGGCGCCGGCGATCCGGCCATCGGCGCCTTTGAGCAGCCGTGTCGCCATATAGCGATTCGAGATCAGGATGCGCGCGCGCCGCAACTGCCGGTACAGCGCCTTCTTGACGGTCTCGCCGTTCGGCATCGGCAGCACATAGGTGCCGATGTGGTGCACCTTCTTCACCGCATAGTCGCCGTTCTCGTTCTTGAGAAAGCGGATGCCGAAGCTGTCGAGTTCCTCGATGATCGAGTAGCAACTCTGCGCGTATTTGTAGACGGCTTTCTGGTCGACGATCCCGTCGTTGGCGATGGTGATTTCCTTGGTGTATTGCTCCGGCGTGGCGTAGCCTGGGATCACCGCGTTGTTGAGGCCGTCCATCCCCATCGAGATCGCGCCGGAGCGCTTGACGTTGGCCTTTTCCAGAAGGACGACGTTCGCCTTCGGGTTCTTCATCTTGGCCTTCAGTGCGGCCATCGGACCGGCGGTGCCGCCGCCGATCACCAACACGTCGCACGATACTTCCGACAGTCCGTCGACTATCTCATCCATCGCCATCTTCTGCTCCTGGTTCCTCGGCGGACCGCCGCTGTGGAGCAGAGTTGTTCAGGCGCGCGCCGGACGATAGCAATTAGTTGTCGCCGGCGCGCGATTTCCGAACGGGGCGTCAGCGTTCGACGAACGCCTTCTCGACCACGAAGTGGCCCGGCTCGCTGTGATTGCCTTCGCGGAAGCCGCGCTCGCTCAGCATCGCCGGCAGTTCGGCGAGCATCGCCGGGTTGCCGCACAGCATCACCCGGTCAGACTCGAGATCGAGACCAGATTGGCCGAGATCGTCGAACAGCTGGCCCGACGCGATCAGATCGGTGACGCGGCCGCGGTTGCGGAACGGCTCGCGGGTCACGGTCGGGTAGTAGTGGAGCTTGTCGCGGATCAGATCCCCGAGGAACTCGTGGTCGCGCAGGCCCTCGACCAGCTGCTCGCCATAGGCCAGTTCGGCAATCTGCCGGCAGCCGTGGACCAGCACGATGGATTCGTAGGCGTCGTAGATCTCCGGATCCTTGATCAGGCTGGCGAACGGCGCCAGTCCGGTGCCGGTCGACAGCAGCAGCAGCCGCTTGCCGGGGATCAGATTGCCGGCGATCAGCGTTCCGGTCGCCTTGCGCCCGACTAGGATCTGATCGCCTTCCTTGATCTGCTGCAGCCGCGACGTCAGCGGACCGTTGGGCACCTTGATGCTGAAGAATTCCAGTTCTTCCTCGTGATTGGCGCTCGCCATGCTGTAGGCGCGCATCAACGGCCGGCCGTCGACTTCCAGGCCGATCATCGCGAACTGACCGCTCTGGAACCGGAATCCAGGGTCGCGCGTCGCGGTGAAACTGAACAGCGTGTCGGTCCAGTGCCTGACCGACAACACCGTTTCGGTTTGGAATGCACTCATCGTCTTCTCCTCACGCGCAGGTCATCTCCTGCGTCCGATGAGACGATGTCGCGGATATCGACCCCTGTTCGCAATTTCGAAATCGCGGTGGCCGTCAATTAGTTGCAAAATTTCCCCAAGAGTGCCGTCAAGAGGCGCGGCGTGCTGTTTTTCCGCGGATCTGAGCAATTTGTTGCTAGGCCCGATGCGGCCTCGTGCCTAGCTTCAGGCCCTTGCGACAGGAGGGACTTCATGGTGCCAGTGCACGCTTCCGGCGAAGTCGAGGCCGATCTCGCGTCTTTGACCGTGCAGATCGCGAACGGCCGCACAGTCTCCCTGCGTGCCGAGCGGCTACGGCTCGCCTGCAAATGTGCCCACTGCACCAGGGCGCGAATCGACGGCCGCTTCCCGTCCGCATTTCCCGGAGCCGCGATCGTTGCAGTCCGCGATCTCGGCTACGGACTCAACCTGCAGTTTTCTGACGGCCACGATCGCGGCATCTATCCGCACGCGTATCTGGCGTCGCTGATCGACGCCGACTGAGGCGACACACCTCATCGCGATCGCTGGCACGAACATTGCTCCGAGTTTGGTCGGTCTGATCAACGCGAGAGGCAAATCATCGTGCTGCAGGCAGCCAAATCGGCAGCGGACTCCACGTCCACTCTTGGCCCGGCGCGCGTCGGAACGGGCCGCTCTCTTCTTCTCACCGAAAGCAACCAACCCACCGCCGGACCGCCCTCGCTCATCGACCGGCTCAGCTTGCGCGAGCGCGAACTGGTCCTCAAGCAGGGCCGCCGCAAAGTCTTCAATCGCGGCCAGACGCTGTTCAGCCAGGGTGCGCGGCACGACGGCATCTTCCTGATCGAGAGCGGCCGAATCCGTGTGTTCTACACCTCGCCGCAGGGCCGAGAGATCACGCTGGCTTACTGGCACATCGGCAATTTCGTCGGCGGTCCGGAAGTATTCGACACCGGCGTGCATCAATGGTCCGGCGTTGCCGCCACTAATGCGGCCGTCGTGCATCTGCCGGGGAGGGAACTACGCTCGCTGGTTGCGGAGGTTCCGAATCTCGCGATCGGCCTGATCGAGGGATTGAGCTTCAAGGGCAAATGCTACTCGGCGCTCGCGCAGATGCTGGGAACGCGCTCGATCACGCAGCGGCTGGCGCATTTGCTGCTGCAACTGGTCGACCTTTACGGAGTGGACGATGCCGACGGCAAGGTGATCGCGGTCGCGTTCACGCATGCCGACATCGCTCATCTGGTCGGCGCGACACGGCAATGGGTCACGATCAGTCTGCGGCGGATGCAGGAGAAGCGCATCGTCCAGACCCGGCGCTCGCAGATCGTGGTGTGCCGGCCCGATATCCTCGAGGAAATGCGCGGCCATGCAACCGACTGACTCTCCTGCCTATGCAAATGGCTCTTAGAAGCGAAATTGCCCAAGGAGTACGCAACCAGAGTTTTGGCGGCAACTAATCCACCCGATGGCCCAGTCCGGATTTGCTCTAAAGGACCCGGCTACCAATCATGGCGACATCAGCCATCCAAGCGAACGGGGATGAGAATGGTCAGCCGCTTTCAGAAAGTCGTCGTATCGGTCGCCTGCCTCACATGGATCTCGGCCCTGCCGGCCGCCGCAGAAACGATCACCATCGGGATCGGCACTCAGGATACCACGACCAATACGGTCACCGCCGGCACGGTGATCCGTCAGCTTCATCTGCTGGAGAAGTATCTCCCCACGACCGGCAAATACGCCAATGTGAAGTTCGAGATCGAATGGCAGAACTTCACCTCCGGCCCGCCGGTCACCAACGGGATGATGGCGAACAAGCTGCAGTTCGGCATCATGGGCGACTATCCGCTGATCGTGAACGGCTTCACCTTTCAGAACAATCCCGAGAGTAAGAGCCGGCTGATCTCGATCGCCGCCTACAGCATGGCGGGGTCGGGCAACGGCATCGTCGTCCACAAGGATTCGCCGTACTACGAACTCTCCGACCTCAAGGGCAAGCTGGTCAGCGTTCCGTTCGGTTCGGCGGCGCACGGCATGGTGTTGAAGGCGCTGCAGGACCGCGGCTATCCGGCGGATTATTTCCAACTGGTGAGCCAGAGCCCGGAAGTCGGCTCGACCAACCTGCAGGAAAAGAAGATCGACGCCCACGCCGACTTCGTGCCGTTCGCCGAGCTGTTGCCGTTCCGCGGCTACGCCCGGAAGATCTTCGACGGCGTCGAGACCAATCTGCCGACCTTTCACGGCACCGTGGTCCGCACAGATTTCGCCGAGAAGTATCCGGAAGTCGTGGTCGCCTACCTCAAGGCGGAAATCGCTGCCAATCAATGGCTGCGCCAGGATCCGAAGGCCGCCGCCGAGAAGATCGGGGACTGGACCGGGATCAACAAGGAGGTGGTGTACATCTTCCTCGGCCCGAGCGGCAACATGACCACCGATCCGACGATCAAACCGGCGCTGATCGACGCCGCCGCGACCGACGTCAAGGTGCTGCAGAGCCTCGGCCGGATGAAGGAGTTCGATCCGAAGACATGGGTCGACGACAGCTATGTCCGCAAAGCCTATGCGGAGATGAAGCTCGACTACGACAAAGATCTCGCCAGCACCGCGAACTACGAGATCTCCGGTCAGGACAAATTCTGCAACAAGCCGATCGGCGAGCCGCGCAAGGCGGGCGAGGTCTGGGTCGATGGCGAAGGCATCCTGCCGTTCTCGAGCACACTGTGCACGCTCGGCGCCTATGCGGACTTCAAGGCCAAGAGCAAGACGATCAACGTCGCCTACGTGTTCGACGCCTCCCGCGGCATCAAGCTGTTCGCCGACCAGGCGTTCTACGCAGCCGGCAAGGGCGAGATCGTGCCGTTCCTGCTGAAGAAAGACGCCGAAGCCTACGCCGGCAAGATCAACGGCAAGGTGGTCGGCTTCGACGACGCGGTGAAGCTGGCGATGGCGGGGGACCGGACGTGAGCAGCCCCGCTCTGATGACGTCGCGCGACCGGCTGGCGGCGACCGCCGACCCGGTCGCCCCGCAGCAGGCCGGCCCGCCGGCCTCCATGACGCGCGCCTCGCGCTGGTATCGTCTCAACCGCGACAGGCTGCGCGGCGGGCTGATCGGCATCGTCTCGCTGCTGCTGTTCCTGCTGGCATGGCATCTGCTGACGACGTACCGCGTCGTGATGTTCGTGAAGTTCACCAACGTTCCGACGCCGCTCGCGGTCTATGAGAGCTTCAGTCGCGCGGTGCACGATCCGAAATTCCTGATGCACGTGTTGCTGAGCTGCCGCCGGATCTTCTTCGGCTTTGTGTTGGCGGCGATCGTCGGCGTGCCGCTCGGCCTGATCATGGGGCGCTTCCGGCTGGTGCATGAGTTCGTGTTTCCGGTCGCGGAGGTGATGCGGCCGATTCCGGCGATCGCCTGGGTGCCGATGGCGATCATGCTGTGGCCGACCAACGAGCAGAGCATCGTGTTCATCACCTTCATCGGGGCGTTCTTCCCGATCCTGGTCAACACGCTGCACGGCATGACGCTCGTCGATCCGGTGCTGGTGCGGGCCGCCAAATGTCTCGGCGCCCGCGAGGCCCCGATCTTCCGCGAGGTGTATTTCCCGGCGGCGCTGCCGCACATCTTCACCGGGCTCACGGTGGGAATGGGCGTCGCCTGGGTGTCGCTGATCGCCGCCGAGATGATCTCGGGACAGTTTGGCATCGGTTACTTCACCTGGGAGGCCTACTCGCTGGTCCAGTACCCCGACATCGCGCTCGGCATGATCGCAATCGGTGTGCTCGGGCTCGGCTCCAGCCTGCTGATCCGCTCGGCCGGCACACTGGTGATGCCATGGAGACTACGATGAGCCAGTCTGCTCCTGAGGCCCGTCAAGGCCGGATCGAAGTCCGAGACTTCGCGCTTCGCTATGAGACCATCGACGGTTCGGTGGAGGCGGTCACCGACACCCAGATCCATGTCGAGCCCGGCGAATTCGTCTCGATCGTCGGCCCATCGGGATGCGGCAAGTCCACGCTGTTGAATGCGGTTGCGGGCTTCCTCAAGCCGACCAGCGGCGTGGTCACGGTCGACGGCGAGAAGGTGACCGGGCCGAGCGCCGAGCGCGGCATGGTGTTCCAGCAGTACTCGTTGTTTCCATGGAAAACCGTGCGCGAGAACGTCGAGTTCGGCCTGAAGATGCGCGGCATGTCGCGCTTCGAGCGCGAGCGTGCGGCGCGCACGCTGCTCGGCCTCGCCGGGCTCGAGGCGTTCGAGAAGCACTATCCGGAGCGGCTGTCCGGCGGCATGAAGCAGCGGGTCGGCATTGTCCGTGCGCTTGCGACCGGGCCGAAGGTGCTGCTGCTCGACGAGCCGTTCGGGGCGCTCGACGCCCAGACCCGGATCATCATGCAGCAGATCCTCACCAACATGTGGCAGCGGCTGAAGATCTCGGTGCTGTTCGTCACCCACGACATCGACGAGGCGATCTTCCTGTCGGACCGGGTGTATTGCATGACGGCGCGGCCCGGCTCGATCAAGGCGGAGATCAGGATTCCGCTGGAGCGGCCGCGGCAGCAGTCGATGATGATGTCGTCGGAGTTCCTGGCGCTGCGGCGCGGGCTGATGTCGCTGATCCGCGAAGAGAGCCTGAAGGCGATGGGCGGCGAGATCACCGATCTCGGCATGCAGGGGCTCAGCATCGAGCTGCAGGGCCATTCGCTGCCGGAGGTGCTGTAGCCGGACAAGGCCGCTCCGAGAATCTCGGAGACGGCCCGTCAAGCAACCTCGGCGGCCTCAGCCGACGGCGCCGGATGCGCGCAGCGCCTTGATGGCGTCGTCGTCGTAGCCTGCATTGCGCAGCACTTCGTCGCTGTGCTCGCCGACGCCCGGCGGCTTGCGCGGCTGGGTCTTGGTGCTGCCTTCGATCCAGATCGGGCTGTTGATGGTGAGCGTGGTGTCGTTTTCGAACGGCACCAACACTTCGTTCTCGATCAGCTGCTTGTCGGTGGTGATGTCGTCGAGAATGCCGACGACGCCGAACACCAGACCGGTGCCGTCGAGTGCCTTGCGCCACTCGGCGAGATCGCGCGTCGCAAAGATCTCGTCGAAGATGCCGATCAGTTCGATCGAGCGCGCGTGGCGGTCCGGCTTGGTGGCGAAGCGCGGATCGTCGGTGAGATCCTCGCGGCCGAGGCACTTCGTCAGCGTCGGCCACTGCTTCTCTTCATTGAGCAGCGACAGGATCAGCCAGCGGCCGTCGCGGCAGCGATAGTGATTGGCCACCGCGTTGAGGGCGCGCTCGCGCGGCCGCCGAGGCTGGAACTCGGCACCGACCAGCTTGGCCTGCGCCAGCACGCTGGTGGACCACAGCCCGTTGGCCATCAGGTTCGACTTCACCTCGCTGCCTTTGCCGGTGCGTTCGCGCTTGTACAGCGCGGTGACGATCGCGCCGAACAGCGACATCGCGCAGGGATGGTCGCCCATGCCGGCGACCGATCGCGCCGGCGTGGAGTCTTCGTCGGCGCGCACCAGATCCATCATGCCCGAGCGGGCCCACCAGGCGTTGCTGTCGAAGCCCGGCTTGTTGGCTTCCTCGCCGCGTTCGCCATAACCGGTGAAGCTCGCATAGATCAGCCGCTCGTTCAGCGGCGCGAGGTCGGCATAAGCGACGCCGAGCCGCGCCCGTACCGGCGGCGGGAAGTTGGTGATGAACACGTCGGCCTCGGCGACCAGCTTGCGCAGCACCTCCTTGCCCTCGGGCTTGGCGAGGTCGAGCGCGAGGCTGCGCTTGTTGCGGGCCTCCAGCATCCACGCGTAGTTGTGGTCGCTGATCGGATAGCCCGGCAGGTTCGGCAGGTTGCGATAGGGATCACCCGCACCCGGCGGCTCGATTTTGATGACATCGGCACCGAAATCCGACAGCACGGTCGCGGCCGCCGGCGCAGCAATGAAACTCGCGCAATCCAGCACCTTGAGGCCGCTGAAGATGCCGTTCTCGTCCATGCGCGTGAGCTCCCTGTTTTCTTGTTTTTCGCGATCCGGAATTCTCGGTGCTACGCGCCGCCGGATACGTTCGCATATGAGCCGGCTTCGTAGCGTGATGCAATATGGGAACCGGCATGGCGGTCATCCCGGGTGCTCTGCGAAGGTGATGAGGATGGAGTTGGCCGCGTCATTGCGAGCGCAGCGAAGCAATCCAGGGGCGAACACCGAGCTATGGATTGCTTCGTCGGCTTCGCCTTCTCGCAATGACGGCAGCTAGTTTTCGCTCGTCAGCAGCGCGGCATTGCCGCCGGCTGCTGCGGTGTTGATCGACACCGTCTGTTCCAGCGCGAAGCGCGGCAGATAATGCGGGCCGCCGGCCTTGGGCCCTGTGCCGGACAGGCCGGAGCCGCCGAACGGCTGGACCCCGACGACGGCGCCGATGATGTTGCGGTTCACATAGACATTGCCGGTCGGCAGCCGCGCGATCACACGCGCGATCGTGTCGTCGATCCGTGATTGCACACCGAGCGTCAGGGCGTAGCCGGTGGCGGCGATGTCATCGAGGAGTTCGTCGAACTGCGCCGCTTTGTAGCGCACCACATGCAGGATCGGGCCGAATACTTCTTCGGTGAGCTGTGAGGCGCGGCTGAGTTCAAAGATATGAGGCGCGACGAAGTTGCCGGCGGTCGGTGCTGTGCCGGCGAAGTGAAGCTGCGCTTCGCGTTGCATCTTGGTGATATGCGCGTCGAGCCTGGCTTTGGCCTCGGCGTCGATCACCGGTCCGACATGCGTCGCCGGATCGCGGGGATCGCCTATTTTCAGTTCGCGCGCCGCGCCGGCAATCATCGCGATCACTCGGTCGGCAACGTCATCCTGCACGCACAGCAGCCGCAGCGCCGAACAGCGCTGCCCGGCGGAGCGGAACGCGGAGGCGGTGACGTCGTCGGCGACCTGCTCGGGCAGCGCGGTGGCGTCGACAATCATCGCGTTGATGCCGCCGGTCTCGGCGATCAGCGGCACGATTGGACCGTCCTTGGCGGCGAGCGTGCGGTTGATCGCGCGCGCCACCTCGGTCGATCCGGTGAACACGACGCCGGCGACGTCGGGTTGCTCGACCAGTGCGGCGCCGATGCGGCCGTCGCCCTGTACCAGATGCAGCGCGTCGCGCGGCACGCCGGCTTCATGCAACAGCCGCACCGCCACGTCGGCGATCACCGGCGTCTGTTCGGCCGGCTTGGCGACCACCGCGTTGCCTGCCATCAGCGCCGCGGTGATCTGGCCGAGGAAGATCGCCAGCGGGAAGTTCCACGGGCTGATCGCGACGAACACGCCGCGGCCGCGCAACGCCAGCGTATTCCGTTCGCCGGTGGGGCCGGGGAGCTCCAGTGGCTCGCCGAACAGCCGGCGGCCTTCGCTGGCGTAGTAGCGGCAGTAGTCGACCGCTTCGCGCACCTCCGCCACGCCATCGTCGAGCGTCTTGCTGCCTTCGTCCTGGAGCAGGGCGATGAATGCTGCACGGCGCTGCTCCAGCAGATCGCCGGCGCGCTCTAGGATCGCGGCGCGATGATCGGCGGAGGTTCGGCTCCAGGATTCGAAGCCTTTGCGTGCGGCGGCCACTGCAGCCGCGGCTTGCTCCGGTGTGGCGGATGCAAGGGGCGGCAGCGACCGGCGTGCATCTTCGACGTCGCCGAGCAGCGCGGCGAGCGCGCCGTGGTCGCCGAACTCGATGCCGCGCGAATTCAGCCGCTGCGGCTGATACAGATCGCGCGGCAGCGGGATTGCCGGGCTGCGTGCATTCTCCGCATTGCCGATCAGTGTGGCTGATCGCTCCAGCAACTCGGTGATCGGCACGTTGTCGTCGCCGGCCTGCGCCACGAAGGAGGAGTTGGCGCCGTTCTCCAACAGCCGCCGCACCAGATAGGCCAGCAGATCCCGGTGCCCGCCGACCGGCGCGTAGATCCGGCCCACCGCCTGCGGGTGATCGGTCCGCAGCCGCGCGTACAGCGCCTCGCCCATGCCGTGCAGCCGCTGGAATTCGTAGCCGTCGCAATTCCCAGCCTCGGCCAGGATGGTGGCGATCGTGAGCGCGTTGTGGCTGGCGAATTGCGGGAACAGCCGCGGGCGCAGTGCCAGCAGCTTGCGCGCGCAGTGCAGGTAGTTGAGATCGGTCATCGGCTTCCTGGTGAACACCGGATAGTCGGCAAGCCCGCGCTCCTGCGCGCGCTTGATCTCAGTGTCCCAATAGGCGCCCTTCACCAGCCGCAGCATCATGCGGCGGTCGAGCGCGCCCGCAAGTTCGGCGACATGGTCGATCACCGCGGCGGCGCGCTTCTGATAAGCCTGCACGGCGAGGCCGTAGCCGTCCCAACCTGCGAGCGAGGCATCGGCGAAGCAGGCGGCGAATACCTCGAGCGACAGTTCAAGCCGGTCGGCTTCTTCGGCATCGACCGTGAAGGCGAGGTCGTGGCTCTTGGCGAGCCGCGCCAGCTCGAGCAGCCGCGGCGTCAGTTCCCGCATCACGCGGTCGCGGCTGATCGCCTCGAACCGCGGATGCAGCGCCGAGAGCTTCACCGAGATCCCCGGCCGCGCCGGCAGCGCAGCGTTGCCGGCACTGCGGCCGATTGCGGTGATCGCATCGGCGTAGGATTGATAATAGCGTTCGGCATCCTCGGCAGTGCGGGCGCCTTCGCCGAGCATGTCGTAAGAATAGCGAAAGCCGTCGCGCGCCTGCGCCTGGGCGCGGGCGAGCGCGGCCTCGATGGTCTCGCCGAGGACGAAGTGATTGCCGATCAGCCGCATCGCCTGGCGCGTCGCGGCGCGCACCGCGGGCGCGCCGATCCGTCTCGTCAGGGCCGCGAGCGTGCCTTGCGGCGTCTCGCCGGCGTGGACGAGACGGGCCGATAGGCCGAGGGCCCAGGCCGAGGCGTTCACCAGCACGGCATCGGACTTGATGCGGTGATGCGCGAAGTCGCCCTGGCCGAGCTTGTCCTCGATGAAAGCGTCCGCAGTCGCTGCATCCGGAACCCGCAACAGCGCCTCGGCAAGCACCATCAAAGCCAGGCCTTCCTTGGTCGACAGCGCGAACTCGCGCAGCATCGCCTCGACGCCGCCCAGGCCATGTTCGGAACCGCGGATCGCGGTGATCAGTTCGGTGGCGAGAGGGTCGATCTGAGCTTCGCGATCGGGCTGCAGCGCGGCGGACGCCAGCAGCTCAGCGGCCAGCGCAGCATCATCCGGCGCGTAAGCCGCGGTGAATTCGGCAAGCGGCGGGTTGGACGGCATGGCGGTCGGCCTCCCGAAGCCGGAGATAGCTGTGGACGGCGTGCATCGGTGCAGCCAGCAAATGCACTGCCATCCAGACTGCCATATTGGCACGGTCGGGGCCGGACGCTAGCTTCGCCTCCACCATAGGGAGGCTGGGAGCGGGGATGAGGGTGACGCGCGGCAAGTCCAACGCACGACGTTTCGGTGCGCTCGCGGCCGTGGCGCTAGCTGCCGCCTGGTTCGGTGCGCCGGCAAAGGCGGCCGAACTCAGCTCGCAGGTCTCGTATCTGTATAGTTCGGTGTCGATCTTCCCGCCGAGCGCCAAGGGCATGACGGTGTGCTACGGCTTCGTCTGCCGCCGCCGCTACGAACTGGCGTTTTCGGCCGGCGATCGCGCCGCGCTGTCGCGGATCATGGCATCCGGCAAGGCCTCGGCCGCGGCGGAGCGCGCCGCGGTGCAGAAGGCAGTGGTGTGGCTCGACCGCCGTCTCGGTCCGGTGCTCGGCACCGACAAGCGGATCGCGCGTGCCGATTTCCGTTACTTCGACGACAAGCACAATTTCGATTGCTGGGACACCACCCGCAACACCACCAGCCTGCTGCTGGTGATGCAGGATTGGGGCCTGTTCAAGTATCACAGCGTCGGCGATCCCAAGTATCGCGGCAATGTCCTGGTGCTGCAGACGCCGCACAACACCGCGGTGCTGACCGAGCGCGGCACCGGCACGCAATGGGTGGTCGACATGTGGACCCGCGCCTATGCGCAGACGCCGGAAGTGATGCCGGTCGATCAGTGGGTCAAGCTCGACTGAGAATGATCGTTCGGTGCGCCGGCCGTTCAGGCCAGCACCAGGTCCTCGTTCAGCACGGCCGCGAGATCGCCGGCGCGCTCGACCACGCAGACCAGCATCGGTTCGGTGCGGCCTCGGATTTCCAATTCCAGCGTCGGTAGCGCCTGTTCGGACAGGCCCGCGGTGGCGCGGAGTTCGTCCGACAGCAGCGTCTCGCAGGCGAGGCTCTTGGTCAGGTCCTGCAGCCGGGATGCGACGTTGACGGAGTCGCCGAGCGCGGTGAACACCATGTGGTCGCGATAGCCGATCTCGCCGACCACCACTTCGCCGCTGTGGATGCCGATGCCGAAGCGGATCGGCTCGGGCAGATCGTGGCCGAGGAAATTGTTGAGTTCATCGATCGCCGCGCCGATCGCCGCGGCGGCGCGAACGGCGTTGCGGCAGGCTTCGCGTGGTGTTTCGGCAAGTCCGAAAAGCGCCAGCATGCCGTCGCCGACGAACTGATTGGGCTGGCCGCCGCAGGCGATCACGCTACGCGACACCGCGCCGAGGAAGCGGTTGACGATGAACACGGTGTCGAACGGCAGCCGGCTTTCGGCGAGCTTGGTCGAGCCGCGCATATCGACGAACATGCTGACCAGATAGCGCTCCTCGCCGACCCGCGCCGCGCGTGCCGCCTTCCGTGCGGCTGCGACGTTGCGCGGTGGAAACACCGGCACGAAGGCGAGGTCCTGCGTCGGCCTGAGCTGGCAGGCGAGGCGGATCGACGGATCGTCGCCGGTGCCGATCGAGGCGAGCACGAAGGCCTCGCGCGGCGACGGCGGCGGCAACGCGGCGGGATCGCCCAACACGCGGATCCGGCAGGTTGAGCAGCGGGCCCGGCCGCCGCAGGCGGAGGCGTGCGGGATGTTGTGGCGCTGCGTGGCCTCCAGCACGGTGAGGCCCTTTGGCACCCTGATGCTGCGCTCGCCGTCATAGGTCAGCCGGACCATGCCGCCGCGCCGTTCGATGATCGCGCGCACCGCGCGGGCGATCAGCGCCAAAGCGATCAGGCCGAGATAGAAAATCAGGAAGCCGTTGCTGATCGCTTCGAGCGTCTGCTGCTGCTCCGGGGTGCCGAGATTGGCCGGCGCGAGGTTGTCGGCCTGCCACTGCGGCGAGGTTGCCTCGCGCGCCACCTCGCGTCCGCCCTGGTAGAAGCCGAGCAGCGCCAGCGTCGGGATCAGCACCGCGGCGGCGAGCAGCCACGGCATCGCGCGGCGGAAGGCTGGCTTGATCCGCAGCCAGACGTAGAGCCCGATGCAGCCGTGGGTCCAGGCGATCAGCATCACCGCGACCATCAGCCAAGCCCGATAGGACGGCGAAGCCACGAAGTAATTGTATAGGACCTGCGGATACAGCCGGTCCTGGTCGTACAGCACGCTGCCGAGCCGCATCACGATGACATGGCTGTAGATCATCAGCGGCACCGACAGCCCGAGTATGAGCTGCAGCGGCTCCAGCGTCTTCCAGCGGAACTGGCGGCGCTGATACAGCGCCCACAGCCCGAGCCCGGCATGCACCGTCACTGAGCCGTAGAACAGGATCGCGACCGGCAGGAACTGCCAGATCTCCAGGTGCCACATCACGCCGGCATGCAGAGCCGCCGGCGAGATGTTGCCGAGCGCATGGTTGAGGAAGTGGCTGAGCAGATAGGTGAACAGCACCAGCCCGCAGAACATCCGGACTTGCCGAAGCCCGATGCCGCCGAGCCAGGCGGCCTTCTTCCCGCGGGCAGAAGCGTTCTGCTTTTTGTTCGGCTTCGCTCGCGTCGCCATCAGTGAGTGCATACCTCGATCGCGTCATTCCGGGATGCGCTGGCCAGCAGCGCAGGGCCGGAATCCTCAATCCCTGTGAGTGGTTTTGGATTCCGGGCTCGCTCGACTTGGTTCGCGCCCCGGAATGACGATCGTTGTGTCAGCAGGCGCGGATCAGCACAAGAAACTTCGGCGTAACGTAGCCTAGCGCAGGTCTCCGCCGAACGGGGCGCTACTCGTCCTTCTCCCGCTTCTTCATCAGATCCTTGACCAGATCGCCGAGCTGCGGGCGGGGCAGGGCATCGAACGGAAGCGGGCGGGTGAGGTCGATGGCGGCGAGGCCGAGCCGTGCGGTCAGCATGCCGTTGACGACGCCTTCGCCGAGCTTGGCCGACAGCCGCGAGGCGAGGCCGTGGCCGAGTACCGACTGCATCACGCTGTCGCTGAGCGCGATGCCGCCGGTGATGGCGAGGTGCGACACGGTCTGGCGCATCAACTTGAACATCCCGAGCGCACCGGGGCGGCCGCCATACAGCCGCGCGAGCTGGCCGATCAGCCTGGTCGCGGCGATCGCCACGAACAGCACGTCGATCAGTGCCTTCGGGCTGATCGCGGTCACCAGCGACACCCGCTGCGCGGCCTTCGAGATCAGCACCTTCGCTTCAAGGTCGAGCGGCGTCATCAGTTCGCGCTCGGCGAGGCGGATCAGGTCGGCGCCGTCGATAATGTCGTCGATGTGCTTCTGCAGCGTGGCGCGGCCATGGGCGAGCTGCGGGTTGGGATGTTCGAACTTCAGCAGCTCGCGGATGATGGCGCGGGCTTCGGCGCTGTTGTCGGTTTCCAGCACGCGCGCAGCGCGGGCGTGGAGCTGCTCGATCCGCGCCAGCCGGATCAAGCCGAAGGCTTCGCGGCCGATGATGATCGCCAGCGAGCCGCCGGCCAGGATCGCCAGCACCATGCCGATCGTGCCGAGCGTCTGGCTCTGCGCGAACAGATCTTCGACCAGTTTGCTGATCCACAGCCAGAACGCCAGCGACACCAGTCCGGTCGCGGCGCTCCAGAACACGGTGCCCCAGCGGAAACCCTTCTTCGGGTTGATGACGCTCTTCGGCGCTTTCGGCGCCGAGATCGGCGGCTCGGCTTCGCGGGCGAGCTCGACCCTGGCGCGCGGCGGCGGGGGTGGCGGTGCGGCGCCGGCCGCAGACGCGGCAGGCTTGGCGTCCGCTTTCGCGGACGGCTTGGCCGTGTAGCTGCCGCCGCCGTCATCGGAATCGATCAGCACCACGCTCGGGTCGCTGAGCTTGAAGGTCGCCGGCCGGCGAGGAGGAACCCGCTCGGTCATTGCAGTCGGTCTCCGATCAGGAACTGAAGCGCCCGGTCGAGGCGGATGTGAGGCAGCGCCGGACCGTCGGGATCATGGCTGTCGAGCCGCGGTGGGCGGAAGCGCAAAAAGCGGAAGTCGGCTTCCTGGTGCGAGCCGGCGGCCAGCCCGCGGAAGGTGTCCTCGCCGCGGAACAGGCCCTGCAGATTGGTTGGCAGATCGCCCGGGAAAGTGGCGACCTCAGTTTCGCCGTCGAACACCTCGCCCTCGGCCATTTCGCCGGCGATCGGCGTGCCGACGATTGAGGGCAGCCGGTCGCGGCCGCGCTGGACCTGGGCCTCCCGGGTGGCGCGGACGGCGGCCATCGCCACCACGTCGACCTTGGCGCCGGCGAATTCGGCCCGTCGCATCGCCTGCTCGACCAGCTTGCGCAGGATCGCCTCCAGCCGGTCGTGGCTGGAATGGTGCAGATGGTCGGCCTTGGTGGCTGCAAACAGGATCTTGTCGATCCGCGGCCGGAACACCGAGCTGAGCAGCGTCGAGCGGCCGACCCGGAAGCATTCGAGGATGCCGGCCAGCGCGGCTTCCAGATCCTGCAGCGCCTCAGGTCCGGCGTTGAAGGCCGACAACGCGTCCGCCAGCACGATCTGGCGGTCGAGCCGGGCGAAGTGATCGCGGAAGAACGGCCGCACCACGGCGTCCTTATAGGCTTCGAACCGGCGGCGCATCATCGCCCACAGCGAACCGTCCGGCGCGATGCCGCCGTCCGGCACGTCAAGCGGCGCGAAGGTCAGCGCCGGCGAACCGGCAAGATTGCCCGGCATCAGGAAGCGGCCCGGCGGCAGCAGGCTCATCGCGAACTGCTCGTCGCGGCAGGCGCGCAAGTAAGCGGTGAACAGCCGCGCAGCTTTCAGGGTTTCCTGCTCGTTCTCGCGCCCCTTGGGATCGAGCGTGGCGAGATGGGCGTGCCACTCCCGCGCTACCCGGGCTCGCGGGTCCTGCCGCGACAGCGCCAGGCTCTCGGCCGCCCAGCGCTCGTAGCTCTTGGTCAGCAGCGGCAGGTCGAGCAGCCATTCGCCCGGATAGTCGACGATGTCGAGCGTCAGCGTGGTCTCAGAGCCGTTCTTGCGCTGATAGTCGATCACCAGCCGCAGCTCGCTGATGTCGACGGTCGAGCTCGGCCATTGCCGCTGCTCGATCAGCGTGGCGAGGAAGTTCTCATAGGCGAAGCGGGGCACCGCATCGTCTGGCTGCGGCGCAAGTCGCGCGGTGGCAATCCGCCCGGTCGACATCGATTCAAAGATCGGAAACCGGCCACCCCGGCACAACCCGTGCACGAGAGCGGTGATGAACACCGTCTTTCCCGCGCGCGACAGACCGGTGACGCCGAGCCGGATGGTCGGATTGAACAGGTTCTCGCTGTAGTCCTTGAGCGCCCGCGCCGAGAGCCACGCATCTTCGAGCAGATTGGAAAAATTGAAGGCCATGCGCCAAGGTTCAATCGTCAGAGTTGCCGGCGAAACTAGCCGGAAACCGCCGATTCGTGCGACAATCCGACCTGTACTGCCGGTCTTGGCTTTGCCGCCTTTCCGGCGGAAAATTCGTGCTCGATCGGACGGTGGCGGTGGCCGAGCGTGCCGCAGGATGTGTATCGCATCGCCGACCGGCGTCATGAATGCGCCAGATCAATTCGGATAAGCTGTTCGAGAACAGGGTGTTCGCTGCAGAATGACGATCTTCCGCCTCAAGCAAATCGTGTCGCATGCCAGGATCGACGCCAAAGGCGCGGTTCACTGGAACTACGATCGCGCCGAGCTGATCGCCGATGGCGTCGTGCATGTGCTGGGCCTCGTCGCCGGTTTGATCGCCGCCACCGCGCTGGTCACGCTGACCGGCGTGTTCGCATCCACGCCGACGATCGTCTCGGTATCGGTGTATGTTGCAGGGCTGCTGGCGATGCTCGGCCTGTCGGCCGCGTACAATCTCTGGCCGGTATCGCCGCGCAAATGGCTGCTGCGGCGGTTCGACCATTCGGCGATCTACATTCTGATCGCCGCAACGTACACACCGATCATCAGCCAGATCAAGGATCAGATGTTCGGCCTTGCGCTGCTCGCCGGCGTCTGGGGCGTGGCGGTGGTCGGCATCCTGCTCAAGTTGTTCAAGCCCGGTAAGTTCGACAAGCTATCGGTCGGGCTTTACCTCGCGCTCGGCTGGAGCGGCATCATCGCCTACGACCAGGTGGTGGAGACGCTGCCGACCACGGCGATGTGGTTCCTGGCGATCGGCGGCCTGCTGTACACGCTCGGCGTGATCTTCCACGCTTGGCGGCGGCTGCGGTTCCAGAACGCGATCTGGCACGCGTTCGTGCTGGTCGCCGCCGGCTGCCACTACGTTGCGGTGATGGACCTGGTGCTGGCGTAGCCGACGCCGGATCTTTCCGATATGAACGCCCCCGCCAACAACAAGCGGGGGAAACAACCATGCAGATCGCGGGCAAAGTCGTCGTCGTCACCGGCGGCGGCAATGGAATCGGGCAGGCGCTGTGCGAAGCCTTTCACAAGGCCGGCGCCGCCAAGGTCGTGGTCGCCGACCTCGATCAGGCCCGCGCCGAAGCGGTCGCCGCATCGATCGGCGGCGCGGCGTTCAAATGCGACGTGGCCAGCGAGGCCGACATCAAGCACGTGATCGAGGAGACCGAGCGCCAGTTCGGGCCGATCGATCTGTTCTGCTCCAACGCCGGGATCGGTGGCGGCTTCGATCCGATGGCCGAGAATGCCGGCGGCTCTTCCGACGAGCCGTTCATGAAGAGCTGGATGATCCACGTGATGGCGCATGTCTATGCCGCGCGGCATCTGGTGCCGCGCTACAAGGCGCGCGGCGGCGGTTACTTCCTCAACACCATCTCGGCGGCGGGTCTGCTGTCACAGGTCGGCAGCCCGGCCTATTCGGCCACCAAGCACGGTGCGGTCGGCTTTGCCGAAAGCCTCGCCATCGCCCACAAGGCGCACAACATCCGCGTCTCGATCCTGTGCCCGCAGGGCGTCGACACCAACATGCTGCGCTCGATCCCGAAGGGACCGCAATCGGCCGACGGTGATCTCTCCGCCGAGCAGGTGGCGAAGGATGCGCTGCAGGGCATCGAACAGGAAACCTTCCTGATCCTGCCGCACCCGCAAGTGATCGACTACATGCGCAAGAAGACCGAGAATTACGACCGCTGGATCGGCGGCATGGCGAAGATCCAGGCCAAGTTGCGCGAGACTTTTGGCGGCAAGGCTTAGATCGTCTCGCTTGTTCTCTCGGCGCCGTGTCGTTTGGCATCTGCTTCAGAATGTCACAGCGGCGCCGAGGAACGGATCGCTCACTCGGCGTTCCGTCTGTACAGGCGCACAGTGCGGCGTCTGTTATGCGATCGCACCGTCGTCCGGCGGTGCGATTCTTATTATCGGCAGCCAACGGAGAACTTGATGTCAGATCATTCCCATCGCCGGCCAAGCTGGGTGGCGCGTAGCCTCGCGGCGATCGCCCTCACCAGCATCTATTGCTTCAGCTTCGTTGGCGCCGCGGCGGTGGTCTCAGGCGTGACCAGTACTCAAGCGCATGCCCAGCGCGGGCGTGGACGCGGCTATGGCGGCCGGGGCTATAGCGGTCGGGGCCGCGGCCGCGGTCGCGGCTGGGAACGTGGACGGGGCCGCGGCGGGTATTACGGCGGCCGCTGCGTCGTCAACGCCGCCGGCGTCCGGATCTGCCTGTAACGGTCAGGCTGCCCGCACGATCTCGCGGACGTGGTCAAGCGTTTGCTCGATCATGTCCGCGCTGACGTCGAGATGTGTGCAGGCGCGGATCCGGCCTTCCATCATCGCCAGCATGACGCCGCGCCGGCGGAGCTGTGCGACCATGTCGGTGCCGGAGACGCCCGCGCCGTCCGGCTTGAAGAACACCAGATTGGTCTGCGGCGTCTGCACCTCGATGCCGTCGATCTGCGCCAGCCCCGAGGCGAGGCGACGCGCGTTGGCGTGATCATCGGCAAGGCGATCGACCTGGTGATCGAGCGCGTACAGACACGCCGCGGCGATCACGCCGGACTGCCGCATCGCGCCGCCGAGCCGCTGCTTCCACCGCCACACTTCATCGATGAAGTCGCGCGGGCCTGCCAGCACCGCGCCGACCGGCGCACCGAGTCCCTTGCTGAAATCGATCCACGCCGAATCCCAGCCCTTGGTCATCTCCTTGGCGCTGATACCTGTGGCCACCACCGCATTCATCAGCCGCGCGCCGTCGATATGCGTCCACAGCCCGGCGTCCTTGCCGGCCGCGGCGACCGCATCGAGCGTGGCCTGCGGCCAGATCGTGCCGCCGCCGATATTGGCGGTCTGCTCTGCGCTGACTAGGACTTGCGGAGGTTCGTAGCGGGTCTTCGGATGCAGCGCGGCGCGGAATGCCTCGAGCGAGAACTGGCCGTCGTCGCCGTCCAGGCCCGTGATCTGAAAGCCGCCGAGCGCGGCGTGCGCTCCGCCTTCGCGCGACAGGATGTGCGCGGTGCGATGCGCGATGATCTCGTCGCCGGGCCGGCAGGTCGCCAGCGTGGTCGCGACGTTGCACATCGTGCCCGAGGGCAGGAACACGGCGGCCTGTTTGCCGAGCAGCGCCGCGACGCGCTCCTGCAACAGGTTGGTGGTCGGATCATCGCCGGTCTGTTCGTCGCCGACCTCGGCCCGCGCCATTGCCTCGCGCATCGCCGGCGTAGGGCGCGTCTGGGTGTCGGACAGCAGATTGATCCGCACCGGCGGCGCGTTCGGATCGGGCTGGGGAGGGATGTAAGCCATGCCCGAGGCTAACATGCCGGCCGCGGAGCGGAAGAGCTTTGCCCGGACACGATCAGGTCAGCAGGATGTGATTGGTACCACCCCGAGAACGTCATTCCGGGGCGCGCGAAGCGCGAACCCGGAATCTCGCGGTTACCCCATGCGGCCTTCGCCACGCACCCGCTGAACTCTCATGCGCAATATCCTCGAGATTCCGGGTTCGCTCACTTCGTGAGTGCCCCGGAATGACGGTGACTTGTCATACGCACCGCGCAAACAAAAAGGCCCCGGCGAACCGGGGCCTTGATGCATCGGACTGAGCAGCAATCAGTACGAAGAAATTAGCGCGAATAGAATTCGACGATCAGATGCGGCTCCATCTGCACCGCGAACGGCACGTCGGAGAGAGCCGGGATGCGCGCGAACTTCGCGGTCATCTTGTTGTGGTCGACTTCGATGTAGTCCGGCACGTCGCGCTCGGCGAGCTGGCTGGCTTCGAGCACGAAAGCGAGCTGCTTCGAGGCTTCCTTGACCTCGATCACGTCACCGACCCGCACCTTGTAGCTCGGGATGTTGACGCGCTTGCCGTTGACCTTGATGTGGCCGTGATTGATGAACTGGCGGGCCGCGAACATCGTCGACACGAACTTGGCGCGGTACACCACGGCGTCGAGACGGCGCTCGAGCAGGCCGATCAGGTTCTCGCCCGAGTCGCCCTTCAGACGGGTCGCTTCGACGTAGATGGCGTGGAATTGACGCTCGGAAATGTTGGCGTAGTAGCCCTTCAGCTTCTGCTTGGCGCGGAGCTGGATGCCGAAGTCGGACAGCTTGCCCTTGCGGCGCTGGCCGTGCTGGCCGGGGCCGTATTCGCGGCGGTTGACCGGGCTCTTCGGACGGCCCCAGATGTTCTGGCCCATACGGCGGTCGAGTTTATACTTGGCTTCAGCGCGCTTTGTCATCGCGTCCTCTAGGGTTTGAGTTGTGAGGAAACGCGCCCTCCTGTGCATGGGGAAAATCCCCTGCCGACAGGTCCGTCCTTAAAGCATAAGGGGAGGACCACGGGTCGCGAAACGCAACGCGGGCCGAAACCGGCCCGCGAGCGGGGGCTTTCTAGGGGGAAAGCCCTGGGATGTCAATTCGGGCCGGCTCAAGGCCCGGCTGCGGCCCGAAGCGCCCGGGCAGGGCGGTCCAGGCGCTCGATCTCGGCCGCGATCGTGGTGTTCAGCACCTGTTCTAGCCGGGTCGTCAGCCGCGCAATCGGGGCTGCGTCGATTACCCGGTGGTCGAACCGGACGATCACCTCCAGGCGGCCGTCGTCGGCGAGTCGGCCGTAGCTCAGGATGTAGGGACCGGGGCTGACCGGATAGAGGTCGCCGGGACCGAACGCCGACACCGAGGACAGTCCGAAGCTGCCGAAGAAGTTCGCCCGCGGCCGGTCCAGCGACATCCCGGCCCACCAGGCGATCCGCCGCAGCGGCCATGGCATCCGGCTGATCCGCAGCAGCTTGCGGAACATCGGCACGCTGTCGATCGGCGCGGTGCTGGCGCTGCGGATGATCGCGTCGACCTCGGGCAGCGGTAGCGTGTCGGCTGCGGTCACCTTCTGCATCAGCACGCAGTCTTCGCCGTCGATGCGGCGGGCGACCGCGATCATGCCGACGCTCTTCGGCACCTCGAAGAAGTGCGGCCACGGAAAGGCGATATACAGCGTCCGCAGCACCGGCTCGTCGCGTGCGACCAGGCTGAATGCCTTGGCGAAGATCGCGGCGAAGCCTGGCGGCGAGGCTGCGGCAGCCCGGGCTCGCGCCAGCGGGCCAAGATGCAACGTGCGCCGATAGCTGATCAGCGGCACGCCCTGCGAGGCGTGCATCAGATCGGCAATCAACCTGCGCGGCGCCGAGATCCGACGTGTTTTGCCCCGCATTATTTGGCGGGTGTTGCCAGCGGCTTGGTCTTGTCGACCACCCACACCGCCATCACCTTGGCGCCCTTGTCGCCGTGCACCTTGGCATCGTGCACCACGCCGGCCGGGATCACGTAGGAATCGCCGGCCTTGAGGTGCTTGTCGGGTTCGCCGTCGATGCTCATCACTGCTTCGCCCTCGAGCAGATAGCCGGTCTCGATGCCGGGATGGGTGTGCCGGCCGATATTGCCGCCCGGCGGCAGCTCGGCGAGACCGCTGACGGTGACATAGCCGTCGGGGAATTCGATCTTCTGCAGCGGCGTGCGCTTGATGCCGCTCTGCTGCGCGACGGCGGCGCCCGTAGCAGCTACCACGGCGCATGCGACCAGGATGTGACGCAAGGTTTTGATTGTCATTGGGGCTCCTCCGGGGCGCAAAGCTAGCAGCGTCCCGGCAGGCGGAAAAGCGCTCAGGCCGGAATGCGGCCGCCGAAATACGGCGCCAGCGCGGCGCTCGCCCGTGGATGCCGGCCCGAGGTGAAGATCATCTCGGCGCCCGGCGTGGGCGCGTGGCCGGTGGCCGGGCCGAGCAGGGTGACAACGCGGCGGGCGATCGCGGGGGCCGGATCGATCCAATCGACCGGCCAGGGCGCCAGCCGGACCAGCCGGTCGAGCAGCAGGGGATAATGTGTGCAGGCCAGCACCACGGCATCGGTGCGGCCGCGTTTGGCGTCGGCTTCGACGAAACACGGCGCGATCTCGGCGCGGATCGCCGCGTCGGTCACTTCGCCGCCGCCGAGCGCGGTTTCGGCCAGGGTGGCGAGCCGGATCGATCCGACCAGCGACACCTCGCAGCCTTGGGCGAAATCGCGGATCAGCGCGCGGGTGTATTCGAGCCGCACCGTCGCTGAGGTGCCGAGCACCGAGACACGCTTCGTGCGGGAGCCCGCGCAGGCCGGCTTGATCGCCGGCACCGTGCCGACGAACGGCACCCGGTAGCGGGCCCGCAGCGGCGCCAGCGTCATGGTCGAGGCGGTGTTGCAGGCGATCACCACGAGGTCCGGCGCGTGCGCCGCGATCAGCTCGCCCATCAGCGGCACGACACGGCCGATCACCGCCTCTTCGCTACGCTGCCCGTAGGGGAAGAACGCGTCGTCGCCGACATAGACATAGTGCGCGTCGGGGCGCGCGCGGACCACTTCGCGCAGCACCGTCAGGCCGCCGAGGCCCGAATCGAACACCAGGATTGTGGGGAGCGAGGTCACGGCGGCGACCTTACCCGATCTTGGTTAGCTTTCGGTTGTCGATCGCGCGATGCTGCCCTGCAGAGACGGCAAAGCCACCGCGTCAGTGGCTGTCGGCGACCTCGGTCGGCGGCACCTTGCGCTTGACCCGCTTGATGGTGCCCGAGAACGTGAACAGCGGTCGCTCGCCGCTCTTGAGGATGCCGCGCACGAAGATCAGCGACTTGCCGGCCCGGGTGACTTCGCCGGTCGCTTCGATCAGCTCGCCCTCGAATGCCGCATCGAGAAATTCGGCGCCGAATGCGACCGTCACGCCGGGGCCCTGCAATTCGCGGACGGCGATCGCGAACAGGCAGTAGTCAGCGAAGGTCATGAAGCAGCCGCCGTGCACCGCCTTCATGCCGTTGAGGTGCTTCTTCTCGACCCGGAAGGCGCAACGGACGCGGCCGTCGTCATCGATCCGGTGCCAGAACGGCCCGTTGTGCGATTCGAAAGTGTCCCGCGTCCACGTCCGCCAACCGGCGAACTCACCTTCGGTTGCGGTGAAAAGGTCCGGGCGACTGGGACGTGTCGGTTCGACGGTGGTGGTCAAGGGGCGTTATCCTTTGGTCTATCGTTTGGTCCATAAAACTGATGCCGCGCTGCAATGCAAATCCACAAATCTAATTGACACTGCGCAATTGGCAGGCAGGTCGCCGCTGTATACCCTCCCGGGCCGCAAAACCGGCCGCGTAAGGGAGAATAGAATGAGCGACCAGATCAAGTATGTGCTGGACGAGGAGAACATCCCGAAGTCCTGGTACAATCTCAACGCCGACTTCCCGACGCCGATGCCGCCGGTCCTGCATCCGGGCACGCATCAGCCGGTCGGCCCGAGCGATCTGGAGCCGCTGTTTCCGATGGAGCTGATCCTCCAGGAGGTCGCGACCGAGCGCTACATCGAGATTCCCGAGCCGGTCCGAGACGTATTCCGGATGTGGCGCCCGGCGCCGCTGATCCGTGCGCGCCGCCTCGAGCAGGCGCTCGGCACCCCGGCCAAGATCTACTTCAAGTACGAAGGCGTTTCGCCGGCCGGCTCGCACAAGCCGAACACCGCGGTGCCGCAGGCCTGGTACAACAAGCAGGCCGGCATCAAGAAGCTGTCGACCGAGACCGGCGCCGGGCAGTGGGGCTCGTCGCTGGCGTTCGCCGGCTCGCTGTTCGGGCTCGACGTCCTCGTTTTCCAGGTCCGCGTCTCGTACGACCAGAAGCCGTATCGCCGCGCGCTGATGGAGACCTACGGCGCCCGCTGCATAGCGTCGCCGTCGAACGAGACCGACTCCGGCCGCGCCATCCTTGAGAAGAATCCGAACAGCCCCGGCTCGCTCGGCATCGCGATCTCCGAAGCGGTGGAAGTCGCCGCCAAAAACCCGGACATCAAGTACGCGCTGGGTTCGGTGCTCAACCACGTCATGCTGCACCAGACCATCATCGGCGAAGAAGCGATCAAGCAGTTCGAAATGGCGGGCGATGATCCGGACGTGGTGATCGGCTGCGCCGGCGGCGGTTCGAACTTCGCCGGCCTTGCCTTCCCGTTCCTCGGCCTGCAACTCCGCGGTGGCCGCAAGCGGCGCATCATCGCGGTCGAACCGGCGGCGTGCCCGACCCTGACCCGCGGCACCTACGCCTACGATTTCGGCGACACCGCGCATCTCACCCCGCTGGTGAAGATGCACACGCTCGGCTCGACCTTCATGCCGCCGGGTTTCCACGCCGGCGGCCTGCGCTATCACGGCATGAGCGGGATGGTGTCGCACGCCTACGAACTCGGCCTGATTGAAGCGCGCGCCTACAAGCAGGTCGGCTGCTTCGAAGCCGGCGTGCAGTTCGCCCGCACCGAAGGCATCGTGCCGGCGCCGGAATCCACCCATGCGGTGCGCTGCGCGATCGACGAGGCGCTGCGCTGCAAGGAGGAGGGCAAGTCGGAAACGATCCTGTTCAACCTCTCCGGCCACGGCCACTTCGACATGCAGGCCTACATCAACTACTTCGAAGGCAAGCTGGTCGATCAGGACTACGACGAAGCCGATCTCGCCACCGCGCTGGCCGGCCTGCCGGCGGTCGCAGCCTGAGCAGCACGGGCGTCCTCCTCGGACGCCCATCCAAGAACGACGTCATGCCCGGGCTTGACCCGGGCATCCACGTTTTCGGGCACGGTGCCCGCGGCCGTGGATGGCCGGGACGAGCCCGGCCATGACGGATCGGGCAAGATCCTTTGCCAGATCAACGGGTTCGCAGCGATCGCCGGCACCGAGCGCCATCCCCAGGCGTGCAGAAAAACCTTTCCCCTTTGGGCCGTTCTTTCTACATAACAGCGGTCCGCGCCGGCCCCTCCGGCGTGCCGAGGAATGCTGCCCTATGTCCGCTCCCGAGCCGAAGATCACCCCGGAACTGATCGCCAGCCATGGCCTCAAGCCGGATGAATATCAGCGCATTCTCGATCTGATCGGGCGCGAGCCGACCTTTACCGAGCTCGGCATCTTCTCGGCGATGTGGAACGAGCACTGCTCGTACAAGTCGTCGCGCATCCATTTGCGCGGGCTGCCCACCAAGGCGCCGTGGGTGCTGCAGGGCCCGGGTGAAAACGCCGGCGTGATCGACATCGGCGACAATCAGGCGGTGGTCTTCAAAATGGAGAGCCACAACCATCCGAGCTACATCGAGCCGTATCAGGGCGCGACCACCGGCGTCGGCGGCATCCTGCGCGACGTCTTCACCATGGGCGCGCGGCCGATCGCCTGCCTCAATGCGCTGAGCTTCGGCGATCCGAGCCATCCCAAGACCCGGCACCTTGTCGGCGGCGTCGTCGCCGGCGTCGGCGGCTATGGCAACTCGTTCGGCGTGCCGACCGTTGGCGGTCAGACCCGGTTCCACACCCGCTACGACGGCAACATCCTGGTCAACGCGATGGCGGTCGGCCTGGCGGATGCCGACAAGATCTTCCTCGCCGCGGCGAGCGGCGTCGGTATGCCGATCGTCTATCTCGGCTCGAAGACCGGCCGCGACGGCATGGGCGGCGCCACCATGGCGTCGGCCGAGTTCGACGAGGGTTCGGAGGAGAAGCGCCCGACCGTGCAGGTCGGCGATCCCTTCGCCGAGAAGCTGCTGCTCGAGGCTTGTCTGGAGATCATGGCCAAGGACTGCGTTATCGCGATCCAGGACATGGGCGCGGCCGGCCTGACCTGCTCGGCAGTCGAGATGGGCGCCAAGGGCGACCTCGGCGTCGAGCTCGATCTCGACGCGGTGCCGACTCGCGAGACCGGCATGACCGCCTACGAGATGATGCTCTCCGAAAGCCAGGAGCGCATGCTCATGGTGCTGAAGCCGGAGAAGGAAAAGGAAGCCGAAGAGATCTTCAAGAAGTGGGGCCTCGACTTCGCGATCGTCGGCTACACCACGCCGACCAAGCGGTTCGTGGTCAAGCATGGCGGGCAGGTGAAGGCCGATTTGCCGATCAAGGAGCTCGGCGACGAGGCGCCGCTCTACGATCGCCCGTGGGTGGAGAGCCCGAAGCTGCCGGTGATCCACGCGCGCGATATCAACGCGCCGATGGGCGCGGCCGAGGCGCTGGAGAAGCTGCTGGCGACGCCGGATCTGTGCAGCAAGCGCTGGGTGTGGGAGCAGTACGACCACGTTATCGGCGGCAACACCGTGCAACGCCCCGGTGGCGATGCCGCTGTGGTGCGCATCGAGGACGGCCCGAAGGGCCTCGCGCTCACCGTCGACGTCACGCCGCGTTACTGCGAGGCCGATCCGTTCGAGGGCGGCAAGCAGGCGGTGGCGGAAGCCTATCGCAACATCACCGCGGTCGGCGGCAAACCGCTGGCGATCACCGACAACCTGAACTTTGGCAATCCGGAGCGGCCCGAGATCATGGGCCAGCTGGTTGGCTGCCTGAAGGGCATCTCGGAAGCCTGCATCGCGCTCGACTCGCCGATCGTCTCCGGCAACGTCTCGCTCTACAACGAGACTTCCGGCCGCGGCATCCTGCCGACCCCGTCGATCGGCGGCGTCGGCGTGCTCGACGACTTCACCAAGTCGGCGACGCTCGCCTTCAAGGCTGAAGGCGAGGCGATCCTGCTGATCGGCGAGACCAAAGGCTGGCTCGGCCAGTCGGTGTACTTGCGCGACATCTGCGGCCGTGAAGAAGGCGCGCCGCCGCCGGTCGATCTCGCAGTCGAGAAGCGCCACGGCGACGTGGTGCGCGGGATGATCCACGCCGGCACCGCGACCGCCGTGCACGACCTGTCCGACGGCGGCCTCCTGGTCGCGCTCGCCGAGATGGCGATCGCCGGCAACCTCGGCGCCTCGCTCGACGCGCCGCCGGCCGAGATCGTGTCGCACGCCTGGTGGTTCGGTGAGGACCAGGCGCGCTATCTGGTCACGGTGAAGGAAGCCGATCTGCTCGCGGTGAAGACCAAGCTGAAGACGATCGGCGTGCCCTGCGTCCAGATCGGCGTCACTGGCGGCCACGCGCTGAAGATCGAAGGCGAACGCAGCGTCGACATCAAGGCGCTGCGTCACGCCCACGAGCATTGGCTGCCGGACTATATGGCGGGCAAGGCGTAGTCGCCTTACGCCTCTCCATCGTCATTCCGGGATGCGCTGCGTAGCAGCGCAGGGCCGGAATCTATAACCCCTGGACTCGCGGACGCGCACGGCAGGCGACGCCGTGCGCGAGCAACAGATTCGGTGGTTATGGATTCCGGGCTCACGAGCTGAGCTCGCGCCCCGGAACGACGGAAGAGCGGCCTCACAGCACCCGATACGCGCCTGGAATCTTCCGCAAGAGATAGGTCGTGGCCCAGCTCAGCAGCAGGCCGAGGGTGAATACGATGGCGGCTTTGACGATCGCCGGCAGGTCGTAGTCGTACAGCCAGTACTGCAGCCACAGCATGTAGGCGTAGTGCACCAGGAAGATGCCGTAGGCGTCGTGCTGCAACGGATCGAGCAGGCTCCAGCCGCCGCGGCGGAAGCGCAAAAATACGGCGAGGATCGCAAAGATGATCGCGGCGCTGAATGCGGTGAGGGCGACGCTGTAGCTCGCCTCGTACCACATCGGCAGATCGTCGGGATTGTCGAGGATTCCGCGCTTGATGCCGATCAGGCCCCACATCCCGAGATACGGCACCAGCGCCACGAGCAGCCAGATCCACCATTGCTGCGCCAGCTTGCCGCCGGCACCGAGCACGCTCTGCTCGGGATGGCAGGCGCCGATGCCGGCACCGATGAAGAAGTAGGCGGTGTACAGCAGCACGCGGCTGGCCTGCACCGCGAACGGTCCCCATTCGAACCAATAGGTCGAGGTGTAGTACAGCCGTGATGGCACGTAGAGGATCGCGGTGACGACAAACACGGCGCCGATGAACAGCACTGGCGACTTGTAGCCGAGCTTGGCCAGATGATTGATCGGATCGAGCGAATGCCGCGAAATCCGGTACAGCCCGCCGCCGATCACGCTGAAGATGAACAGCACCCACAGAAACCACAACGGTCCGCTCGGCCACGGGCCGACCGTGATCATGTTCTCGTAGAATTTAGCGAAGGTCTCGGTCGGGTCGGCGCGCAGCGCCAGCGCGTAGTAGGCGATCGGGATCACGGTGAAGGCTGCGATCACGAACGGGATGCCGAGCCGGATCAGCCGGTCGCGCGCCAGCGAGCCGAATTTCGGCCGGTGGTCGAGGCTGGGCCACAAGAACAGCCCCGACAGCATGAAGAACATCGCCATGAAGAAGCTGTCGGTGGCGAGCACGATGCAGTCGAAGCCGATGAACGACGACGGGTCGGTGTGGCCGAAATAGGTGTACGGGATCACCGAATGGTGGATCAGCACCAGGATGGTGAGGAAGGTCCGGGTCCGGTCGAGGGACAGGTCGCGCACATGCGAAGCTGCGTGCGCGGTCATGCCGCCGGTGGTGGGATAGGTTACAGTCACGACAAGAGCCCCGCGCGATGCCGCCGGTGAATTACGATACTGCGCAATAGCTGAATCGCCTCTTCGGCGAATTGCTAGGGTTTGAATTCTTCGATTTGAACCTTTTGCGGATAGAAAGCCAGATAGCCGGCGATCTCCGCCATCGCCGGAAACGCCTCCTCGTAGCTCCACACCGCATTGGGCTGCGGCTCGCCCCCGGCCACGATGCTGAAATAGCTGGCAGCGCCCTTATAGGGGCAGCGTGTGACACGCGTGGTCTTCTCCAGCAGGCTCATGTCCGCGTCTTCCCGCGGAATGTACTGCACCGGCGGATAGCTCGCCTCCTGCAGCGTCAGCGCCCGGCGGGTCTCGGCGATCACCTTGCCGTCCGCGCTGATCCGGACGCCGTTCGGGTTTGCCGTGATCGTGATCGGATGATCGGGGCCGGGGAGCTTCATGGGCGGACCTCAGGGGTGCGTTTCGGACCGGCGTCGCAGTCACCTCGCCGCGATGTACCGGCGTGGTGGCTTTGAAAGGGACGCACTGCCATATAGGATGGCGGTGCAAGATTGCCACCGCGCGCCCCGCGCCGGCGGCCGCGACGATCTGGAGGATGACCGAATGCCGATGGATGCCCGCGACATCGAGGCCATGATCAAGGCCGCGATTCCCGACGCGGAGGTGACGATTCGCGACCTCGCCGGTGACGGCGACCATTACGCCGCGACCGTGATTTCGGAGTCGTTCCGGGGCAAGTCGCGGGTCCAGCAGCACCAGATCGTCTATCAATCGCTGCAGGGGCAAATGGGTGGCGTGCTGCACGCGCTTGCGCTGCAGACCGGCGTGCCGGAAGCCTGACAGCGGGCAACCCCCTGTCCGAAGCCGGGCGGCCTCGCCGTTAGGCCGCCCTGCGTCTCGCACGAACGCCATTCGACCTGCTGCTAGTCGATCCGCGCAACGCGCGCGGTTGCGCGATCCATGCGGCGGCGCATTGTGTTGACGCTGTCGGACAGTTCTCCGACATGATGATCGACCAGCGTGCCGCGGGCGATCTCCTCGATTCTGCACATCTCGTCCTCGACACGCGCCAGCGTTTGTCTTGCGCTTCCGGTCAGCGACAGCAGAATGACCCGCCGGTCTTCAGCGGATTGAGTGCGGATGAGCAGGCCGCGCTGCTCCAGTGGCCGGATCTGCGCCGAAACGAACGATCCCTTCATATTGAGCAGCGCCGCGACTTCGCCGACCGGAACGCCATCCCGGTCGGCCAGAAAGTCGACCGCCTTGATCAGCAGCCATTGCGATCCCGTCAGGCCGGCTCGGCGCCCGAGCAGTTCGGCCATCCGCAGGATCGAAAAACCGATGGCTGATACGTCCCAGACCAGACGACGCAGCAGACGATCGGCATGATCGATGTCGGTGGCGGTGCCGATCGGCTCGTCGGCGGATTTGTTGTTCGTTTCGGGCATCATCCCGTCGTCCTTTCAGCACGTGCCACGCGCTTCGTGCCCTGCGCGAAGCATCGCTTCTCCAGACAAAACGGAGCGGATGCTTCGAGTCAGGCCGGCGAGCGCTGATGCGCCCGGCACTGGTGGCAAAATTTCATCGGCATTGGCGGGCGGAGCGGTGTCGCGGCGCCCGGACTCGTCGTCGGTCAGACGGCCTGTTTGGGCGGGGGCGTATCGGGACTTGCCCGCAGCGCGATCGCCAGCGAAGACCAGGCAAAGGCGGCCTTTTGGCTGTCGGGCGATGGGCGTCCGACCAAGGAGGCCGGCATGACGGCAGATGAACACGACGGGCACCGATCGCAGACCGAGATGGCCGGGGCGTCGGTGCTGTCCTCGACAGAATGCGTGCTGAACACGGCGGTCGCCGCCACCTCCGTCGGATGGAGGCAGGCGATCTGATGCAGCAGGCCTGAGACGAGATAAAGCGAGATCACCACGATCAACGACAGGCGACGGCGCGGCTGTGCCGTGTCGGTCGAAAGCCATCGCATGAATCCGCTTCTCATGCGGGATCGCATAACAAATCTGTCACAATCCGCAAAGGCGGGGCGAACGCATGGGCACGGTCCGCTGCGCGGCGCCGACGTTAACGAAGGCTTTACAGCCGCGCAGCACCGTGTCGGCGGGTGGGACACATGTCGAACTGGCGGGACGAAAAGGCAAAAGCCAACGCGCTGGCATTGGCGCGGCTGACCAAGCGCTTGCCGGAGGCCTTCCCGCAGGCCGTGCTGATCCATGCCAAAGCGCGCGCCTATGTGCCCTCGACCCTGAGAGTTGCCGTCGACTCGTATTGGCGCGCGCATCCGCTGCGGGCGGAGCGGCTGGCGCGCGTGCTCGCGGCGCGCAGTGGCGCCCCCGCCGGCTGGGAGTGGCACGTCGGCGATCCCGAGGCTGGACTGCCGGCGACGTTTCGAACCCCGCCTGCGCCGTATCGTGAGACCGCGCACCAGCGCGGCGGCGGATTCTGCTGCGTCTGCGGCCAGCCGGTGTATCGGTTCGGTTGGCACGCGGATCTATGGGACGCCGGAATCAACAAGAATGCGACCTGGCACAGCGCCTGCGTCACCGCCTGGCAGTTCTGGAATGCGCCGAGCGGACAGACCAAGCTGTTGCGGCGCCTGCAGGGCCGCCGCTGCCGCGAGACCAATCGGCGGCTGTGGCGGACGGCAGAGGTCGATCACCTCGTGCCGCTGTTTCAGGTGTGGCGGCAGCACCGCGATCGCGCATGGCCGGAGCTGCTCGGCTATTGGGGACTGCCGAACCTGCAAGTAATCAATCGCGAGGTCCACGTCGCCAAATGCGCCGCCGAGGCGCGGGGCCGGCGCACCGCGCGGATCGCCGCCGCAGAGGACGCTGCGGTTTAGTGAGGCGATAACCGACGAGACGCGGCTGTCAGTTCGCTTCGATCGCGTGCACCGAGAACATCGCGTCCGGATCGGTCCAGCTCCGCGCCGGAGTCCAGCCGGCCTGCTGCGCCAGCGCGCGAAACCGCTCCAGGCTGTATTTGTAGCTGTTCTCGGTGTGAATGGTCTCGCCGTCGCGGAAGCTGATGCGTTCGCCGAACAGATGCACGGTCTGGTCGCGCAGGCTGACCAGGTGCATCTCGATGCGGTGCTGATCGCGGTTGTAGATCGCGCGGTGCGCGAAGGCGGACAGATCGAAATCGGCGCCGAGTTCGCGGTTGATGCGGATCAGCAGGTTGAGATTGAACTTGGCGGTGACGCCGGCGGCATCGTCATAGGCCGGCACCAGGACGCGCTCGTCTTTCTCCAGATCCACACCGATGATCATCCGGGCGCCGCGGCCGAGTATGTCGCGGGCGCTCTCCAGGAATCGCCGCGCCTCTTGCGGCTCGAAGTTGCCGATCGTCGAGCCGGGGAAGAACCCGACCTTCGGCAGGTCGCGGACCGCAGGCGGCAGCGCGAACGGCTTGGTGAAGTCGGCGGCGAGCGGATGCACCGCGAGCTGCGGGAAATCCCGCTGCAGCGCTTCGGCCTGGGTGATGATGAAATCGCCGGAGATATCGACCGGCACATAGGCCGCGACCTGGTGGGCGGCGAGCAGCAGGCGGATCTTGGTGGTGGCCCCGGCGCCGAATTCGACGATCGACGCGTCAGGTTGAATAAAGGCTGCGATTTCGGCGGCGCGGTCCCGCAGAATGCCGAGCTCGGTGCGGGTCGGATAGTACTCCGGCAGGCGGGTGATCTCGACGAACAGCTCGGAGCCGGCGTCGTCGTAGAAATACTTCGGCGACAGCTCCTTCTGCGGTCTCGTCAGCCCATCCTGCACGTCGCGCGCAAACGCAGCCGTATTGGAATCGAGCCGATGCGCTTGCGTCTGCACAGCGACGTGCACGTTCATAGGCGATCCTCCGGGATGCGCGCGTGGCGCATTTAGGTTTTCAAATCAGGCGCCGTAGTCGGCGAGCCGCAGGCCGGTGAACTGCCAGCGGTGATGCGGATAGAAGAAATTGCGATAGGTGACGCGGCTGTGGCCCTCCGGCGTCGCGCAGGACGAGCCGCGCAGCACCAGCTGATTGACCATGAACTTGCCGTTGTATTCGCCGAGCGCGCCGTCGATCGCCTTGTAGCCCGGGTAAGGCGCGTAGGCGCTGCGAGTCCATTGCCAGACGGTGCCGAAGGCGTCGGGAAGCTGACCAGCGCGTGCCGCGACTTCCCATTCCATTTCGGTCGGCAGGTGTTTGCCGGCCCAGCGGGCGAAGGCGTCGGCCTCGTAGTAGCTGATGTGGCAGACCGGCGCGGCGGGATCGATGCTCTGCAGGCCGCCGAGCGTCATGATCTTCCATTCGCCGTCGACCTGTCGCCAGTGGCCGGGCGCTTCCCAGCCTTCACGCTCGGCGCAAGCGAAGCCGTCCATCAGCCACCGCGTGGCGGTGCGATATCCGCCATCGGCCATGAACTGCAGCCACTCGGCATTGCTGACGAGGCGGCGTGCCAGCCGCACCGGTCCCACCAGCGCCCGGTGCACCGGTTTTTCATTGTCGAAATGGAAGCTGTCGCCGGCGTGGCCGATCGGGTGGATGCCTTCGGGTAGCGTCACCCAGTCCTCACCGCGATGGTCCGTTGTCGGCAGCCGCCATGCCGGATCATAGGCCGGCGGGATCGGATTTTGCGCGAAAGCATGGAGAATGTCGGTGAGCAGCAATTCCTGGTGCTGCTGCTCGTGATTGAGCCCGACCTCGATCAGCGGAGCGATCTCTTCGAGCTTGGCAGCGTCTGCGGTCGCGAACCAGCTCAGCATCGCCTCATCGACGTGGCGGCGATAGGCCGCGACTTCGGCGACGCCGGGACGGGTGAGAAGGCCGCGCGCCGCGCGGGTATGCCGGGGCCCGGCCGAGACGTAATAGGAGTTGAACAGGAAGGCGTAGTCGGGGTGGAACACCTGATAGCCCGGACAATGCGGGCCGAGCAGGAACTGCTCGAAGAACCAAGTGGTGTGGGCCCGATGCCATTTCGCCGGGCTCGCATCCGGCATCGATTGCACCACCTGATCTTCCGGCGACAGCGGTGCCGCGCGGCGCTCGGTCTCGTCGCGCACGGTACGATAGGCGTGGGCCAGCTGAGCGGCCAGATCGCGGGCGGAGACGGACGATGTGGAAGATTCGGCTGCAGAGCTTGCGGCGGAGGACAAAATCGTCACGAGCATCTCCGGTTTGGTGGAAAACGCTGCTGTTGGGAATGAGTTCCAGATCAGATAGGCGCTGGCGACCCGGATGAAAGGCCAGCGGCGTACCGGCGGAGATTTTACCGATGGTCAGGCGGCCACTCGGGCTCGGCATCGGGCCGCCGAAAAAAGGCAGCGAAGTCAATGCGACAGCCGGGCTCAATCGGTTTTGACTTGGGCTATTCAGAGGTTTCAGGATACATATATGACCGTTCGACCCGGCCGCTGGTGGTCAGCCGGCCGCGCCGCAAAAGGATTCGCCATGAGCATCGAGCAATTCATCGACAACGAAGTGAAGGCCAACGACGTGGTGCTGTTCATGAAGGGCACGCCGCAGTTTCCGCAGTGTGGCTTCTCCGGTCAGGTGGTGCAGATCCTCGATCACATCGGCATTCCGTATAAGGGCCACAACGTGCTCGAGAACGCCGAGCTGCGCGACGGCATCAAGGTCTATTCGAACTGGCCGACCATTCCGCAGCTGTACGTGAAGGGCGAATTCGTCGGCGGCTACGACATCGTGCGCGAAATGTTCCAGGCCGGCGAACTGCAGAAGCTGTTCACCGACAAGGGCATCAAGGCCGCCGCCTGAGCGCCTTCGTTCGCCAGATCGGCACGGCGACCTGTGAGGTCGTCGTCGCCGACATCACCACGCTCGCCGTCGACGCGATCGTCAACGCCGCCAATTCGTCTTTGCTCGGCGGCGGCGGCGTCGATGGTGCAATCCATCGTGCAGCCGGTCCTGAACTCGTCGCCGAATGTGAAACGCTCGGCGGCTGCGCCACCGGCGATGCCAAAATCACCCGCGGCTACCGTTTGCCTGCGCGCCATGTGATCCACGCCGTCGGCCCGGTCTGGCACGGCGGCGGCCATGGCGAAGATGCCGCGCTCGCCTCCTGCTACGCCCGCGCCCTGCAGCTCGCGAACGAGCATGCGCTGAGCTCGATTGCGTTCTCGGCGATCTCGACTGGCGTTTACGGTTTCCCGCCGGAGCGCGCTGCGCCGATTGCGGTTAAGACCACCCTGGATGCGCTGCGCTCCAACACTTCAGTGACCCTAGCGGTGTTCTGTTGCTTCTCGCCCGCGAGTGCAGAGTTGCACCGCGCGGCGCTTGCGGAAGCGGCCCCTTGAAACCGCTCCAAGCGCCGCTACCATCACATCCACGAAAAAGAACCCAGGAGGATACGAGAATGCTGCGTCGCGCTGCGCGATGGTTGATGGCAGGAGCGCTGGCCGTAATGGCCGCGAGCCCGGCGATCGCCGAGACCACCTTCGACCTGCCGCCGAGCGTGCAGTTCTCCGACAAGAAACTCGAACGCATCGACGAGTTCTTCAACAAGATCATTGCCGAAGGTAAGATTCCCGGCGCGATCGTCTATATCGAACGCCACGGCAAGCCGGTCTATCACAAGTACTTCGGCGTTCGCGACGTCGCCACCAAAGAGCCGATGACCGACGACACCATCTTCCGGCTGGCGTCGCTGACCAAGCCGTTCACGGCCTTCGCGGTGATGACGCTGGTCCAGGACGGCGAGATCAAGCTCGACGATCCGGTGTCGAAATACATCCCGGCATTCGCCGACACCAAGGTCGGCGTCGAGAAGAAGCGCGAGGACGGTGAGAAGTATCTCGATTTCGTCGCGCCAAAGCGGCCGATCCTGATCAGCGATCTGTTGTTGCACACCTCGGGCATCACCTACGGTTTCTATGGCGACAGCCTGGTGCGCAAGGCGATCGCGGCGGCCAAGATCTACGATGGCGATCCGAGCAATGCCGAGTTCGCCGAGCGGATCGCCAAGCTGCCGCTGCAGGAGCAGCCCGGTACGCTGTGGGACTACGGCAATTCCTACGAGGTGCTCGGCCGGGTGATCGAGGTCGCCTCCGGCAAGTCGTTCTATGAGTACCAGAAGGAGCGGCTGTTCGATCCGCTCGGGATGAAGGACACCCGTTATTATTTGACCACCGAGGAGCAGAAGGCGCGGATGGCGCAGCCGATGCCCAACGACGCCGACTTCCGGGTCGGGCGGCCGAGCCGGCCGGACATCGTCAAGAAATGGGAATCCGGTGGCGGCGGCCTGACTTCGACGCCGTCCGACGTGATCCGCTTCGTCCGCATGCTGCACAACAAGGGCGAGCTCGACGGCAAGCGTTATCTCAGCGAAGCCGTGTTCAAGGACATGACCACCGATCACATCGGTCCGAACTCCGGCGTCGAGCGCGACTACTTCTATTTCCCGGGTGACGGGTTCGGCTACGGCTACGGCCTCGGTGTCCGCACCGATGCCGGCAACGCCAAGCCGCCGCCGCCCGGTTCGCTCGGCGAATTGAAGTGGGACGGCGCTTCGGGCTGCTACTTCGTGGTCGATCCGAAGCTCGACATGTTCTTCGTGCTGATGGAGCAGACCCCGTCGCATCGCCAGCCGATCCAGCGCGAGCTGAAGAAGCTGGTATATGAGGCGCTGGATAATTGATAACGCAGCGTCAGCCGTTGCGTGCGTAGAGCATCGGCACTGACGTATCGAGCATCGCCTCGACCACGCTGACGCCGTGCCATGCAAGGGCGCGCGTCAGCGCCGGCGCCAGCTCCTCGCTGCGCGTCACCCGCGCCGCATCGCAGCCGAGCGATTGCGCCAAAGCGGTGAAGTCGATCCCGGGCAGCTCCAGCCCGGGCACGTTCCGCACCTGCATCACCTGGCTGAACGAGCGCATTGCGCCGTAGCCGCCGTTGTTCAGCACCACCACGGTCAGCGGCAGCTTGCGCTGCGCCGCCGTCCACAGCGCCTGGATCGAGTACATCGCCGAGCCGTCGCCGATCAGGCAGACGGTGCGGCGGTTGGGATGCGCCAGCGCGAAGCCGACCGAGGCCGGCAGCGACCAGCCCAGGCCGCCGCTCGCCATCGTGGCGAAACTGTCCTGGCCCGGCATCGGCATGTATTTCTGCATCGCTGGACGATGCGACGGTGCCTCCTCGACCAGCATCGCGTTCTCCGGCATCGCGGCGCGCAGCGTATGCAGCAGATACTCCACCGGCATCGGCTCGGCCGGCTGAGGTGCCGGCGGCACCGCGCGAGCCGGCGGTGCGGCGCGCTTGGTTTCCGGCAGCAGTTCCAGCAGCAGCGTGAGGGCAGGCGCCATCGTCGCGATGATGCTGGTGCCGAGCGGCGTCACGGACGCGGCTTCGGCATCGTCGGTGATTTGGAACAGCTTCGAGCCGCCCTCGAAGATCGCGGCGTGGCCTTCGACATGAAAGGTGAACACCGGCGCGCCGATCACCACGACGACGTCGTAAGCACTGAGCGCTTCAGACAGTTGTCCCGGAGACGCGTGCAGGAAGCCGGCGAATAGCGGATGCCGCTCGGGGAAACTGCAGCGCGCCGAGAACGGCGATACCCACACCGGTGCGTTGGTGCGCTCGGCGAGCTGGACCATCAGATCGACCGCATCGGCCCGATCGACCGCGGGCCCGACCACCAGCGCCGGCTTCTTGGCTTTGGCAAGCGTATCGGCCAGCGCCTGCATCGCTGATCGATCCGGACCGAGCTCGCGCGTGACGGCGCGCGGCGGCACCGGCGCGGCGGGCCGGGCCCAATCGTCAATCGGCACCGACACGAAGGTCGGTCCGCACGGCGGCTGCATGGCGACGTAGTAGGCGCGGGCGATCGCGGCGGGCACGTCCTCGGCGCGTGCCGGCTCGACGCTGTACTTCACATAAGGCCGCGGAAACTCGGAGGCGCGCTCGGCGCCGAGGAAGGCCTGCAGCGGCAACAGGCTGCGCGCCTGCTGGCCGGCGGTGATCACCAGCGGCGTCTGGTTCTTGAACGCGGTGTAGATGTTGCCGAGCGCGTTGCCGACGCCGGCCGCCGAATGCAGATTGACGAAGCCGGCGTTGCGCGTCGCCTGCGCGTAGCCGTCGGCCATCGCCACGGCAGAGGCTTCCTGCAGCGCCAGCACGTAGTCGATATCGTCCGGCCAGTCGCTGAGGAACGGCAGCTCAGTCGAGCCGGGATTGCCGAACACCCTGCCGATCTTGAAGGCGCGGAGCAGGTCGAGCGTGGCGGATTTGACGGTGGTGACGGCAGCGCTCGGCTGCTTGGACTTGTTGGCGGGCAAGGGCGATTTCCTCGGGCGGCGGATGCCGGTGTTGTTGTTTGCACCGATCAAATCCGCAGGCGGCGAGGGGAGTCAACACGGATCACGCGTCATTCCGCGGCGCGAGCGTGCGAACACCGCACAGTCATTCCGGGGCGCGCGTCGCGCGAGCCCGGAACCCAGAGGTTAGAGCAGGAAGGCGGCAGAACAGCTCGAGATTCCGGGTTCGCTCACTTTCGTGAGCGCCCCGGAATGACGTGCATGTTGCAAAGAGCTACCAGCTCGCCGTGGCCTTCATGGTCGGCTCGCCGTCGGCATTGGCGGTCCACAGGTCGAGGCCGGCTGCGGTCTCGTTGGCATTGACGCTGAAGTCGGCGCCGTCGAACAGCGGCTGCACGCCGCGATAGCTGAAGGTCTTCGGCACGCTGCCTTTGAGTTTAGCGGCGAATTCGACCAGCAGCGCGGCCTGCATCGGGCCGTGCACGATCAGGCCCGGATAGCCCTCGACCTTGGTGACGTAGTCGCGGTCGTAGTGGATGCGGTGGCCGTTGAAGGTCAGCGCCGAATAGCGGAACAGCAGCACCGGATCGGCGAGGTGGCTCTCGCGGTGCTTGGCGTCCGGCGGCGCTGCCGCGGGCTTGGCCGGCGTTGCGGGGGCGGACGAGGGCGGCGGCACGTCGCGATAGACAATGTCCTGGCGGTCGCGGATTGCAACGCCACGGGGCGTGGTGATCTCATGATTGACGGTGACGAAGCACAGCGTGCCGGTCGAACCCTGCTTGATCGTCACGTCGCCGATCGTCGAGGTCCGGGTCACTTCGTCGCCGACCTTGAGCGCATCGACGAACTGCAGTTCGCCGCCCGCCCACATCCGGCGCAGCAGCGGCACCGGCGGCAGGAAGCAGCCGCGGGTCGGGTGGCCATCGGGGCCGAGCTGGTCCATCGGGTACACCGGCTGCCCGAGGCACCAGTGCACGGTGAAGGGAGCGGCATCGCCGGTCTGCGGCTTGCCGATGTCGAGGAACAGCGTCGCGCGCAGCCCCTTCACGAGTTGTGGCGTGACCAGGTCGGTGGCCTGTTCGCTGCGGCCGATCCATTGCCGCAGATGATCGATGTCGAGCGCGTCGGTCATGTTGGTCCTCGCTTACTTGCGCTTGTCGCCGATGCCCGGCACTGCGCCGTAGCGACGCTCGTCGCCGACGAAGATCGCTGCCGGCGCCGGATAGCTGACCTTGCCGTTCGGGGTGTCGACTTCGATCCGGCGCAGATGCGGATGGTGCGACAGGTCTTCCATCGCGTTGACTTCGGCGAACGCGATGTCGGCGGCGGCCAGATGTTCGAGCAGATCGTCGCGGGTCAGCGAGCCGAAGATGTCGGCCACGATCTTGTCGGTGTAGGCGCGGTTCTTGACCCGCTCGACGCCGTTGCACAGCCGCGGATCGTTCGGCAGGTCAGGCTGACGCAGCACGTCCGAGCACAGCTTCTTCCACTCGCGCTCGCTCTGGATCGAGATCAGGATGTCCTTGCCGTCCTTCGAGGTGAACACGCCGTAGGGCGCGATCGACGGATGGGCGAGGCCGAGACGCTTGGGCGGATTGCCGGCCTCGGCATTGAGCAGCGGCACGGTCAGCCAGTCGGCCATGACGTCGAACATCGAGATCCGGATGTCGGCGCCCTGGCCGGTGCGGCCGCGGCCGATCAGGGCCTCGAGGATCGCCGCGTGCGCCGTGGCGCCGGTGGCGACGTCAACGATCGACATGCCGACGCGGGAGGCGCTTTCCGGGCCGCCGGTGATCGAGGCGAGACCGCTTTCGGCTTGGATCAACAGGTCATAGGCCTTGCGATGGGCGTAGGGGCCCTCGTCGCCGTAGCCGGAGATCGTGCAGATGATCAGCTTCGGATAGTCCTTGCGCAGCCGCTCGCGGGCAAAGCCGAGCTTGTCCATCGAGCCGGGCTTGAGGTTCTGCAGCAGCACGTCGGCCGAGGCGATCAGCTTTTCCAGCTCCGCGCGGCCTTCCTTGGTGGCGAGGTCGACCACCGCGGATTCCTTGCCGCGGTTGAGCCAGACAAAGTAGCTGCTCTGGCCCTTGGCGGCGGCGTCATAGCCGCGGGCGAAATCGCCTTCGGGCCGTTCGATCTTGATGACGTGGGCGCCGGCATCGGCGAGCCGCGAGCTGCAATATGGCGCGGCAACCGCCTGTTCGACGGCGATGACGGTCAGTCCTTCGAGCGGAAGCATCCAATCAATCCTGCAATGGCTACGTCATTGCGAGGAGCGAAGCGACGAAGCAATCCAGGCTCGGTGCACTCGGCTCTGGATTGCTTCGCTTCGCTCGCAATGACGAAGGAGACGGTTCAAGCGAGGCAGCGGTTGCTGCCCGCGCCCTCAGTACGACCGCGGCATCCCGAGCACGTGCTCGGCGAGATGCGACAGGATCAGGTTGGTCGAGATGGGCGCGACCTGATACAGCCGGGTTTCGCGGAACTTGCGCTCGACGTCGTATTCCTCGGCGAAGCCGAAGCCGCCGTGGGTCTGGATGCAGGCGTTGGCCGCTTCGAACGACGCGTCGGCGGCGAGCATCTTGGCCATGTTGGCCTCGGCGCCGCAATCCATGCCGGCTTCGTACTTGCGGGTGGCTTCCTTCACCATCAGCTCGGCCGCACGCATGTTGGCGTAGGCCTTGGCGATCGGGAACTGGATGCCCTGGTTCTGGCCGATCGGCCGGCCGAACACGGTGCGGTCCTTGGCGTAGGCGCTGGCCTTGGCGATGAACCATTTGGCGTCGCCGACGCACTCCGAGGCGATCAGGATGCGCTCGGCATTCATGCCGGAGAGGATGTAGCGGAAGCCCTTGCCCTCTTCGCCGATCAGGTTCTCCTTCGGCACCTTCATGTCGGTGAAGAACACTTCGGTGGTGGCGTGGTTCATCATGGTGCGGATCGGGCGGATCTCGAGGCCATGGCCGCGCGCCTCGCGCATGTCGACCAGGAACACCGAGAGACCCTCGGTCTTCTTGGTCACCTGATCCTTCGGCGTGGTGCGCGCGAGCAGGATCATCAGGTCGGAATACTCCGCCCGGCTGGTCCAGATCTTCTGGCCATTGACGATGTAGTCGCCGTTGGCATCCTTCTTGGCGAAGGTTTTCAGCGAGGTGGTGTCGGTGCCCGAGGTCGGCTCGGTGACGCCGAACGCCTGCAGGCGGAGTTCACCGCTGGCGATCTTCGGCAGCCACTTGGCCTTCTGCTCGTCGCTGCCGTGCCGCAGCAGGGTGCCCATGGTGTACATCTGGGCGTGGCAGCCGCCGCCGTTGCAGCCGGCGCGCTGGATCTCTTCCAGGATCGCCGCTGCGGCCGACAGCTTCAGGCCGGCGCCGCCGTATTCCTCGGGGATCAGAACGGAAAGGTAACCGGCCTCCGTCAGGGCGTCGACGAACGCCTTGGGATAGGCCATTTCGCGGTCGAGTTTGCGCCAGTACTCGCCGGGAAACTGCGCACACAGTTTGGCGACGGCGTCGCGGATGTCGTGGTATTCGTCCTGCTCCGCGGCATGGTGTTTCATCGGCTGCGTCTTCTTGTTGGTTTTGGGGGGAGGTCATGAGACCCGGACCGGCAAGGACTCGTAGCCCTTGACGAAGCTCGAATACACCCGCTTCGGCTCCCCGACAACTTCAATACGCTCGAAACGCTTGAGCATCTCCTCCCATACGATCCTCAGTTGCAATTCGGCCAAGCGCATCCCGACGCACCGATGGATACCGAAACCGAACGACAGGTGGATCCTGGCCCGGGCACGGTCGATGATAAATTCCTCCGGCCGCTCGATCACCTCGTCGTCGCGGTTGCCTGAAACGTACCACATCACCACGCGGTCGCCCTTGCGGATGGTCTTGCCGCCGAGCTCGGTGTCCTGGAGGGCGGTGCGGCGCATGTGGGCCAGCGGGGTCTGCCAGCGGATCACCTCGGGCACCATGGTGTCGATCAGCTTCGGGGTGGCCCGCAGCTTTTCAAACTCGTGCGGGTTCTCGTTCAGCGCCAGCACCGAGCCCGACATGGTGTTGCGGGTGGTGTCGTTGCCGCCGACGATCAGCAGCAGGATGTTGCCGATCAGGTTGTCGCGGTCCATCGTCCGGGTGGCGTCGTGATGCGCCATCATCGACAGCAGGTCGTTGCGCGGCTCCGAGTTCACCCGCTCGTTCCACATCCGGGCGAAATACGCGGCGCATTCGTTCAGCTCGTCGCGGCGCTGCTGCTCGGATTCGACCACGCCGCTCTTCGGCAGCGCGGTGGCGACGTCGGACCAGCGCGTCAGCTTGCGGCGTTCGTCGAACGGAAAATCGAACAGCGTCGCCAGCATCTGCGTCGTCAGCTCGATCGAGACGCGGTCGACGAAGTTGAAGGTCTCGCCGCGCGGTAGGCCGTCCAGCACTTTCTGGGTCCGGCCGCGGATCAGCACTGCCAGTTCGTCCAGATGCTGCGGCGTGAACATCGGCGACACCGTCTTGCGCTGCGCCGAGTGCCGCGGCTCATCCATCGCGATGAAGCTCGGCCAGTCGTAGCCGACCGGCGCGTCGCGGATGGAGATGCCGCCGAGCGTGGAGTCCGACGAGAAGATCTGGTGGTTGGTGTCGACATGCATGATGTCGTTGTACTTGGTGACGCTCCAATACGCCTCGATCGGCGCATTGGTGCAGTAATGCACCGGCTCTTCCTTGCGCAGCCGTTCGAACCACGGCCACAGCGTGTCGTCGCGGAAGTGCCGCGGGGCGCCGGGATGGAAATCCTTCAGCGGGGTCGCGTAGGCTTCCTCGCGCGCCGCCCGCAGCCGCGCCGCTTTTCCGGTCTCGATGGTGCCGTGCATCGTCGTCCTCCCTGGCCATGTCATGGACGCTCGCCGCGGTCGGCGGCGGCGGTCGCGGTCGGATTTTCGGTCCCGCCATGGTTAGGTCCGGCGGGTTCGGCCGTCTGATCAGATCGTCAATAGGCGGCAGCGGTGGGGCGCTTTCGGGGAGCCCGACCGGCCGCTCGAACAAATTGATTTGACGGTAGAAAAGCGCTCCGCGCGCGACTTGCGTCGACAAGCTGGAGACCATGCTGCACCGCCCGACCATTGGAGCCTTCTCAGGCTCCCGGTGCCGTGACATGGTGCGCGCAAACAACACACGGCGACGCTGCCAGGCGCCGCCGAGCGGAGCGAGCACCCAGCATGATTCCCAACGCGCAGAGCCTGTTCAACTTCGATCTCGGCGAGACCGCCGACGCGATCCGCGAGACCGTTCGCGACTTCGCCGCTAACGAGATCGCACCGCGCGCCGAAGCCATCGACAAGACCAACACGTTCCCGCGCGACCTGTGGCCGAAGCTCGGCGCGCTCGGCCTGCACGGCATCACTGTCGAGGAAGATTACGGCGGCGCCGGGCTCGGTTATCTCGAGCACTGCATTGCGATGGAGGAGATCTCCCGCGCTTCGGCCTCGGTCGGCCTGTCCTATGGCGCGCACTCCAATCTCTGCATCAATCAGCTCCGCCGCAACGGCAACGAAGCGCAGAAGCGCAAATATCTGCCGAAGCTGATCTCGGGCGAACACGTTGGCGCGCTGGCGATGAGCGAGCCGGGCGCCGGCTCCGACGTGGTGTCGATGAAGACCCGCGCCGACAAGAAGGGCGACCGCTTCGTCCTCAACGGCAACAAGATGTGGATCACCAACGGTCCGATCGCCGAGACGCTGGTGGTGTACGCCAAGACCGATCCGAACGCAGGGCCGCGCGGCATCACCGCGTTCCTGATCGAGAAGGGCTTCAAGGGTTTCTCCACCGCGCAGAAGCTCGACAAGCTCGGGATGCGCGGCTCTGACACCGGCGAACTGGTGTTCGAGGATTGCGAAGTGCCGGAGGAGAACGTGCTCGGCGAGGTCGGCCGCGGCGTCAACGTGCTGATGAGCGGGCTCGACTACGAGCGCGCGGTGCTGGCCGCCGGTCCGGTCGGCATCATGCAGGCCTGCATGGACGTGGTGCTGCCCTACGTGCATGAGCGCAAGCAGTTCGGCGAGCCGATCGGCACCTTCCAACTGGTGCAGGGAAAGGTCGCCGACATGTACGTGACGATGAATGCCTCGCGCGCTTACGTCTATGCGGTCGCCAAGGCCTGCGACCGCGGCGAGACCACCCGCGAAGACGCCGCCGGCGCGATCCTGTACGCCGCCGAACGCGCCACGCAATGCGCGCTCGATGCGATCCAGCTGCTCGGCGGCAACGGCTACATCAACGACTACCCGACCGGCCGCCTGCTGCGTGACGCCAAGCTCTACGAAATCGGCGCCGGCACCAGCGAGATCCGCCGTATGCTGATCGGCCGCGAGCTGTTCACCAAGACGGCATGAGACGTCACGCGTTGCAAGGGCGCCATGTTGGCGCCCTTGCTTTGACATCTGTGCCCCCTATGGCTCCGCCCCTCGCTTGAAACCGGAGGGACAAAATGGATGCCAAGGAGGTCTCCGCGCATTGGGAGAGCAACGCCGAGACGTGGACGATGCTGTCGCGTGCCGGCCATGACCGATATCGCGATGCGCTGAATACGCCGGCTTTCCTCGCGATGTTGCCGCCGGTCGCTGGTCTGAAGGGGCTGGACCTCGGCTGCGGTGAAGGCACCAACACCCGCGCCGTCGCGCGGCTCGGCGCCTCGATGACCGGCCTCGACATCGCCCCAACTTTTCTGCGTCACGCCCGGGACGCCGAACGACGTGATCCGCTTGGCACCGACTATGTGCTGGGAGACGGCCTCACGCTGCCGTTCGCAGACGGCAGCTTCGATTTCGTGACGGCCTTCATGTCGATGATGGACATGGTCGACCAGGCGGCTGTGCTCCGCGAGGTGACGCGAATCCTGAAGCCGGGCGGCTTTTTGCAGTTTTCCATCCTGCATCCATGCTTCGTACCGCCGACCCGCCGCAACATCCGCGATGAGCACGGCGTTCCGGTGGCCATCGAACTGGCCGATTACTTCGACGAGAGCGACGGCCGGGTTGAGCGGTGGTTGTTTTCCGGCCTCTCGCCGGAGCAGCAGGCCACGCTGACGCCGTTTGCGGTTCCGCGGTTTCACCGCACGCTGTCGACCTGGGTCGCGATGATCGTCGGGGCAGGCCTCAGGATCGAGGCGTTCGGCGAGCCGATGGCCTCGGAAGAGGTTGCTGCAGCCGAACCGATCGTCGCCGACACCCGGGTCGCCCCGATCTTTTTGCACGTGTTGGCGAAGCGTCCGATGACGCCTTAACGCGTCAGCTTGTTCACCTTCGCGACGTAGCTGCGCACGTCGGCGAGGACCTGGGGCAGCACCGCTTTGACCTCCGGCACGGTCATGCCGGGGCGGATCGCCGGGTGGTACAGGATGTTCAAGAGGTACTGATCGTAGACGTCGAAATAGCCCTTCTGGACGTCGTCGTTGAACATCGTCCACGGCACCTTGTCGGTGTCGTTGATCGGGCCGAGCGACTGCAGCAGCTCCTCATAGGCGCAGTCGCGGAACACGAAGTCGCCGTTGTCGATGGTGAGGATGACGTCGGAGCGCTCGATCTCGTACCGGTCGTTCTTGCGGAAGCCGGACAGGCACTGCGGATCGAGGCTTTCGCGGATCTCGCGGGCGCGTTCCTCGCCGTAGAAGGTCGCGATGGTCTTGCCGAGGTTGCGGTCGCGGACGAGGTGGACGGTGACGTTGGCCTCGTCGGGATTGTCGGTCATCGCGATGTCGAGATGCTCGACCCGGCCGGCGATGTCCGACACGATCCGGGCGAGCTCGGCGCGGCGATGCGCCTGACCGTCGCCTTCGGCATAGACCCGCACCGGGGCCTCGTATTTGCGAATCCGGTCGACCCGTCCCGCCATGTGGAATTCGGCACCGAACGCGGTGCGGAAGAAACCGTCGACGATCTGGCTGTCGGTGAAGTCGGTCTTCTCGCTGCGCTGGGTGGCGGAGAAGTCGGTCGCTTCGGCGGCGCCGGCCGGGGCCGTCGCGAGGAGCGTGATCGCGGCGGTGACCGCCGCGAGCGCAGGTCTAAGATGCCGGGCGCCGCAGTGCATCACGAAAGGCTGCCGCATTCCGGTCCGGCGCACAACCGGCAATTCGGCCGCAGCCGCCTGTGAGGCGGCCGATCGCCCGGCTGGCTTAGTTTTTCACCACCACAACGGTACCGACCCGAACCCGGTCGTACAGGTCCTTGACGTCGTCATTGGTCATGCGGAAGCAGCCTGATGACACCGCCTGGCCGATGGTTTCCGGCTCGTTGGAGCCGTGAATCCGGTACAGCGTCGAGCCGAGATACATCGCCCGAGCGCCCAGCGGATTGTCCTCGCCGCCTGCCATGTAGCGCGGCAGGTCGGGGCGGCGGCGCAGCATCTGGGCCGGCGGGGTCCAGCCCGGCCATTCCTTCTTGGCGGTGATGCGGTGGGTGCCCGACCAGCGGAAGCCATCGCGGCCGACGCCGATGCCGTAGCGCAACGCGGTGCCGTCGCTCTGGACCAGATACAGCCGGCGCTCGCGGGTGCTGATGACGATCGTGCCCGGGGCATAGTTGCCGTCGAACATCACGGTCTCGCGCGGGATCGGATTGGCGCTCGGGCCGGAGCGATAGAACGGTCCGAATCCCATCACCGAGCGCAGGTCGAGCTCTTGCGCCGAAGCGGCGGTCGGCAGGGCGGTGGCGATCGAGATCAGCGCGAGCGCGCTGGCGGCAAGTCGACGAACCATTCCGAAACCTCGCAATCTTCGTTTCGCTCCGAACTGGCCATAATCGCGGCGATTGCGCAAGCCGGCGGCTGTACGTCGGCGCACGCGTTCGCCGCAGTCCTGCCGCGCGCCGTCCCCCTTTGACGAAGCGATGGAACAATGATTGATCGGGCGCACAAATTGCAAATCGGGAGCGAAACTATGAATGGTGCCGAGAGTCTGGTGCGGACGCTGGTCAAGGGCGGCGTCGATGTCTGCTTCACCAACCCTGGCACGTCGGAAATGCACTTCGTCGCCGCTCTCGACCGCGTCGAGGGGATGCGCTGCGTGCTCGGCCTGTTCGAGGGCGTCGTCACCGGTGCCGCCGATGGTTACTACCGGATGAAGGGCACGCCGGCCTCGACGCTGCTGCATCTCGGCCCGGGCCTCGCCAACGGCCTTGCCAATCTGCACAACGCCAAGAAGGCCGCCTCCGGCATCGTCAACATCGTCGGCCAGCACGCCACCTACCACATCGATTACAACGCGCCGCTGACCTCGGACATCGAGGGCCTGGCGCGGCCGATGTCGGCCTGGGTCCGCACCTCGCCGGACGCCAAGTCGGTGGCGCGCGACGGCGCCGCGGCGATCGCTGCCGCCAAGAGCTCGCCAGCGCAGATCGCCACGCTGATCCTGCCGGCCGACACCGCCTGGAATGAAGCTGATGGCGTCGCCGACGTGCCTGAAGACAGCCAGCGCCCGACCTATTCGCCGCAGGCGGTGGAAGCCGCCGCGCGCGTGCTGCGCTCCGGCGAGCCGACCCTGCTGCTGCTGTCCGGCGCTGCGCTCACCGAGCATGGCCTCGCGCTGGCGCAGCGGATCGCCGGCAAGACCGGCTGCAAGGTGATGGGCCAGACCTACAACGCCCGGATGGCGCGCGGGCAGGGGCGCTACTGGATCGAGCGGATTCCGTATGTGGTCGATGCCGCGCTGCCGATCCTGAAGCAGTTCCGCCACATCGTGCTGGTCGAGGCGATGGATCCGGTGGCGTTCTTCGCCTATCCGGACAAGCCGAGCCTGCTGAAGCCGGAAGGCTGCGAGGCGCATCGCGTCACCGAGGTCGGCGAAAACTCGGTCGCGGCGCTGGAAGCGCTGGCCGGTGCGCTCGGTGCCAAGGCGAGCGACGCGGCGCCCCAGAAGCTGGTCGAGATCGCCAAGCCGACCGGCGCGCTGACGCTCGACAATATTGCCCAGGCGATCGCGATGGCGATCCCGGAGAACGGCATCGTGATCGATGAATCGATCACCACCGGCCGCGGCTTCTTCCCGCCGACGGCGGCCGCCGCGCCGCACGACTGGCTGCAGAATCTCGGCGGCTCGATCGGCTTCTCGCCGCCGGTTGCGGTCGGCGCCGCGGTGGCCTGCCCGGACCGCAAGGTGCTGTGCATGGTGGGCGACGGCAGCGCGATGTACACCCTGCAGGCGCTGTGGACCCAGGCGCGCGAGAACCTCGACGTCACCACCGTGGTGTTCGCCAATCGCAAGTATCAGATCCTGCGCGGCGAGTTCGACGGCGTTGGTGCCGGCAAGCCCGGCCAGCGCGCCGAGGACATGCTGACGCTGGACCGGCCGGACCTCGATTGGGTGGCGCTCGCCAAGGGCATGGGCGTGCCGGCGCGGAACGTGTCGACCGCCGACGAGTTCAACGTCGCACTCGCCGCCGGCCTCGCCAGCGGCGGCCCGAACGTGATCGCGGTGCAGATGTAGCACCGCGCGCGCTCCCGCCACCCGCGCGTTCCCGTTTCGGACAGTTGTCGAACCGGTGGCCGGCAGCGTAGCCTGTCGGCCGCGGCCGGGCATGGCCGCGGGTGGAGCAGGCATGAAGCGCTACGTGATCTTTGCCGCGATCGGTCCGTTGATCGGCGGCTTGCTGCTGTTGTTCGCGACGACCTATCTGTCGGGCTATTGGGCGCACACCCATCTGACCGAGGTGAAGAAGTTCTTCGTCGTGTTGTTCAAGTCGCTGCAATACAGCTACCTGTTCGGCCTGCTGCCGGCGCTGATGATGGGGGCGATCGACGAGATCATCTGTCACATCCGCCGGGTCAGCCCCGGCGGCCGGGTGGTGATCGTCGGCGTGATCGGCTTCCTCTCCACCGCCGTGATGTACGGCAACCGCGGCGCCGATGCCGGCGTCCTGCAATTCGGGCTGTACGGCATGGTCGGCCTAGTGCCGGCGACGCTGTCGTCCTGGCTGGCCAACAAGTTCTGCGCCCCCGTTACCGCCGAGGCCAAGCAAGCCTCGGCGTGACCGAAAAGGCTGTCAGCGAACTAAGCCCGTAAGATGGGTTGAGCGCAGCGAAACCCATCATGCCGCCGGCGGCTGACGAGCTTGCAATAGGCGCAGCCGAATGATGACGGCGCGCGCCCGCGCCGTCTTGAACGATCCGCGCTGGCGATAGTGTCTTGGCGGCTCAGCGGGCTGCCGCGGCCGCTTCGCCCCAGCCGCTCAGGCTTTCGATCGCATTGTCCTGCAGGGCGCCTTCGAGCTTGGCCTTCAGCTCGGCATGGCGTGCCCGGACCGCCGCCGCATGGTCGGCAGTCATACCGCTGTCGAAGGCGCGGACCAGCGGGCTGAGCAGCAGAAACTCCTCGGTCTCTTTCTGCGTCAGTCCGGCGATCACGGTGGCGCCGCGGGCGTCCTTGGTCAGCGCCCGGATCTGCTCCAGCCACTGCCGCAGCGAAGTCTCCTGCTCGAGCAACGCGTTGATCTTCTGATCGATGGTATGAGGCATGGACCGCTCCCTTCCCGACGATGGACAGACGCCATCTGCGATCGTCGCTAAACGAGCGTGCAGTGCGGCCGCATTGTGCCGGATCAATTGGTGCGGTGCGATGTTGTGCGGCGTTGTGGCGCGGCTTGGACGGTCGTTAGTTGAAGATCCGGGGAATGAGAGGCGCGCTTGGGACGGTCTCTGGATCTCGCGCGGGGGAGTGGGGGCGTCCTTGGACCGACCCTTCACCTTTCAAGATCGATGCGTTGGTACCCGATTTCCGTACCTCCAGAGGTATCAAATACGCTCTGTGTAGTCATTCTTCTGGCTTTGCTACGCGACAGTGTTCGTTTTCAATCTTTTTGTCGATTGTCTCTGCAATTTCGAGGCATGCCATTGATAGGATGTGAACAGTCGTGGTCAGATTAAGAGCTATAGCCAGCTCTCGGGCGCCATCGATCGACCTCCGAAGCTGATTCAAATTATCAACGTTAGCCATTCTATGATCTCGGGGGCTGTTGTGGCTTATGACGATTTCGAATCCCGGCGCGCGGCCAATAATCTTGGAGCCGACCTGTCCGCGCCGGCGGCAGGCTATTTCGCTTCGCCCCAAGAGAGTCTCGAGTTGGTCCGAATCTTCTGTCGGATCTCGTCGCCCGCAGAACGGCGACGTGTGATTGATCTCGCGAGGCGTATCCTATTAGGCCAGAAGTAAGCGCTCGACAGGACTTGAGCGCAGCCTCTCCGAATGCGCTACGTGCCTGCGTTGTGGGCCATGGCGCTTCAATACGCTGGCTTTTCCGACCATCTGTTGGACCGTCCATAAGGCACTTTCGTTGATGTCGATCAGCGTTGCGATTGTCCATGCGTTTTCGATCAGTGCCGGGACGCCAAGCGGTTTCAGAGCGAAGCCCGCCTGTTGAAAGCGTGGCATCCACCACATCTCGATCACGGCGCTGACTTGAGAGATCCCCTCGTCGAGGCCGAACTCTTGAACGGCTGCCATCAGTCGGAGGTTCAAGTCGCTGTCTCGTTGCGCGGGAACAATGAAATACCTCGACCACTCCCAGATATCGGGCGCCGATGGGCAACCGCTGACGGCGGCGAGATGAGGAAAGATTTCGTCGATCATCGTCGGCTTGGTCGTCGGGTAGAGCCTGTGACCCCCGACGACCTTCCCTTCGTCCATGGCCAGAAGGTAGATTGTATCGTCGTCGTCATACTGATCCATTTCCCGGCCGTCGGGGCGTTCGAGCGTCTTCCATCCTCGCTCTTCCACGAAGATCTCGTGCCTGATCTTGAAGTGCTGCTCGATCGCGTCCTGGTACAGATGGCGATTGCTTGCCGAGATTACATGGATCACGTCCACCTCCCCTGGATGAGTGACGTGAACTCTCGGACAACAAGCTCGGTATCGATATTGGGAAAAATCCCAGTGGCGCTTGTCTCAGGGACAAATCAAATTCTGCCGAATGGCGATGGCGACGGCGTGGGTTTTGTTCGCGGCGCCGAGTTTTCGTCCGGCCGTGGAGATGTGCTCTTCGGCGGTACGTTGCGCGATGCTCAGGATCTCGCCGATCTCCCAGGCAGACTTCCCTCGCGCCGCCCAGATTAGCGCTTCACGTTCCCGATGCGTCAGTCTTGGCGCCGCCGGCGCTGGCGAAGCGAGGGTCCGAATGCGATCGAAGGCGTACATGGCCATCAGATGCAGCACTGGTTTGCTGCGGGGATTGAGATCGATATTCGAGCCGCCCAGGGAGATCGCGGCTTCGTAGCCGGCCAGACCGTGGATAGGGACAATGAAGCCGCGCACCATCCTGAAGTCTGCAGCGCGGTCCATCACCTCCGCGGCTCGTTGATCGTCCTTACGATGATACGGCGCTTCCGACCATTCGAACGGATTGATGTTCTGGCGCAGATGTCGGACGACCGGGTCGGCGCGGTCGTAGTTGTTTTGCGTGTAGAGCTTGAACCACTCCTCTGGCCAGCGCTTCGCCATGACCATCTGCGAGAATTTTTGATAGTGGTTGGGGATGGCCGTGATGATGATTGTCTCGAAGCCGAAGGCGCCGAATCCGGTTTCTATCGCCCGGAACGCCTCGGTGAGGGTCGAGAGGCGAGAAAGGCCTTCGATGAAGTCCAAGGCGTCACGCCCATAATCGCCGTTGATCATGGTATTCCTGCACTGGACAGTCGGTCGAGTAGTAGTTTGATTAGTTACAACGTACCATTGTGCTTACGAGGTGGGAAGCACTAGCGCCACAGCACGTGCGGAAGATCAGGCTCGACTTTCCTCTCACCGGCGGCGACGAGCATGGCGCGGTTAGGGAGGTAGCCATTGCCGGGGGCGCTACGCCTGCGGCCTTCCCGGACGTTTGCCCTTCACGGCCGTTGAGTTCATTGTCTCCTGCATCCAGCCCAGTTTGAGCTGGCGCTGTATCGTAAGTGGTTTGCAGATCGCGTGGATTGCAGGGGCGCCTGACAGACGTGCAGTGGTACTCATTTCGAAGGGGAAATGGTGGGCGCACAAGGGATCGAACCTTGGACCTCTCCCGTGTGAAGGGAACGCTCTCCCGCTGAGCTATGCGCCCGGGACCGGTTGGGGACAGGGGCCGCGGAAGCGGCCGGTCGAACCACCGTAGAGGCGCGATTTACGAAGTGCGGGGCGGGGGTGTCAAGCGGCAACACCCGGCTTTGGCAGATTTGCCCAGATCGTCGCAGGGCGCGGCGCGGTTCAGCCGGTCTGGCGCGCGCGCGAGGCGTGGGATTGCAGCGCGCGGATTCGGTCGGCGAGCGTGCCGCCGGCCACCACCGGCGCGACGCCGGCGCTCTTGGTACCGTTGGCGGCCTTGGCGCCCTTCGCGGGCTTGGCCGGCGCCGGTGCGGTCAGCATCGCCTGGATCGGCGAATCCGGGCCTTCCAGCGTGATCGCCAGCTTGGCGACCTCGGCGGCGATGTCGTTGATCCGCTCGCGCAGCAGCGCGTTCTCCATCCGCTCGGTTTCCCAGGAGCTTTCCGCCTGCTGCTTCAGCGCCACCAGCTCGCGCTGCGCCTTGGCGCGTTCGTCGCGGGCCTGGGTCAGCTGGTCTTCGAGCGCGGCCTTGTCCTTGCGGATGCGGGCGAGGTCCGGCGACTTGCTGCTGGTGGCGTCGAGCTCGTTGCGCAGCTCGCCAACGGTGCGCAGCGCGGCCTCGTTGGCGGCGCGGAGCTGGTTGTTCTCGAATTCGCGCTCGGCCAGCAGCTTGCTCTGGGCGGCGAGACGCTCTTCCAGTTCGTGGACGCGGCCGCCGAGCAGCTCGGCTTCCTTGACCTGCAGCAGCAGTTGCCGGTCGAGCTCACCGACGCGCAGGCTCAGCGCCTCGACGCGGCCGCGGGCCTCATCCAGCTCGCGCGTGGTGGAGGCGGATTCGCCGCGCTGCGCTTCGAGCCGGCTGCGGGTGGCGGCAAACTCTTTCTCGGCCTCGCCGACCCGCGCCTGCAGCTCCTCGATCTTGGTGTGCAGCGCCACCAGTTCGACCTGCCGGGTGTCGGCCAGGGTGGAGCGCTCGTTGAGCTCGGCGTTGATGCGGGCGAGCTCGGCCTGCTTCTCGGCCAGTGCGCTCTCGGCGGCGCGCAGCTCCTCGGTCTTGGCGGCGAAGTCCTGCTCAGTGCTGCGAAGCTGTTCCTGTACCGCCTTTTCGCGCGCTTCGAGCGTCTCGATCGCGGCGTTCTTCTCGGCGAGTTCGAGCTTGAGGCGATTGATCGCGTCGGTCTTCTTGCCGATCTCGGCGAACTGGCTGGTCGTCTTGTTCTTGAGCTGGTCGACGCTCATCTCCAGCCGCCGAGCCGACATCGCGAATTCGGCCCGGAGCTGGTCCTTGTCGGCCTGGATCTCCGCCATCGACAGCGGCGTCGCCGCTTCCAGCCGCTTCGTCGTCAGCCGCACCGCGCGATTATGCACCAGCGGTGCCAGCATCAGCGCGAGCAGCATCGCGACCAGAAAGCCGATCGCCAGATACATGATCTGTTCGACCATCGATGTCTCCCACACGCGCTTTGGCAAGGCGCGCGCGTTCCGCGGAGCTTGGCGCGGAGCGCGTCGGCGCGAATTCGGACGATGAACCGTTGATGGCGCGGGCGAACGTCGCCGTCCAGCCGCAAATCCATTTGCGGCACAATGCCATAAGCCGGCGCCTTCGCGCCAGTGCATTGCGGCGTCAACGTGAATCGGTAGCCGGTTACGCGCTCTGGCTGTAGGCCGCGCGGGCGGCCTGGATCAGAACGGATTCCAGGTCGCCGAGGGGGTGAACTTCAGGTAGCCGATATTGGCGCCGAGCCGCAGGCCGATGCCGGACTGGATCGGCACCAGCACGATGCCGTTGGCAGTCAGCGCGGTCATGCCGAAGCCGCCGACCACATAGGCCGAGCCGTCGATGCCACCGAACCGCTGATAGATCGCGTTGGTGGAGGGCAGGTTGTACACTAGCGTCATGGTGCGGGCGCCGTTGCCGCCCCAGTCGAAGCCGACCGACGGGCCCTGCCAATACACTTTCAGGTCGCCGGCGTTCTTGGTGTAGAGCGTGCCTTCGCCGTAGCGCAGGCCGGCCACGAACGCGCCCGAACCTTCCTCGCCGAGCACATAGCCGTTGGGCAGGCCCCACTGGCTGACCGCGCGCTCGATCACCGAGGCGAGGCCGCGCGAGACGTTGCCGAAGAAGCGGTGGCCGGCGCCGACCAGTTCGTCCGGCCCATAGGTATTCGGGCCGGCGGGGGACTTCGGTGGCAATGGCTGTTGCTGCGCCACAGCCGGCACATTCAGGGCCGCCAGCGCAACAAAGGCCAGCGCGGCGCGACGCGTCACGAAGCTCATGCAATTCACCCCTGGGTCTTCAAATCCCTTGCGCCGCTTTAACCGGATGCTGACGGGCATCCTGTAGCGACGTTTGTCCCCGACTCGGAACGTTATCGGCAGCAACTATGACGGCACAGCGGCAGGAACGGAACCGGATGCGCCTTCGAATCGCCTTGATCGGACTGCTCGGCCTCGTTGCCGTCTGCAGTTCTGCGCCCACGACCGTGCTCGCCGGTACGACCGAGCGCCTCGTGGTCGATCGCACCACCGGTCTTGCGATCGATGGCTTCGATCCGGTGGCGTATTTCACCGATCATCAGGCGCGGCAAGGCCAATCAGAGTTCGAGGCCTCCGCAAAGGGCGCGGTCTGGCGGTTCTGCAACGACGACAATCGCAAGTTCTTTCTCGCCCGGCCGGATATCTACGGCCCGCAGTTCGGCGGCTACGATCCGGTTGCGGTGGCGCGCGGCGTGCCGCTGGCCGGCAACGCGCTGATCTGGCTGATCAGCGGCCAGCGGCTGTATCTGTTCGACCGCGAGGAAAACCGTGACGCCTTCGCGGCTAGTCCGGAGCGCTATCTCCACGACGCCCGCGAGCGCTGGCCGGGACTGTTGGCGACGCTCGCCGAATAGCTTCAACGTTAGCTGCCGTTGCGATCGCCCCAGGCGATGAACTCCGGCACGATGAAGTTGGGCCGCGGTTCGTCGAACCGCAGCGGTGCGCCGCTCCGGTCGGTCACCTTGCCGCCCGCGGCGATCACCAGCGCGGCGCCGGCCGCGATGTCCCATTCACAGATCGATGCGAGCCGCGGGTAGATGTCGGCCTTGCCCTCGGCGATCCAGCAGAATTTCAGCGACGATCCCAGCGTCGCGTGCACGGCGCCGGGGCGGGCGTCGATGAAGGCGACGGTGGCGGCATCGAGATGCGACCGGCTGACCGTGGCGATCCATGGCTCGCCCGGCTGCGGCAGCGGCCGGGTGCGGATCGCGCTGGCAGTGAAGCTGGTCCCGTCAGCGGCGACGGTCAGCCGTTCGGCGCCCTGGCCGACCGCGCCGCGCCAGGCGATCCCTTGAGCCGGCGCGCCGACGATGCCGAGAACCGGCAGGCCGTCGCACACCAGCGCCAGGTTGACGGTGAATTCGTCGCGGCCGGCGATGTACTCCTTGGTCCCGTCGAGCGGATCGACCACGAAGAAACTGCCCGATGTCGGCCGCCCGTTGCTGCAACACTCCTCCGACAGCACCGGGACGTGCGGCGCGATCTTCGCCAGCCCCTCGGCGATCACTCGGTCGGCAGCGAGATCGGCGGGCGTCACCGGCGAACCGTCAGGCTTCCGGGTGACCTTGGCGTCGCGGGGGATCGCCATGATTGCCGCCCCGGCGCGCAGCACCAGCTCGGTGAGCGGTTCGAGCAGAGTTGCGGCGTGCTCAGATGAAACGACGGCGGGCTGTTCGAACGCGGCAGTCATCAAGCTGTGTCATCCTCCGTCGGTGGTCCTGTTCGTGTCGGACCGTTGTGTTGGCACTGCCTGCGGCCGCAGTGTATCAAGCCATTAACCAAGGCTGATTCGTCTTGCGAGCGGTTTTCCGAGGAACAGACTGATGTCCGACACCCAATCTCCCGCTGTGCAGGCTCCCGCACCCGACGCGCTGGAGCTCGCGGCGCTGCTGTGTTCGCGGGTGTGCCACGATCTCATCAGCCCGGTCGGCGCGATCGTCAATGGCCTGGAAGTGCTCGACGACAGCTCCAAGCAGGAAGACCGCGATTTCGCGCTGGAATTGATTCGAAAGAGCGCCAAAACCGCATCGGCCCGGCTGCAGTTCTGCCGGCTGGCGTTCGGTGCGGCCGGCTCGGCCGGTGCGCAGATCGATCTTGGCGACGCGCAGAACATGGCGCGCGGTCACCTCGAAGACGACAAGACCAAGCTGGCGTGGAATCTGCCGCGGCTGCTGCTCGCCAAGAACCGCGTCAAGCTGCTGCTCAACATGCTGGTGATTGCTCAGCAGACGATTCCGCGCGGTGGTACGCTGACGGTCGATCCGATCGGCGAGGGCGACAATTTGTCGTTCCGCATCGTTGCGGCTGGTATTAATGCCCGCACGCCGCACAACATCGTCGATCTGCTCAACGGGACGCAGAGCGGCCCGATCGAGTCGCACGGCGTGCAGCCGTACTACACGCGGCTGCTCGCGCAGGCCTGCGGATTGACCGTGTCACTTGCGCCGGAAGGCGACACGATGGTGGTAACTGCGTCCTGAGAGGCGCAGTGATATAGTGAAGATTGTATTGACGCTCAGCCTCGGGATCGTACGAAGGTCCTAACTATTTGAACTTCCGCCGCATCGTCCCGCGGCCTGCAACCAATATTAAACGCTTTCCGCACACAGTGGCCGCATTAGTCGGGCATTGGCGACGGTCGCGTGCCCGCGTGCAGTGAAGGCCACGCGTATGGACGATCTTCTTCGTGAGTTTTTGACGGAGACCTTCGAGAGCCTGGACACGGTTGACAACCAGTTGGTCCGGTTTGAGCAGGAGCCGAACAACGCGAAGATATTGGACAATATTTTTC